>JAGWOR010000051.1 GCA_028870845.1 Gammaproteobacteria bacterium | reverse complement strand
TCGTGGCAGCTATAACCGGATACTTATGAAGCTCGCAAAGTCACACCGCCACCGTATCGAGGTGCATCTCGACAGTCTGGAACAACTGTTCAACTCCATGGATCCTTCGCCGTTCTACCGTAAGGATCTGGATGCGGACGCCGAGGAATACATCGTCGGCTGGGCGGAAGAATATCCGCTGAACGAACCGGTATGCCTGGTTCTGCACCTCGAGAGCGGTAACAAGGACGAGGTTCAGGATATCGCCGCTGACGCGGTGCATAACCATTTTGCCAACCAGGCACGGTTGGCGCGTCTCGAATTCCGCCGGCTCATGCGCATGGGCTGGCGCAGCCTGCTGATCGGCCTGGCGGCTCTGGCGGTGTCGGTGATCCTGTCGGAATTCCTGCGCCGCACGGGGGGCGCGCTGGCCTTGTTCGTCCGGGAAAGCCTGTTGATCGGCGGCTGGGTGGCCATGTGGCGGCCCATGCAGATCTATCTCTACGAATGGTGGCCGCTGCAGCGCCGCTGGCGGATATACAACAAGCTGGCGCGCATGTCGGTGGAACTCAGGTCACGCGCGGCTGCTTCCCGCCCAGCCAGTCGACGACCAGCTTCGCCACCAGCGGATGAAAAAAATAGCCGAAACAGCGGTGCGCATTAGGTCCTTCAGCGGTGGCGAAGCAGCTGTGCACACCCGCCGCCACGTCTTCAATGCCGTCGAGCAGATGGTATTTGCGCATGCCGCGGAAATCATTGTCCAGGTGCCGGTCGGTAGCGATGACGTCGCCGGTGGCCGCGATGTTGATCCAGCGGTCGATGTTGTCCGGGTAGCGGCGCGCACCGGAGTCGCCATGGCCAAGCAAGCGGCGTTGAATGTAGTACATCCCCAGCGGGCTGCCGAGCGTCACAAACAGCGGACAGCGCCAGCTGTGGCGGTCGATACGCGACATTTCCCACAGTGTGTCGTAGGCGATCACCGAGCCCAGGCTGTGGCCCAACAGCATGATCTCCGCGCCCCGCTCCACCAGCGGCGCCAGCGCGCGCTTGACCACGGCCCGCACCTGCGTACCGATGCCGGCGCTGTTCTGAAAATAACGCGAGATGTCCTTGAGGCGGCCCTGGATTTCCGCATCGGCAAAGGTATCCGCCAGCCACGGCATCACATCCCCCAGCATGTACTTGAACCGGGTCCACAACACCGGTACCCGCTCCGGTTCGGGCGCGCAGTACTGCTGTCCCTCACCGCGCAGCATATGCTCGACCCAGGGCCGGTCAATCCCGATGTCCGCATAGGCGCCGTAATAAAGATGGTTCCAGGCCGCCATGTGAAACCTGCGGTCCATGCCGGCAAGCTCCCCGGCCGGGACCCCGGCCTGCCGCGCTCCGCCTTCAATGCAGCGCCACAACAGCGGCCGGTGTTCCGCCGGCAGCGGTTTGGGATTCATTCCGGTTACAAAAATCACTTGTCGGATGTCAGACATAAACAACCATCATGGATGTCACGAACATGAACACTCTACCATCACATGCAAGGCGCTTTTCGGTGCTGATCGTTGGTTTTGGCCAGATGGGCCACGCCATGCAGGCGCTGCTGAGCAGCCGGGCGCGTCTCAACATCTGGCGGGTGACGCCCAAAAACCTGCAGCCGCCGGCCAGCGTGCTTTCGGCCGCGGAACAGGCGGACTTCGTGCTGCTGTGCGTGCCGACCTGCGGCATCGCCGGCACGCTGGCGAACCTTCATGCACGCCTGCGCAAACAGGTGGTGGTGCTGAGCATTGCCAAGGGACTGGACGACGCCGGACACACGGCCGCGGAAATCCTCGGTGAGTGCCTGGGATCGCGCACCAGCTGGGGCGTACTCGGCGGGCCCATGATCGCCAACGAGCTGCGCGCCGGGCGCTGGGGTTTCGCGGAATTCGGCAGCAAGCGCAGCAACGACCACACCCGGATCAAGAAACTGTTCGCCGGCAGCAGGTTGCGCCTGACCTCAACCGCGAATCCGAGTGTGATTTCCTGGTGCGGGGTGCTCAAGAACATCTATGTGCCGCTGATCGGTTTGGGCGACGGCCTGGGATGGGGGGACAACCTGCGTGGACAGCTGGTGAGCGCGGCGCTCGGTGAAATCAACCTGCTGGTGGAGCGTATCTGCGGCCCGCGTCATGCGGCGTACGGTACCGCGGGCCTCGCCGACCTGGTCACCACCGCCACCAGCCGCAGCTCCCATCATCGCCGGCTCGGCCTGCGCGTGGCGCACGGCGACTTGCAGTTGCCGCAGTGCGAGGGTTCGCATGCCCTGAGTATCCTGGCACGCAGGCAAAAGCGTCTGCCGCTGCAGGCTCTGCCGCTGCTGCAGATTGCCACGGCATTGGTGCGGCGTCCTCGGACAGCGCGCGCCCGGCTTGCAGCCTGGATCGATTCCGTGGCCTAGAGGGTGGGCGCCCCGGGCGTGCGGAAAGTCCGCTCGTGCCTGCGCTGGCAGGGTTCGCAACGCTTGGCGGTTGGGTAGGCCTGCAAACGCGCATACGGCACCGGGGCGCCGCAATCGCTGCAGATGCCGTATGTGCCGCTGCGCATACGCGCCGTGGCAGCATTGATGTCGTTGATTTCCTCCAGATCACGGTCAATCTCCGCCAGCCGCACGTCCACCAGCAGGTCGGCCAGCGCCTCCTCGCCGGAATCCGCCACTTCGCCGGCCAGCTTGCGGTAGTCCTCGTTATCGGATGCCGCCAGACCGGCGCGCACTTCTTCGTGCAACACAGCATAACGATCCTGCATCTTTTTCAGCAGTGCATTGCGCTGTTTGTCGTCCAATACCTGTTTCATGGCCGTTCTCCTGCGGCGGCCGGGATGCCGCCTGTGCCACAGACACATAACACCAGACCCCGGCAGCGCGCGCCTTGACCTGTATCAGCTGGGCCGCACCCTGACATTGCTGTTGATCCAGGTCAGTGTCTCCGGACCTTTCAAGGCATAGCGTAATGCATGTGGAAACTCCAGGAGGTGGATGACATGGATGCGCCACAGCTGCTTTTCAGCACCGGCAAAATCGGTAAGCTGACCCTCAAGAACCGCCTGTTAATGGCCCCCATGGTGCGCAATTACGCGGATGCCCGCGGGCGCATGACGCCGCGTTACCTGGCGCACCTGCAGCGGATTGCCCACGGCGGCATCGCCGCCATGATTCTGGAAGCCAGCTTCGTGACCCCGGAAGGGCGCGGTTTCCGCAACCAGCTGGGGCTGGACGATGACATCGTTATCCCAGGCTTGCGCCAGGCCGCCGGGCTGGCGCACGCAGAAGGCGCGCTCATCGGCATCCAGCTGTATCATGCGGGCCGCCAGACCAGCTTCCAGGTAACCGGCCAGCAACCGGTGGCGCCTTCCGAGATGCCCTGTCCGCTCATGAATGAGCTGCCGCGCGCGCTTGAGAATGCTGAAATACACGCACTGGCGGATGCCTTCGGCACCGCCGCCAGACGCGCGCGCGAGGCCGGGTTGGATTTCGTGGAAATCCACGCCGCCCATGGTTACCTGCTCACCCAGTTCCTGTCTCCGTTCAGCAATCGCCGCAGCGATGCGTACGGTGGCAGCACCGAAAACCGGCGGCGGTTCCTTGATGAGGTGATCAGCGCCATCCGCAAACGTGCCGGCAGCGATTTCACCGTGACCATCCGCCTGTCGGCGGACGAAATGGTTCCCGGCGGGCTCACGCCGAATGACTGCGCAGACTTGGCCGCCTGGCTCGAAGCCCGCGGCCTTTCCGCCATCCATGTATCCGTGGGCAATTACGCCTCTTATGCCAAGGGCCGCATGATCCCGCCCATGGCGG
This sequence comes from Gammaproteobacteria bacterium, assembly GCA_028870845.1. Classification (GTDB taxonomy): domain Bacteria; phylum Pseudomonadota; class Gammaproteobacteria; order Natronospirales; family REEB76; genus REEB76. The sequence continues at coordinate 13,575 of JAGWOR010000051.1, read as the reverse complement.
TGGAAGACGCACCCTTGGTGCACTACGCCGCACAAGTGCGTGAACGGGTGAAAATCCCGGTGATCGCGGTGGGCAAGTTGCGTACACCGGCGCTGGCGGAAAGCGTGCTGGCCAACGGCCAGGCGGACTTCATCGCCCTGGGCAGGGAACTGCTGGCCGATCCGGATTGGCCCCTCAAGGCCAAGACCGGCCACACAACCTCCATCCACCGCTGCATCGCCTGCAACCAGGGTTGCATCAGTCGCCTGTTTGATCAGCGCGATGTTTGGTGTACGGTCAATCCCGAATGCGGCCGTGAACGCGAATTCGCCGAGCGTCCGGTAACGCATGCATTGCGCAAGCTGCTGGTGGTGGGCGGCGGGCCGGCGGGCATGCAGGCCGCACACTACGCGGCCGGCAGCGGCATGCAGGTGATACTCTGCGAAGCCACCGGTCAGCTCGGTGGCCAGCTGCATGCGGCCGGCACCGCTCCGTACCGCTCGGGCTGGCACGAATTGCTGGATGGCCTGAGCGCGCAATTGCGGCGCTTGGGTGTGGAAGTGCGGCTCAACACGCGCGTGGACCGAAACTATGTGGAGCGCGAGAAGCCCTTCGCACTGGTGGTGGCAACCGGCGCGCAACCAGTGCGCCCGAATATTCCCGGCGTCAACGACATGCATGTGATTACCGCGCGCGACGTACTGGAAGGCCGCAGCACGGCATACGGCACGGTGCTGGTGGCCGGCGGCGGCTGTTCCGGTGCACAGACCGCAGAATTTCTCGCCAGGGCCGGGCACTCGGTCACCTTGATTGAAGCCGAAGGCGACATCGCCGCGGACGCTCCGCTGGACGATCGCACCCTGCTGCTCGGACGGCTGCGGGCGCTGAAAATCAACATCCTTTCGCACACCCGCCTGCTGAGCATCGAAAGCCAGCAGGTGCATCTGGCGGTGGACGGCGAGAACACACAAATGACATTCGATACCGTGGTGCTGTGCCTGGGCGCGCGTTCCCAGAACCGGCTGGAGCAGGATGTGCTTGGGCTGGTGCCGCACGTTTTCACTGTGGGCGATGCCGTACGCCCGCGCAAAGTGACTGAGGCGGTCATCGAGGGGGCGCTTGCCGGCCTGGGTGCCGTCAAGGACAGCAGCCGCGAAGTTGCAGACCCAGCCATGAGCTGAGTACTGGAGTGGGTGTGGCGCGCACAGCGTTCACCAACGCGGTATCGGAACGCATCTGGGACCAGCGCTACCGTTATCGGGCAGGCGGAAAGGTGCTGGATGCGGATCCCGAAGCCAGTTGGTGGCGGGTGGCCCGGGCGCTGGCCGGCGCCGAGCCCACGGCACAGGCGTCCTGGGCGGAACGCTTCCACGCGCTGCTGGCGGATTTCGTATTCCTGCCCGGCGGGCGCATCCTGGCCGGCGCCGGCACCCGCCACCGGGTAACGCTGTTCAACTGCTTCGTCATGGGCGTGGTGCCCGATTCACTGGCTGGAATACTTGCGCTGTTGCGTGAAAGCGCCCTCACCCTGCAGCAGGGCGGGGGCATCGGCTGCGATTTTTCCGCGCTCCGGCCCGCCGGTCTGCCCGCGCCATCCAGCGGCAATGTGGCTACCGGCCCGGTATCGTTCCTGCACCTTTGGGACGATGTGGCCAAAAACATCCAGTCGCTGGGCGAGCGGCGCAGCGCCATGATGGCGACATTGCGCTGCGACCATCCCGACATCCTGGAATTCATCGACGCCAAGCGCGGCGGCGGTCTGGGTAATTTCAACCTGTCGGTGCAGATCACAGCGGAGTTCATGCAGGCACTGGAACAAAACTCGGAATGGGCCCTGGTGTTTCCGGCATCCGCCTGGTCCGGCGGCACAAGCCCGGAAACCGTGATGCGGCGCTGGCCGGGACAGGCCCAGCCGGTTGCCTGCCGGGTGGTGCGACGCTTGCCGGCGCACTCCTTGTGGCAGGCCCTGGCCGCGGCCGCAGGCAGCGGCGATCCCGGGGTGTTGTTCGTGGATCGCATCAACGCCGAGAACAACCTGTGGTACGACGAATACCTGAGCGCCACCAACCCCTGCGGCGAAGTGCCGCTGCCGGCCTACGGCGCCTGCAATCTCGGTTCCTTCAACCTCACGGCCTTCGTGCGCGCGCCCTTCACTCAACAGGCAGCCTTCGACTTCGAACGCCTGCGCAGCCTGGTGCCGCTGGCGGTGCGTTTCCTGGACGACGCCATTGAAATTTCGCGTTTTCCCGTGGCCCTGCAGGCACAGACCGTGCGTCGCAGCCGGCGCCTGGGCTTGGGCATCACCGGCTTTGCCGACACCCTCATCATGCTGGGCCTGCATTACGCCAGCGAGGCAGCCAGAACCTTCGCCAGCCGGCTGATGCAGCTGCTGCGCGATGAAGCCTATGTTGCTTCCATTAGCCTGGCCGGGGAGCGCGGCGCGTTCCCGAGCTTTGACCGCGAGCGCTATCTGCGCAGCGGCTTCACCCGGCGCCTGCCTGAAAGCATCCGCCAGGGAATCGCCGCGCACGGTATGCGCAACAGCCATTTGCTGGCCATCGCGCCCACCGGCACCATCAGCCTGCTGGCCAACAATATTTCCAGCGGCATCGAACCGGTGTTCGATTACCACGTGCGCAGGCGCATCCACATGGGCGGCGGTGCGATCGAGGACTACCCGCTCACCGATTATGCCTGGAGGCTATGGCAGGCGCATGCTGGCGACGCGCAGCCCGGAGCGGCATTCGTTACCGCCTCGCAGCTGCCGGCCGCTTCCCAGCTGGCGATGCTGGCGGCACTGCAGCCGTTCGTGGACAACGCCATTTCCAAGACCATCAACCTGAGTCATGCGCAAGCCTCCGGCTTCGAAGGCTTGTTCCTGGAGGCCTACCGGCTGGGTCTCAAAGGCTGCACTGTGTACAAAACCGAGTCCAGGCGCGACGTGATCAAGGCCGTAGATCCCGGGCTCGCAGGGATGCGGTGATTTTGACCCAGATCAAGGCGCAGTCGCCGTTTATGCATGATAATTTTACCGAGGAAGTATTTATTTGCGGAGCAACCGGAAAGATCCGTCGGGTCCGGCACGGCCTCCGCCATTACACGGAGGGTTATCCATGAACATCACACGCTATGAACCACGGACCCTGTTAAGGGATCTAAACGAGGATTTCAACCGGTTCCTGGGCGCACGCCTGGGAAATTACCTGCCGCTCGAAGAATCGGATGTCACCATGAGCAACTGGCTGCCGGCCGTGGACATCAAGGAAGAAGATAACCGTTTCCTGGTAAAAGCCGACATCCCGGGTGTGGAACCCAAGGATGTGGAAGTAACCATGGAAAACGGCATGCTCACCATCAAGGGCAAACGCGAATCCGAGGTTAAGGAGGATAGAGAGGATTATTATCGCGTGGAACGGGTGGCGGGCGAGTTTTATCGCCGTTTCACCCTGCCGGATTCTGCGGATCCGGACAAGATCAACGCCCACTATGACAAGGGCGTGCTGGAAATCGAGATCGGCAAAGGCGAGATCCACAAGCCGAAACGTATCCCGGTGAAATCCTGAAGTCAGTGCGCGCGCGGCCTGGAGCCCGCGCGCCTTTTTTATGGGCAGTTAGGAGAAGTGCATGAATTTTTGCCGCTTGCGCTGCCCGGAATGCGGGGAAAGCAACCTCATTCCGTTGCAGGTATTGGCCGTCGGCCATCAGGTCATGTGCGCCAATTGCGCAGCCGGCCTGTACCTTAATCATGTGCGGCCGACCCCGGATGCCGAACCGGAGTGGCAACTGGAAAGCACCGCACCCTATGAAGAAGAACGGAGGAGCAGCTGATGGCCGGGGATATGCTGGTGGTAGCCGCTGATCGCGGTCGCGCTCGATTGTTCAGCATCGCACCCGGGCAGGAAAGACTGCAGGAAATCCAAGATTTCCTCAACGCGGATGCCCGCTTGCGGGCGCGCAATCTTGCCTCTGACCGCCAGGGCCGCGGTTTAAACCGCACGCGAGCCAGCCGCGCCGCCCTGGGCAACGCGAGTTTGCAAGACGAAAGCGCCAGCCGCTTCGCCCATGAAGTATCCGGCGTGATCGCCGGCAAACTGCTCCGGAAAACCAATACACGGCTGTTTGTGATTGCCGATCCGCAATTTCTCGGCTTGTTGCGCGGCGAGCTTCGCGCCCGCAAGCTGCGCGCTCCGGTGCGCTACATCGCTAAGAACCTCACCCGTTCCAGCAGCGCGCGCATCCGTGGTTACCTGCCGAAGCGTTTGTGGCCCAGGCGGGTTTTGGGTATCCAGGTCTAGCGCCGCGCCCGGCGCTCAATTCCGCACATACCGCTACTAGTTCAAGCGCAGGCTCATGGTGACGCAGGCCGGATCTGGCTGCCCGCCCTGGGGCTGCACGCGAAACCCCAGCCGGCGGCAGAGATTCAGCATCACGGCATTTTCCCGCAGCACGATGCCGAACAATTCACCGATGCCGTGCGCGCGCGCGTAGTCGATGAGCGCCTGCAGCAGGCGCGTACCCACGCCCTGGCCGGTGTAATCGTGATGCACCAGCAGTGAAAATTCCGCACGCTCAAAATCCGGATCAGCCGCCAGCCGCGTTACCGCGCAGATGCCTGCCTTGCCGGGCACCCCGGGCCGTGCCAGCACCAGAGCCATCTCACGGTCGTAGTCGATCTGCGTGAGGCGTGCCGCCAGCGTATGCTCCAGGATTTTCATGTTGCCGTGGAAACGCATGTAAATTTCCATGGGTGTGAGCTGCTTGAACAGCGCCTGGATCATGTCCTCGTCCTCCGGCAGGATCGGGCGCAAGCGCAGCTTGCGCCCATCGGCGAGTGCAAAATCGCGTTCCAGCTCGCGCGGATACGGGCGGATGGCGAGCCGCCGGTCCGCAGGCTGGCTGCTGTCTGCCAGCCGCACACGCGCATCCAGCGCAATTACACCGGAGGGATCCGCCAGCAACGGGTTGATGTCCAGTTCCACCACTTCCGCCAGCTCCCCGGCAAGTTGTGCCAGTTTCACCAGTGTCAGGGCCACGGCCTCGCGGTCCACGGGCGGATGGTCGCGGTAACCGGCCAGCAGGCGTGAGACCCGGGTTTCATCCATGAGCATGCCGGCCAGATGCAGGTTCAGCGGCGGTAACGCCAGGGCCGTGTCGCCGATCACCTCTGCGGCGGTGCCGCCCTGGCCGAACAGCAGTACCGGTCCGAACTGGGAATCGGTGCTGATACCGGCGATCAATTCGCGGGCATGCGGGCGGCGCACCATGCTTTGCACCGCGTACCCCAGGAGCTTCACATCCGGGTGCTGCGCGGCCAGCCGGGTGCGCAGCTGCTCGGCGGCCTCGGCTACCGCGCCGGCGTCCGCCAAATCCAGCCTTACACCGCCGATTTCCGACTTGTGGGAAAGCTGCGGCGATACGATCTTCAACACGTATGGCGGTGGCAGTTCCCGGGCGCGCTGCGCGGCTTCGGCGGGATCAGCGGCAAAACGCGTAGCCACCGTAGCGATGCCGTAGCATTCAAGCAACTGCTTGGACTCGATCTCCGTGAGCCATTCGCGGCCCTCAGCCAGCGCGTGAGCAATAAGCGTCCGCGCCCGGCCGGTGTCGGGCGCGAATGCCTGCGGCAGGGATGCCGGTGTCTGGGTAAGCATCTCCTGGTTGCGGCGATAGTCAGCCAGATACATGAAGGCCTGGACCGCGCTTTCCGGCGTCTCATAATTCGGCAAACGCGCGCGTGTCAGCTGCTGGCGTGCGCCCAGCACCGCGTTGCCGCCGATCCAGCTGGTCAACAGCGGCTTGCGGGAGCGGCGCGCGGTCTCGATCACCGCGCCGGCCACTTCCTCCGGTTCACTGACGCCGGTTGGGCAATATAGCGCCAGTACCGCGTCCATATCCGGGTCTTCCAGCATGATTTCCAGGGCCGCCGCATAACGCGCGCCGTCGGCGTCGCCCACCACATCCACCGGATTGTTGTGGGACCAGGTGCGCGGCAGACACGCATCGAGCTGCGCACGGGCTTGGGCGCTGAGCTCCGCCAGCTGTCCGCCGCGGTCCAACAAGGCGTCTGTGGCCAGCACGCCCATGCCGCCGCCGTTGGTCAGGATCGCCAGGCGCTTGCCGCGCGGAAGCTCCGCCAGCGTCAGGATGTTGGTGGCGCCGAACAAAGCCCCGAGATTCGGCACCCGCAGCATACCGGCGCGCCGTATGGCGGCGTCATACACCCGGTCAGCGCCTGCCATGGCGCCCGTGTGGGTGGCCGCAGCACGTGCGCCCTCCGCGTGGCGGCCGCCTTTCACCACAATGACCGGCTTGACGCGCGCTGCAGCGCGCGCCGCCGACATGAACTTGCGCGCCTGGCGGATGCCCTCGATGTACATCAGGATGGCCTGGGTATCGGTGTCGGTGGCCAGGTAATCCAGCAGGTCGCCGAAATCCACGTCTGCCATGTCGCCCAGGGAGATGAGATGGGAATAGCCGATGCCGCGCGAGCGCGACCAGTCCAGCACCGAGGTCAGCAGCGCCCCCGACTGGGTCAGGAACGCCAGCGATCCCGGCAGGGCCGGATCGCGGGTAAAGCTCGCGTTCAGGGCGGCTGGTGGATTCAGCATGCCGATGCAATTGGGTCCGACAATACGCAGGGTGCTGGAGCCGGCGGCTTCCAGCAACGCCTGTTGCAGGGCCACGCCGGCGGTACCCAGTTCGCCGAATCCCGCACTAACCACAATGGCGGCGTGCGTGCCGCGTTCACCCAGGGCGCGTATCAGGTCCGGCGCCGTGGCGGCCGGGGTGCAAATCACCGCCAGATCCGGCGTCGCAGGTAGCGAGGCCACGTCTTTCCAGCAGTTGCGCCCGAACAGCATGCTGTGCTTCGGGTTTATGAAATACAGCTCTCCGCTGAATGCCAGCAGGTTGCGGGCCAGCACCCGGCCCACAGTGCCGGGCGTATCGCTGGCGCCCACCAGCGCCACGCTTCGCGGTTTGAGCAGCGAATGGAGATTGCGGATGCTCATCTTTTATCCGGGCCTGCCGCCGGATTGGAAACCGTTAATGAACAGCGCACGCGGAACTCGCGGATCATTCCGGTTCCTGCTTCACCCCGCAATAGATATAGTCGCCTCCGAACTGGGTTACTTTCCAGCAGTGGAACCGCGCTTCATCCAGCGGCTTGTATTCCTCCGTCTGGGTGATGGGCTGCGGGGATGCATTCGGCAGGCCGCGGGGACACTTGGTCATTTGCAGGCATTTCCAGGCGTAATAGGCCCGGTCGTTCTGCAACTGGTAACGGCAGCTGATGTAATCCGCATCCGGATAATGCCGGCCCTTGGCGAGACAGGCTTCGTCATCCTGGCGCATTTGCGAGAGTTCGCTGGCGTGTTGACGGGTTTCCCATGTGGAGCACGCCGAAACCATCATCACCACCAGTGTCAAGACCATCCATTTCATAAGCCGCTCCTGCCTTCCAGACCATGGCCCTTCAATCATATCGGCGATTCACCCTTGCGGCACCCTGTCCTGGCTACCGGTGCAAACTGCACTTATTACACGGATAAATTAGGCCATCAGCAGGCGTCACACCATGACCTGGATCAGATTCCATGACCTGCAGGGGCAGCCAGCGTCATCATCCCATGTTGACCGGAGGCCGTTTCGAAACCACCAGGTCCAGCCCATCAAGCCTGGTCGGCTCCACACTGCATCAACAAGCTGCGGTTGCATGCCTTAGCTAAACGGCATCAATACAGGTGCCTGTTACAGAATGCACCCGGGTGACCAGAAAACCAGCAATCAATGCTGTAATTGACTTAAATCAATGACGCTCTACGGACAACGAATATATTGTAAAAACCACAGTTGAAAAAACCGCAATTTGTGTTTATATAGTCAAAAGCATGGATCCGCGGTCGTAATGATGGGTTGATATGGAGGTTTCTGCAGATGGAATCTGCGCTGGTTAAATCTGCTGCTGTTGCTGCGAGAACCTGCGGCCTGTGCGGAATATCCAAGGGCTGTTTGCCTGGCAGTACCGAATTCAAACTGATTCACGATCTTGAACTGTATGTACGGCACCTGGGCCCCTTGCATCGTGGCCAGCACCTGTTCCGCGAGGGCGATCCCATCAGTGGTCTGCTGATCGTCCAATCGGGCTGCTTGAAGCTGTATGGCGTGGATCAGGCCGGGCGTGAATATATACCGGGATTCCGCCTGCCGGGTGACACAGTCGGATTGCATGGTTTCTTTACCGGCAGGCATCAATTCAATGCAGTGGCCCTGAGCACTTCAGTCATCTGCCAGATCGACCATACGCACCTCCAGGAAATCATCGGTCGGATACCCACACTCATGCCGTCCATCCTGCGCAAGGTGGGGCAGGAAATGATCAATAGCGTATTCCTGTCGGGCAATTTCACCGCCGAGGAACGCGTAACTGCATTCCTGGTGAATCTGCATGAAAAACTGCAGAAGTCCGCATCCAGCGGGGAAATCAACCTGCCCATGACACGCGGTGACATTGCCGTATTCCTGCACCTGGCCAGCGCCACGGTGAGCCGGATCCTGTCCCGGCTGGAGCGCAACGGTGTCATAACCACCGACCTGCATCACATCCAACTCCTGGATCTGCCGCGCCTGCAGTGTCTGTGCATGAACGTTCCCTTCGCCACCCAGCAGGTTGGTTGACACTCAACAGCGCGTGCAAACCAGGGTTTGGCGGCAGCAAGCCTGTATATCAAGCGGGCAAGCGCATGCTGGCAATCGGCGGGAATGCTGACATAGATCAATTCCAGTCACTGCGGCTTGAGGTTAGGATTTGCCCGTAATCAATGCCCGTGCTGACGGCCGCCACGGCACATGTCTGCATTCCAGGTGATTGGAGCATTGCATGGGACATGCCCTGAATAAAAAACCTGCATTTGCCTGCAGCCATTGCCGGCTGTCCAAGGAATGCCTTCCCGGCAGCGTCGGCATCGCCCAGATACCCGAGCTGGAAAGGTATATCCGCCCCTTGGGGCCGCTGCATCGCGGCGATCACCTGTACCGGGCCGGCGATCCAAACACCAGCCTGTACATCGTCCAGTCGGGGTGTTTCAAGCTCTACGGCGTGGATCCGGTGGGCCGGGAATACATCCTGGGCTTCCGCCTGCCAGGTGCGGTGCTGGGCCAACACAGCTTCGTCACCGGCACCCATCAGTTCAATGCCCTGGCGCTGTCGCCTTCCATGGTTTGCAGGCTAAACGCCGTGCAGCTGAACGAACTGGTGGAGCGGGTTCCCAGGCTGCTTTCCACCTTGCTGCACATGGTGGGACAGAAACTAGCCAGTGACATGTTCCTATCGGGCAATTTCAGCGCCGAGGAACGCATCGCGGCGTTTCTGGCGCATTTCCAGGAAATGATTAGCACTGGTGACGATTTAAGCGAGCTGAATCTGCCCATGTCGCGGGGGGATATTGCCGTCTATCTGCACCTGGCCTCGGCGACAGTCAGCCGCACCATATCCAGGCTGCAACAGGAAAGTATTATCGAGTCAGACTACCATCACATCCGCATTCTGGACATGAAACGCCTGGCATCTTTGTGCAGTAACGTACCGTTTGCCCGCATGCGCTTGTAATAATTTATGCTCCGCCCGCGGAATACAGCGCCGATATATCCACGAATATCAGATACCGGGACACTAGCTTGCCCGTCAGGGTGAAAATATTCGCGAACGGCACGCTCAGTGTGCTGCCAGCCTTTCGGGTGTAGGTAACTATTCCGTGACAAATGACCGAGTCACCCTGACACCAAGTCTGGATCAACTCGTGATGCAGCCCGCCTATGCTCAGGAAAAAACCGTCCACTGCCTGCATCACGGCCTCGCGGCCGGTCACCGCCGGGGAATTACCAAAACGGAATTCCACATTTTCGGACAGATACCGGGCGAATCCGTCGGCATTCCTGGTGTCGATACATTTAAACAATTCCATGAGCCATGATTCTGAGGTCATCGGAAACTCCTTGCTGGGCCATGCATTTGGCAGGCTGGTGCAATCCCACTGCACACTTCAGGAAGTGCGCCAGGCCGCACATCGCGCCCTCTGGGTGTTCTTAATATTACGCCACGAAATGCCGGCGCCTGTTACCGGCGGAGTGGTTGTGGATACCGGGTATAGAATGACCCTGTTGTCAGCCGGACCCTCAATCCAGCATGTGGAATAAACAATCACCCGTTGATCTGCTGCTGCTGCACGCACCCAGCGTGTATGACTTCCGCCACCGCTCCATCCTCTATGGTCCGGTGAGCGACGTGATCCCCTCCTCCACCGTGTTCGAAATGTATCCTCTGGGATTCCTGACCATATCCAGCTACCTGCAGGCCAAGGGCCTGAAAGTACGCATCGTCAACCTGGCCCTCAAGATGATGAACAACCGGCGCTTCGATGCCACCAGGTTCCTTTCCCGGCTGCAGCCCAAGGCCGTGGGCATCAGCCTGCACTGGCTGCCGCACGCGCACGGCGCCCTGGAAGTGGCGCGCATCGTGAAACAGGTGCACCCCGGCGTACCTGTCATCATGGGCGGACTTTCGTCCACCTACTACCATAACGAGCTGATCAATTATCCACAGGTTGATTTCGTGCTGCGCGGCGACAGCACCGAGCCACCCCTGTACCGGCTGCTGATGGCGCTGCGCGGCGGCGAATCCCTGGAAAGCATCCCCAATCTGACCTGGAAAAGCCGAGGCGAACCGCGCGTCAACCCCATGAGCTTCGTGCCGGACAGCCTGGATTATGTGGACCTGCGCCCGGACCTCATGGTGCAGATGGTGATCCGCCATCGCGACCTGGAAAGCGTGTTGCCTTTCAACGGCTGGTGGGAGAATCCCATCACCGCGGTGTTCACTGCCAAGGGCTGCGCCAGCGAATGCGTAACCTGCGGCAGTTCCCAGACCACCTGCAAAAGCCTGACCAAACGCCAGCACCCGGTGTTCCGCAGCCCCGCCAGCGTGGTGGAAAACATGCGGGCCATCGGCCGCTTGTCCCGCGGTCCCATCCTGCTGGTGGGCGACTTGCTGCAGACCGGTCGGAAGAATGCGGAGGCTCTGCTGGACTGTCTCAAGCAAGCGGACCTGCCCAACGAGGTCGTGTTCGAGTTCTTTACCGTGCCGCCCATGGAGTTCGTGCACCGGATCGATGCCAGCGTGCGCCACTGGAGCGTGGAGATCAGCCCCGACAGCCATGATCATGCCATCCGCCGCGCCCAGGATGGCGAACCGCTGTACAGCAACGAGGAAATGGAAAATTTCCTGCGTGGCACACTGCGTCTCAACTGCACGCGGCTGGATGTGTTCTTCATGATCGGCCTGCCGCGCCAGACCTATGCCTCGGTGCTGCAAACTATCGATTACTGTGAGCATCTGCTCAAGACCACGGACCAGCGGCTGTCGTGCTTCATATCGCCCATGGGGCCTTTCATCGACCCCGGCAGCCGCGGCTTCGAAGATCCGGAACGTTTCGGCTACCGGCTGTTCGCCCGCAGCCTGGAAGAGCACCGTCAGTTGCTGATCCAGCCCACCTGGGAATCAATCCTCAATTATGAAACCCGGTGGATGACGCGGCGCGAACTGGTGGACGCCACCTATGACGCCGCCGAGAAGCTCAACGACATGAAGATGCGCTACGGAAGACTGTCAAAACGCCGCGGCCGGGCCGTAGCCCGGCGCGTTCAGGCGGCACGCGCGTTGCGCGAACGCCTGGATGCGGCCAGTGCAGATGCCGGGAACGCCCAGGCACTGGCGCTCCTCAAGGGCGATATTTCGCGCTTCAGCATTTCGACCGTGTGTGACAAGCGCGAGCTGTTTTGGGCGCGGCATATCATCAACTTTCATCTGGACGAAATCGCCAAAATCAGCGCGCGTTATTTTGGCCTGGGAGCATCCAGCCGGGGTTGAGGCCTGCACCAGTGTGTCGCGATCAGAACGTGTACTGGGTGATGACTGAAATCACGTTCACCACGTAATCCGGGCTGTAGATCCCGAGCGCCAGCACGTTGGGGATGGTGCTGGGCGTCACCCCATCGAGGCTCCAATCGGTGGTGTGGTAGCGCTCGAAGCGATAGGCGAATTTCATGGCCCATTTCGGATTGAAGCGGTACTTGGCGTATAGCGACAGGCTTTGCATGCGCATGGTGATATTCGGGAAAGCCGGATAAGCAACACCGGTGTACACCGCGGTCATGCCCCGAGCCAGGGAATAGTTGAAATCCACGCCGCCGTCCAGGCCCGGCTTGATGTCGCGCATCTCGGCGCTCAGGCCCGCCATTTGGAAGGTGTTCTCGTAGTCGCCGTACCAGTTGGGGGTTGAATAGGTTTGGCTGTTGGCCTGGCGCCAGCTGTTGCGCTCCTGGGTGTAATAGCCGTTGAAGTTCAATGTCTTAATCGGCGTATACACCACACTCAGGGTGTAATTGAAGTCCTTGGCCTGGGTCAGGCCGATGCTGGAGGCATCATAGTTGTCTATATTGTCCTCGGCGGTCACGCCGGCATTCCACTGCGAGCTGATGGCGTAGCTCAACTGGCCCCGGTACTGGTTGCGGGTGCGGTTGGCCAGGTCGAACTGCCGCATCAGCGGGTTTTCCGGCAGGAACAGGTTGTCCACGGGATTGTAGTCCGGCGAAAAGCGGCGCTCATGGGTGAACTGCAGACTGCCGGTCATGGAAGAAAATGGATTGGCGCGTACATTCACCCAGTAGGAGTTTGTCTGGGTGCTGGCGGTTTCCGAGTACACCCTTTCCTGGTTGTCAAAGGAAAGACCGCCCTCCAGGTGCACACTGGCTAGCACGCTGTAATCCGCGATCAGCCGTCCCAGCTGGTCATTGAAGCTGTAGGGGATGTTGACGGCGTAATCGGAAAGATAGGTATCGGTGATCACCTGCTGGTAGGAAGCCTCGGGCGTGTGGTTGTCGCGCTTGTTGACGGTGTAATCCGCGGTCAGGTTCAGATCCGGCAGCGGGCTGGAATACAGCCGCAGGGCGTAATTGATGGTGTCCATCACCCCGTCCAGGCTGCTGCGCGGCAGCGGCGCGGGCGTCAGCTGGGTATTGATGGTGGATGACAGGAAGGTGGAATCCTGCGTACCGTGGCCAAGCGAGCCGGTGGCCATCAGGCGGGTGTTGGAAAACATCTGCCAGGCACCGCTGAAGGTCAAGGCGTTGAAACTGTTGTTGGGCGGCTGCCCCATCTGACCCTGGACAGCCCCGGGCGCCAGCGGCGTGAACGGATTGTCCCAGGTGACGGCTGCATTGGCATCCTGGAAGAACGACCCGTAATAGCCAAAACTCACCTGCCATTTCTCGAGGTTGTAAGCAGCGGTGGCACGCACCTGATTGGTGCTGTAATCGAAATACGCAGGCAGGATGCTGCTGGTGGTAACGAAATTGCTGCCCAAGGCATTGCTACCGTCCTGGGTGTCACGCCGGAAGTTCGCGGAAAAATGCCAATGGCTTTCGGGAGGAATGAACTTGGCTCCGAAGCTGGCGATGCGGCGGGTGTTCTGGATATCCACGTTCCGCAGGCTGGAATTCAGCTTGCTCATCTGGCCCGTGGAGCCGCCGCTGACCCAGTAA
>JAGWOR010000007.1 GCA_028870845.1 Gammaproteobacteria bacterium | reverse complement strand
TCAGGGATACTGCGTTGGCTCCCGAATTATTCAGGGATACCGCACCGGTGAAGCTATTACCGCCGTTATTTAATGTAATGGCATTGGCTCCGGCGCTGAAACTCGAGGTACCGCCTATCGTCAGAGCACCCGTCTGGCTGATGGCGCCAGTGCTGGTGACGTTCAGGTTGCCACTGCCAGTGTTGACGGTGCCGTTGAAAGTGACACCGTTGGCAAAGATACTCACGCCACCCCCGCCAGTAATGATGCTGCCGGCTGCTCCTCCGCCGATTTGCGCCAAGCCTCCGGTATTCGCGGCATCACCGGTACGTATGTCCACAATACCGCCAGAGGTGGTTATTGCCGCACCGGCAGTATCACCGATCACCACCTGGCACGTGGGGCAGGCTGCATTGCTGGTATAACTGGTACCCGTTGCAACGCCGCCATAATTCGCCCACAGATACACATTGAGTGGGTTGGTGCCATTGCTGCTGATATTGGCGTTCAGCAATACACTGCCTACCGCCTCCAGGTACAGGGAGCCGGCACCACTGGCGGTGATCGGACTATTAACCGTGATATTACCTATATCCGTACCGTTACTCACTGTATTGGTAAATACGAATACGTTAGTGCCGCCAGTGAGTGCAGTATCGATGTTGGTTGGATCAATAGTTGAAGTTGCGTTGGCGGTAAATGGATTGGAAAAGGAACTTCCCCCAGTTTGTATGGTTACGTTATAGGGATCCAACAGCCAGGTACCTGCGGATCCATTTGGCGCCGAAGCATCAACATGACCCTGCACGTTCAGTCCGTTATGAGCGGAAGTTTCCACCCAACCACCACTTCCACCTCGCGCGCCACCACGCGCACTGATAGTGCCGAAGAAATTATTCGATTGCGTGCCCCAGACAACCACATGGCCGCCATTGCCATTGATGGTTGCATCAGTGGAAATCCTGACTCCGGGCGCGACAAACGTTGCATCGGATAACTGAACGGTTCCGGCACCATGCGCATCACCACCAACCAGAATAGTACCTCCCCCACTGGCGCCATCCGCTGTAATCGAGGAATGACCGAAGAGTCCGACCTGTTCGCCAAGCAGCTGAACTGTACCTCCCTGACCAAAGCTCGATGACACATCGATAGCGCCATGACCTCGCAGCTCCGTACTGCCGGTCGACTTCATTATCACGCTGCCGCCGTTGCCAGTTGCTGAACTGGCATTCAGCGTGCCGCTGTTTACCACGTCACCGCCAATGCCAGTCAGGTATATATGTCCGGCCTGATTTTGAACGCCGCTAGCCGGTTCGACAGTTCTGGCGGAATTTACCCCGGCGGTTGGCGTTGACTTGAGCGCGAGCTGCTGATCACTTTTGCCCTGATCAATTGTGGTCAGGAAGATATGTCCGTTGCGCTTCTGGATTGCGCCCGCCTGGATCACTCCGGTGTTATTTACCGCCTGCATTAAAACCTGTTCTGCGACATTCGCTGTCATGACGACAGTCCCGCCATGAGCTTCAATGCTGCCGGCATTTGTGACAACGGCCCCGGATTCCGCATTTACCATTTTGTGCAGTACCGCGCCGTTTACCTGAAACTGCATAAGACCATCGCCGGTGAAGTCCACGGTGACTGCGGATCCGCCGATCATGTTTACCTGACCAAGGTTGGCAATGATGATGCCGTTATTTGCCACGCTACTGCCGATAAGATTTATGCTGCCGCCATCAACAGCCTGCAATACACCGTTATTGATGATGTATCCACCATCCTGTCCTGCAGGTGCGGCAAACTTCAGGTTGCCGTTCATAAAATCGTTGTTGCTGATGTTTAATCCGGTGGCAAACAAGCCACCGACGTTCACAGTGGCGGTCTTGCCGAATACGATGCCGTTAGGATTCAAAAGGAATACCTGGCCGTTGGCGATGATATTGCCGAGGATCAGGCTTGGATTCTGGTCAAGAATACGGTTGAGCGCAGCCGCGCTCACCGACGGCTGTATGAACTGCACGGTTTCATTCGCGGCAAGATTGAAACTTGACCAGTCGATCACCATGCGATTGGACTGCTGGTTGATGACGGTTGTGGTGGGGTTGGGAGTGCCGATTTGTCCCTGTCCGGCCACAACTTTGCCGCCTTGTGGACCGGCGTTGGCGCCCGCCGAGATTGCCAGCGTCAGCACCATGAACAGCCCGACAAGCCCATGATGCCGCCTGCACGCAGCCCCAGCGCTTGCCTCCGCCGTCAATGGTGTTCCCGCTCCCATCAGATGTCGCACCCCGTTTGCCAACAGCCGAGTCCGATATATCGTTAAATAAATTTTAACAGGTTGTTGCCAGCGAACCTGCTCGAACAGCAGCCATTCCCTGTCTACCAGCATGATTCATGTAACTGATTGATATAATTGAAAATTAGTTTAGCGAATTCAGGGGCAATTATTTATGCCGACAAACGTAGCTGTTTGGGCGACGAACGTAACCTGCATTCCGGCCAAAAAATCAAAATGTGAAGGTGATGTCCGCCCAGATCTGGGTGGCGTCAGGGATTGCCGTGGGATCAGAGGGTGATACACCAGGGCGAGCTCCGCCGTTGAGGTGCGCCCATTGAACATTCGCAGTAAATTTGCCGGGCCATGTGAACTCAACTCCCACGCCGTTACCTTCCACTGCCACTCGTTCGGTGCTGGTATTAACAGCATTGTTTAACAGCCCAACTGCTGCATCACTGAATATCTTGAAACTCAGTACCTGACCCCAATTGAATCCGCCGAAGGCGGGCTTGTCTGCAAAACCAGGTGCCCGCACGCTGTATTCAATCGAACCAAATATCCCCTTATCGGTAAGAAACTGCGATGTTGGAACCGCGCGTACGCTGTCTACACCGCCGATCACAAACTGATTAAGTGATGTCAACATGTCCGGAGAATACTGCCCATTCAAGCGCAACAGCAAAGATTGATTCTCAGGAAAGCTTTTGAATAGTTGGTAATTGAGAATCAAGACAGTAAACTCCGGTAAAGCCGGTTGACCGTTTCTTCCAAATCGGCTTGGCGGCGGCGTTACCTTTTGGTTCAAAACATCCGAATTGCTGGGCACACCCAATATG
Organism: Gammaproteobacteria bacterium; assembly: GCA_028870845.1. GTDB lineage: Bacteria > Pseudomonadota > Gammaproteobacteria > Natronospirales > REEB76 > REEB76. The sequence continues at coordinate 68,465 of JAGWOR010000007.1, read as the reverse complement.
CCTGGCAGACCGCGCTCCAGTCTTATATAGGCGGTGTTAATTATCCCAAGTGAAGAATCGATTGAATCATAGTTAAGCTGAAGCCCAAGAATGGCATCATCATCCTGCGATATGTTCTGGCCAAGAAACTGGGTATCGGCACGTTGGCGGGTAAGATCAATTGTTCCAATTACGCTTTGCTCGCGCGAACGTTGAAAAGCGCGTTGCAGTGAAAGCGTTGCGATCTTGGATATGCCGCCAAGTGTTCCAGAAGCGATCCCAGATCCGCTGACATCAAATGAGTTACGGCTGACATCCATGGCGATGGTATTGTTCGGGTCAAAAAATGGATGTTCATAATGGATGTCGCCAAAAATTGAATTATCCGGATTAAAGGCCTTGAGCGCCTGGATCCTGAGCAAATCCGCGTCGCCGGTTGGGTTGTTCCAGTCGACCGTGCCAATTAAGCGATTACGTCCGGTATATTGAGTACCTTCATTATCGGCCCGCACATTAGCATCGTAGTTACGTTCTTTCTGTACGTTGATTACCAAGTCTGTTGTACCGACATAATCACCCGGCTTAAATACACCAAATGCGCTTAACCCCGGATATTGAGTAAGCGTAAGCAGAGCATCCTCTGTTTTTCGTACAGATACCAAATCTCCAACCAATGGTTTGAAAGGTTTGGTCAGCACGCTGTCTGAATACATTTTGTTGCCCGTGGGTACCACTTTTTCTAGTCTGCCCTCCAATACACGAATGGTGATAATCCCGTTGTTTACTTCCTGCGTGGGTATAATGGCGCGTGCTAGAAAATATCCCCGGTCATGATAATACTTGGTCACAACATCAGCGATTTGCTGCAGCTGGCCGATAGTCAGTCCCTGTAGTTGCTGCAAACGCTGCTGTTGCAATTTTTCCATATAAGACTGGTATGCTTTTTGTCTGTCTGGCTGTGACTCCGTTTTAGGCAGTGCCTGCATGAACTCTGTCAACTGCTTTTGTTTATCCTTCGTCAGTCCCGCTGTACCATGCTCGCCGAGATGTTGTGCGGCCTCGCGTTGCTTATTTACCAGGGCATTAATCTGCGCAAAGCGTTTATCCACCGCGCTCTGAATATCAGCTGGTATAATTCCTGCACGCCGGTCGCCAATTACACCGGTGATCTGGAATTTTCGGACAAACACGCGGACGCCCTGATTAACCTGCAAGGGGCGTTCCGACGCGGGGGGTATATTGATTTGAAGATTGGTTTCCGGCAAAGGCAAAATTGGCGGAGGCACTACTGGCTGCGCGCCACCGGGGCTTGCACCTCCAGGCAGGGGCGGTGGAATGGGTGGCGGCGCCGCCAACAGCGTGAATGCGGGGAGTACTAAGCCCAGCAGTAACAGAACAGTCCTGTGCCAGGCATGACCAAACAACTGCAAACGGCGGGTTATCATTTAAGACCTATTTTCATGGGTACCGGCCTTGCGACTTGAGCGGTCAGCCGTACTATGCCTGGAACAAAGGCAGTCTTCCGCCAGCAGATCCTTGCACACCAAAGACCCTGCATCCGACAGCTGATTGATGGGTCATAAGACTAACTTGGCTCCCCAGCGTTTGCAACAATTATGTAATATAGGCAGTGGATCGAAAGGACTGGCGGTATGCATGCCAGCAATTTACGCGACTGATTTCAAATTATATTCCAGTCATCGGGAACCGGGTGGTACCCATTATGAATGCCCCGGTTCCGATCCACGGTCGTGGCTATATATAGGTGTATAAATGGCGTTTAACACCCATGAAAAAACCCCGCGCTAAATTGCACTGGCGTTCCTATGGAATAACCAACGTAGGCGCGGTCCGCAAGATGAACGAGGATGCATTCCTGGACCGGCCGGATCTGGGAGTTTGGGCAGTTGCCGATGGAATGGGCGGGCATGCGGGGGGTGACGTTGCCAGCCAGCTGGTGGTTGACCGACTGGCGCAATTACCCGCCAACGGAAGCTTAAGTACGCTGGTGGACATGGCCGAAGATCGCCTGATTGAGGCCAACCGAAAACTCCTGACTCTCGCAATGCGGCAGAAGGAGCGCACCATCGGCAGCACCGTAGTGGCATTTTTTGTACGTGGCCAACATGCAGCCTGCCTGTGGGCAGGCGATAGCAGGCTCTACCGCATACGCGGTAGAAGCATCGAACAGATGACGCAAGATCACGCCATGGTGGAGGATCTGGTCATGAGTGGACTGATTACCCGTGAAGAAGCAGCCGAGCATCCGCAAGCAAACCGAATTACGCGGGCCATTGGAGCAATGCCGAGCCTGTTCCTGGACCTGGAACTGTATAAAATTCAGGCAGAAGATATATTCCTGTTATGCAGTGATGGCCTGTATAAAGAACTTAGCGATGATGAGATAGTCAAAACACTCAATAATGATGAAAAAGCGATAGACCGGCTAATTATGTTCGCACTTGAACGCGGTGCGCATGATAACGTGACAATAGTTTCAGTACGATTCGAGGGATAACTGCAGTACTCATATACATCTTGCGGAGAGAGTGCGTGACCGATTTCGAGAAAATGCTTGATGATCTAATGCAAGGCGAAATCCCTCTCGCCCCTTTGCGTTCGTGGCTTGAAAAAGCTCTCAAACAACCGGACTGCGATCCACGGACTTTGTACGAAGCACTGGACAAGGCATCGAAAACCGGGCTTTCGCAGCCGGCAGCGATGGCATTGCGCAAGCAAATTGACGCGGTTTTTGGCGATAAACAATCTGCCACTGAAGCCAAAGAGCACTCCCGCACGATAACATCGGTAACAATTACCCGAACAGACACGCAGTCCGAAACTAACGGCCGCCCTGCCACTACCACGTCAACATTCGAACCCACAAAAACCGACACTGACCGCACACTCACTTCTCCGACGCCTGATCAGCAGACGCTATCAGAGCCATTGAACAGCGCGCCTGCGCCGGATTCCGCAGGTTATGAACAACGAACGGTGATGCTGAACACAACCAGCCGTACTGACAGCGACCCCACTGTCACGCAAAAATCGGCAAAATCCGGATCCACCAAAACGGATGAGTATGATCCATTTTCATCTGACGTGACCTCCGCGGACAATTCCAGTAAACCAACCAGCACAAGCCATGATTCTAAGCGTGTCAAGAAAGACGCATCTCCACCCAACAAGATAGGAAACAAGATAGGAACTGGCGCAGTACTCAAGGAACGTTTCGAATTGGTAAACGTACTGGGTGAAGGCGGCATGGGCAAAGTCTTCCGTGCACGCGATCTTCTCAAAGTGGAAGCCAAGGATAAAAACCCGTTTATTGCGGTAAAGACACTCACCGGAGATTTCAGGGAACATCCCGAGGCGTTCATGGCGCTGCAACGGGAAGCCAGTAAGGCCCAGCGGCTGGCGCATCCCAATATCGCAACGGTGTTTGATTTTGATCGCGACGGCACCACCATATATCTGACCATGGAACTGATGGAAGGCGAGGAACTTTCATCCTATATCAAGCGCCTGCCTGCTGGCGGACTGCCCGTTAAAGACGCCATGGGCCTGATCAAGCAATTGTGTGACGGCCTTACCTATGCACACTCCAAGGGCCTGGTGCATTCTGATTTCAAGCCGGGCAATGCGTTTATAACAACCGAAGGAACCGTCAAACTCCTGGATTTCGGCATCGCACGTGCATCTAAAACACGACGGGATGCCACCGGCGTGACTACGATATTCGATCCAAGCGAACTGGGGGCGCTGACTCCAGCATACGCATCTCTGGAAATGTTCGAGGGTGATGACCCGGATCCCCGGGACGATATCTATGCGCTTGCCTGTGTTTCGTACGAATTGCTTACGGGCAAGCATCCTTTCAATAAGCTTTCTGCACCGAAAGTACTGGAAAAAGGCCTGCGGCCAGCTCCCATTGCCAAGCTTACCAAGCGCCAAAATCGCGCTTTGCTGAACGCCCTGACGATTACGCGTGACGAACGTACTCCCAGCGTTGAAAAATTCTGGGACGAATTGCGTCCAAGAAAAAACCGCATACTTCAATACGGACCCATTACACTATTGATTCTTGTTTTACTCATACTGCTTGGTTACAGGCCGGTACAAAGCTTCATAAATGCACATCGCAACAACAGCATTGTTGCCAGAATCCAGTCTGGCAACGTGGATATTCCGTCAATTCTCAAACTAATCAGCAATTATGATCCTGACTCACAGCGCTACATCCTGGAAAACGGCAAGGATAAAATCATCAAGTATTTCGAGTCTCAGGCCGAAGCTTTCGTGGACGATACGCATGACCAATACAACTATCCCGCAGCATTCGATGAGATAGCAAAAGCATCGAGTTATTTCCCGGATTCCGCCGAGCTACTACAGGAACGCGCCAGCCTCGAGACACGCAGGGCAAACCTGCTCTCTAGTCTCACCACAAAATTCAATCAGAGTCTGGCAGATGATCAGATCATGCCTGGCAAGCAAGGTTCCATTACAGACATCATCAAGACACTCAAAATTGCTGATCCCAATAACAGCCTGTTACATGATGAACGATTGATAAACCGCTATGCACAGCTGGTACAGAAGGACGTAACTGCCAAAAACTATGCCGAGGCAAACAGCGTACTCGTTGTTGGCCTGGATTATGCGCCGGATGATCCCGAGCTGCTTAACCTGCAGGATCAGATTCAGGGTTCACTGAAAGAACAGCAGGACGGTCCCCGCATCTCCCAACTTGAAAAACTTCTGCAGCCTTCAGTATCGAATGCTCACAGCCTTGAGGATTTTGCCAAGATTCGACCCTACATGCTTGAATTGGCAAAACTCAACCCCGCCGACCCCATTTTAGCGCAGCTGGATAGCTCACTTATGCATGCCATGCAAGCTGCACTGCATTACGATACCACCGCCAAAAACTGGGGCTCAATGGAAAAGAGTCTGACTGTTTATTCGCATCTGCTTGCGATAGGCGATTTAGTGACGTTGCGCACCGCATTGACGCAAGCAGAGACGCATGCGGGTTTTACCTCTCCGGATACCCGCTCAACCCAGGCAAAAGCCGATTCCAATCGATCCGCCATTAAAAAAATTCTGGCCAGTCCAAAATACGATAGCGACTGGGATCTGCGTCTATTGAATCTTACCCAGGATACTGCGGCTCTGCTCCAGACTGAGGACATGCAATGGTTCAAGGAAATCCGTGAAAGCATCGCCAAGGCTTACATTAACCTGGCAAATGCAATGATCAAACAAAACCGTTTTCTGGCGGCCTCTGATTTGCTTGCAACCGGCAGGGAATACGCGCCGCAATTACCCGGATTTGCTCATGCCGATCAAGCCCTGGCTGATGCACAGCAGAATTTCAAGCAGGAACAGACTGAGCGCCTGCGCATGGCGCAAATCATCGCGCTTGAAAACCAGTTTCAGACTCAGCTGAATGCAGGCCAGATATCGGATGCCAGAAAGACCTACCTGAATCTCCAGAATCGCCTACCGGTCAATGATAAATTTCTCACCCAGGTCGCCCCGCAGGCCTATGCCGGCGCTTACCTGAACCTGGCCAACGCACGCGCGGCGATCGGTGATTATCATGGTGCGATTGCTCTAGTCCAGGGTGGTCTGCAATATGCTCCATTGGATAGCCTGAAGAAAGCGCTGCAGGATTACTCCGCAAAGGCGGAACGCAATGACTTAATGTCCATGGCGGTGAATATACAACCACAAGGCATGGATGCGTTAAAAACCAAGCTCGCCAGTGTGCAAAAACTTTTCCCCGGTGAACCCCTGCAAATTGCAGACGAGCTGTACAGAAATATCGCGGCGCATATCGTCGCCTTGAAAACCACGGATTTGGTGCTGGCAAATGCCCTGCTGGTTGCGGCCAAATCCGCCTTTCCTCAAAGTGTCGTAATCCGCAACACTGTACTGCCCCCGGCTCCAGTAATTTCCAAATATGCCAAACTCGGCCGCACGGCCATGGCATTAAACGAATTGTCAAAAGCCGAGGGCGACCTGGCCATTGGCCAGGAGACGGAACCGAATAACCAGGATCTGGATCAGTTCGCCACCCAACTGCAGACTGCGCAGGCTAACGCCAATCGGTATTTCGTCGCCTATCAGGAATACATGCGCGCCGGGCAGTCCCAGCAGGCAAAAATCTACCTGGCCGAGGCCATGCGCCTGTGGGTTGATAACCCCGCGTTCCAAGCTGAATATCAACGGAATTTTGCCAACAACCAGGCGCAGGTCATCAGCCCAAATGGGGGCCAACCCTGCACTGTCGAACTTGCTGGCTACGGCCGTCAGGGACGCGCTGATTGCTATGACTTCCTAGGCAAAGGCTTGCAAGGACCGATCATGGTGGTAGTCCCTGCCGGGGGCGGTTTCAAACAGCCGTTTGCCATCGGTAAATATGAAATCTCAGTCGGCCAGATCAATGCCTATTGCCGCGCAACCGGGCAATGCAAGCCGCTCAATGGCGAAAACAACATGCCGGCTACTGACATTCCGTTCACCGATGCCAGAAATTACGTGGCTTGGCTCTCCAAACGCAGCAGTGAGCGCTATTTCATTCCATCTTATATACAGTACCGCTACGCAGCCAGCGCCGGCGGCACCGACACGAACCAGGATTTCAATTGCCAGGTTACCTTGGCCGGCCAGGTAATCAAAGGATTATCGATGGTGAATATCGAAACCGGGCGGCCGAACATCTGGGGGCTGGTGAATTACGTTGGTAACGCGCAAGAGTGGGTTCTGGGTTCAGATGGCTTGGAAGCCGTTGGCGGGGATTACCGCGATCCATTATCGCAGTGCGGCGTGGATTTGGTTCGGCCCAGCAATGGTTCGGCTGATCCATTAACCGGCTTCCGGGTTGGGCGGTACCTGGATAAATGAAGCCATCACCGATACGCGAACTTGCCCGCCATTATGCCTCTGGTGAACTGAGCTTTGACGAATATCGCGCCCGTCGACGCAAGCTGGTCGATGGCATTGCCAGCGGCTTATTAAACCTTGAGTATGGCGAGCTGTCGTCTGCCGGACGCAAACGGCCATATCTTCTATGGTCGTCTGCGGCAATGTTGCTGGCAATCTCACTCGCGATCGGCGCCTTAGCCTGGAAACGGCACTCCCGCGCAACCATTACACAAAATACGGTTCGCCAAACCATTCCTGACTCAGGTCCGGCCCTGTTGCACGCTTTCATGAGCGGCAACGATTGGAGTGACGCCAGCCTGTTGCAGTTTCTGCAGCGCTGGAAAGCGCTGTCCCCGAGCGAACAAGAAGCCGCCTACAACAGTTATCTGTTTCCGCGTCTGACTGCACAATTACGCGAACAGATTGCATCTCAAAAAGCAGTCGTGGATCTGGACGCGGGTGACCTGAATCAAACCGACCAGGCCGCGACCCATCTGGCTCATCTTCAGCAGCTGGCCACCCTGCTTGGAATGAAAACCCAGAATTAAAACTCCCCGGAGAGCCTGGTAGCTGCGCCGCAAGCCGCATTTGAATCAGGGTTCTGCAGCGAGGTACGCAATCCAGGCTGCATCCGCCTCGCCCCGCTCCGCAGGCTCGAACACGCCGTTGCCTTCTTCACGGCTCTCGTCCCAGCCTTCAAGATACACTTGGATCCGGCTGAAGCCGGCCTCCGCAAGTAGCTCGCGGATTTCCGGCAAGGTCCATAATCTCCAGTGATAGGTGAAAGCACGCCTTAGCCTGGAACCGTCGGGAAACGAAAAATGAATGTGGCAAGTTGTATCCCCGGATACCGGGTCGTAATCGGCCTGTTCCCATACGTAGGTGAATCGGCTGAATTTTTGGCGCTCGCTCATCTGCCGGAATGCGTCATAACCGCCGTAAGCATCCAGCAAGAACAAACCATCCGGCACCAGGCTGTGGCGAACCGCCTGAAAATAGGCCCGCAACTGCGCCCGCTGTTTAAACACCCAATAACTGAAGTTAAACGCCACCAGCATATCCACTGCTGGAGCATCCGCAGCAAGCACATCGGCCTGTTGCAGCGTCAGTCTGCCGGTCTGTGAAGGCGTTAGTTTGGTAAGATTATGCTGCCGGCCCCACTCAAGCACGCTTGGATCCAGATCCACGCCGATTGCCGTGTGCAAGCGGTCCCGGCGCACCCACTCACAGGCTAATAGCGCGGTACCGCAGAAATCCTCGCGCAAGGACAAGGCAGCCCGGCTGCGCCTTTTCCGGAACATGCGTTCCAGAAATTCGGCCTCGCACCGCACATCCTGGACGGACTGCTGATAAAGAGCAAAGCGGTCGGCGCGCTGCGCTTGAGCAAGCGTCAGCTTGAATTTCGTTTTATTTCGGCGGTTGGGCATTCAAATACATCCATTACATTGGTTCCAGCCTATTGTAGGTGAAGGCATTCCCGTAGATGGAATCAGTCACCACAGTCCCCGAGGGCGCCTGAATACTAGCGTCTGCAAGCACTGGGGAAAGTACCGGTTTTACCGTGGGCGCTGCCTGCCACCGAAGGGCCGCAGATCAACGCCGGTTAAGGTTCTGCTCCGGGTAAAAAAAAACCCCGGCCTTTCGGCCGGGGCTTACTTATCGCACGCTGAGTTAGTGCGCTGTACTGGGGAGTCGAGCGCCCCCTTCGTGTGCGATGCAGTTCACCATACTCATGGCGTCCTTACTTGCCTCCGCGCGGTGACGGCGGCTGGGCCGTGGGGCTCACAGTGATGTGCACGATGCCCGAGTGGTTGCTGTTGCTCGGATCGCGGCTGGTGCTGGAGACAGTCGCCATCGTGTTCACCGCTCCCGCGCCAACCGCGGTTGCCGTGATGCTCACGTTGGAGTTGCCGCCTTTCGTCATCAACCCGAGGTTGCAGATCACCAAGCCCTTGCTGTTGGAGCAGGCGCCCGAGCTTGAGCCGGTAAACTTCATGTTCGCCGGAAGCGGAAGCGTGATCTTGACTCCCTTGGCATTGCCAGGGCCCTGGTTGCCAACGCCCAGGTTATAGGTCACCTGGCCACCCACAGGCACGCTGGCATGGTTGACCGTGAAGGAGTTCAGGGTCACGTGTGCCACTGCCAACACATTCGCAGAGATCGAAGTGGTGTTATTGGCAGGATTGTCGTCCGGCATCCTTGAAGTGACTGAGAATGTGCTGTTCAAAGTCCCTGCAATGGACGGTACTACGAAGTAGGTCTCACTGACCGACTGCCCCTGGGACAGGACAGTGTAATCGCAGGTTGAGACGCCGCTCACCAGGCTGCAGGTCATGGAACCCTGCGTGTTGAGCAGATTGGCTCCCGCCGGCAGATTATAGGTCAGTGCAATCTGCGTGGCCGGACCATGTCCAGGTTTCTGGTTATTGGTCACGGTTACGGTGTACACCTCGATACCACCCACATACACAGTGGGCAGGCTCTGGGTCGCAGCCACGGACAGATCCACAGGCATCGGGTCCCAATGTACCTGCAGCTTGATCATCTGCATGCCATAGGGCGTGCCCTGGAGATCCACGTAGGCGTGGGAAACCGTGAAGGGTTTCACACCACTGGCAGGGCCGCCGCGGAAGCGGAACTTCAGCTGGTCGGAGCTACCCGCCGCCACAGTGCCTGTGGGCGGTTCAATGGACAGCCACGGAATCGGCGAAGTACCGCAGGGTGTGATACCCGGCAACACTTCGAAGTAGTTCGTGGGTGTGAAGCCACCGCTGGAACCACCGACCCTATAGAAGCCGCAGGCGCTGCCGCCACGGTAATCCGTGTAGTTGGAGTTCGGCAATGCGCTCCAGCTGTTGGTGCCCGGGGTGTAGACGAAGCCCTGGTTGGTGACCGTTGAGAAGTTCGCGGTCACGCCGCCTGAAACAAACAGGCCCAGGGAGTTACCGATGTAGCCCGATGCCCACAAGCCGCCGGATGACACCGGGATTGGAGCAATGGCCGTCCAGCTGTTGCTGGATGCGTCATACATGTAGCCGTCGGCATACTCGGTGCTGCCCGCGGTACCGCCTGCGCAGTAGATGACACCTGCAACCGCTCCGCAGCTCGCCCAAGAGTTTGCGTGTGGATACGGTGCCAGCTGCGTCCAGCTGTCGGTGGCCGGGTTATAGGCCACGAACGGAGTGTCGCCACAACTGGAGCCCGTGGGGCATCCGCCCATCAGGTACATCTGGTTGTTCAGCACTGCCACAGACGCACCACCGCCTTCCGGAGCAGGATTGCTGGCTGCATCGGTGGTCCAGGCGCCGGTGCTGGGGTCATAGACGTACAGGGCTCCGGAGGCATTACCGGAACCGGTCCAGCCATCGGCCACATACAGCTTGCCGGCGATGAAGGCAGCAGCCGGTTTTTCCAGGGCCGCCGGCATGGGTGCAATGGCCGTCCAGGTGCCGGTGCTTGGATCGTAGACGTTGGCATTGGCGGTCACGCCGGAGCTGCCATAACCACCCACGTCGTACAGCAACCCGGTGCCTTCATCCTCGGCTGAGGCGTCGTCCATGATCGAATAGGGAAGGTTGCTGAGGGCCGTCCAGCCCGAGCCGTTCGGCCCACCGCGGGTCATGCCGTCCTGGATACCGCAGCCGGCATCCAAGCCACTACCACCCTTGGTCTGTGCCAGGAACACGTAGCTCGCAGGCGCCAGATGCTGGCAGTGGATCGAGTTCAGCGGGGCTCCACCACCGGTGGGCATGGAGGGAGGCGCGTTGTCGAAGGTCAGGAAGCTGTAGTTACCGTCCCCGGTACCGGTGTTGTTGATCGTCAGGTAGCGGATGGCCTGGGTCCCGACCCTGACATGCAGTGCAAACTTCGTCGGATTGATGCTGAACTGGGGCGCGCCCAGGGCAAAATCCTGCTGGGTTTCACTGTCATTGGTCACGTTCAGGGTGGCGGTACCGCTGGTGTAACCCGAATACGAGGCGGTGATTACGTCCGCAGCATTGGTGTCGCTGAACAGGAAGTAATACGCCGGCGGCAGGTTCGGGTCCGCCGTGTTGGTGAAGGTGGTGGTGCTGTTGGCCGGCGAGTTGCTATCGGACACCGCTGCGCCGTTCAGGCCGAGGCCGGTGTTCTGGTCCGTCACCTGGCCATACACCAGTCCGCCGGCAAAGGCTGTGCACGCACCGACCGACACGTTGTCGATCTGCGCATACCAGTCAAAACCGCTCACCAGGTTGTAATAGCGCCACCGCAGGATGATCTGCGTCGCGCCATTGGGGATCGTCAGCGGCACCTGGAGATTGGCTCCCGGCGTCGAGTACAGCGCTCCATAGTTGGTGGTGATGTGGTCCAGGGTGGTCCAGGTGGTGCCACCGTCACCGCTGACATCCACGTCCAGGGCATCGTTGCCGCTGTATTCGTGATAGTTCACGGAGAACGACAGCACCGGGTTGGGACCCAGGCTGGCCACCGGGATTTCCGGCGTTTCCAGCGAGGTGTCGTAGCTGCCGGTGTAGCCATACAGGCTGGCAGCATTGTTGCTGTCGGCGGTGGCCGCTACGCCGGTACCGTTGGTGTAGTTCTGGTCGTTCCAGTTGGCATTGGTATCCCACTGGATCGGTGAACCCGAGTAGTCATTGGTCACGGTCCAGCCGGTGGGCGGGAAAGTCCCACCGTCAAAGTTCTCGCCGAAACCGTTGACGAAACCATAGCCTGGAGCCGAGCAGCTCGAACCCACCGTCGGGCCCAGATTCTGGGAGGTGTCGCCACCCAAATTGGTGACCGTGGCGGTACCCGCCACATAGCCAGGCAGGTACGGTGTCGCGGTCAGGGTGTAATCAGCACCTTGCGGCACGGACACGCTGTAGGCGCCCGTGGGGCTGGTCCAGACATCCGCCACCTGGCCGTAATTGGGCGTGGTCACCTTGACTTCGCTGTACAGGCCATAGGCATGGCCACTCGGGGTGGCGTCATTGACATTGCCCGAGATGGTGGCCGAGGGCTCCGGAGTCAGGGAGAAGTCCTGGGTCAGAGTCTGGTTCTGGGTGATACCCAGACCCGAGGCCGTGCCTGTCACGTAGCCGAATGCTGAAGCCGCGGCTGCATAGGTACCCACTGGTACGGTCATGGTGTATTGGCCGCTGCTGTTGCTGACGGCGGTATCGTTTCCGGGGGTGAGGGTCACCGCGGCACCGGAAATCGGGTTGCCAGTGTTGGCATCGGTGATGGTGCCGGCCAGGGTGCCTTCCGGTCCGATGGAGCAGTTGGTGAACTTGAACGAACCATTGCCCGTGGACCAGTGGAAGGAACCGGTACTGGAGATGTACTCCTGGGCGGTCCAGAAGGTGCAGTCATCGGTGGCGCTGGCCATGATGGAGGAATAGTCGCCCCAACGGCCGGTGCTCTCCTGCACGCCGGTGCCGGCGATCAGGATGTTCTCAGGTATATCCATGGTCCCCGGGGGCGAGCCGACGTCCTGTCCGGTGACCGCGACCGAGGGATCCACACTAGGACCCGAGATGGTGTAGCCAAGGCCGATGTTGCCCACATGGTCCATGGAGATGGAGCCCATGAAGCGGCTATTGCCATCGGCCGGGGAATACAAGGCCTGCTGGGCGATGGCCCAGTCACCCACATTGGTGCTGCCGGAGGGCGCGGTGAGCTCATACCAGTCGATGCCGATGGGGTTCGAACTCTGGCTGGTGTCAACCACCGCGTGGTTGACCAACAGCACCTGGTCGGAGTTGCCTGTGTAGCCGTTGCGATAGGCCAGCCGGAACATCAAGCGGTCGCCCAGGGTCGGCAGGCATTCGCCCGGCGAAGGCTGGGGCGCGCATCCAATAGCGCCGTCCTCGAACGGATCCACCGTGATCGCGGTGGGGCCGGTGACACTGGCGCTATTAGCGCTCCAGTTCACCGACATCTGCCACAGTTCCAGGGCGTAGGTGTTGCCGCCGTAGTAATACGGGCTGATGTAGTCCATGTAAATTTCGGGGTCATCCAGGGGCGCCATGTTGAGGCCGTCCACATCGGCCGGCAGGGCCGAGAAGTCCAGGCCGGTGGTGTACGAAGGGCCGATGACGGTGAGCACGCCGGCGGTGCCGCCGCTGAGGGCTGCCGAGCGCTGCACGGCCGTGTAGACCACGCAATTGCCGCAGGCCGCCGGCGGAAAGTCGTTGGCCGACACGAAGTAGGAATCGGTGTTGGCATCGCCGGTCACCCAGATGCCCACCTTCGGGTAGTCGGTGAAGCCATTGGGATCCATGACGATGTTGTACAGATGGTAGGTGCCGGTCGGGTCATCGGTGCTGGAGACCGCGAGGCAGATACCGGTATAGGCGTTGTTGAACTGGGACAACAGCCAGACATGGGCGAACTGGTCGTACAGGACCTGGTTGTCGCCGCCGCCGTTGTCGCAGCCGCTGCCGGAGGACCACATACCTGCCAAGGAAGTGGTGCCCTGGATCACGGCGCCGGTGCTGGCATTCCACACCTTGAAGGAGCCCACGCCGGGGCCTTCACAGGTGTTCACGATTTCGACCACTGCATCACCGCCGATGGCGGTGTCATGGCCGACGGCATCGTCGGTATCGGGCGGGGCGCAGCCGATGGAATCCGGCGGCGAGTCGGACACGCCGATGCCGGGGAACACTACGCCGGTGCTGATGCTCAGGCGCTGGCCCATGTGTGACTGCAAGTGGCGGGTGCTGACGACACCCTGGGGCATGGCGCCAGTGGGTTTCAGCTTCCCGAGGGGGATCAGGTAGGGTGACTTGGGCGGCTTGATATAGCCGCCAGCGATCAGCTTCTGGCGAAGCTGATCGATCTGCTGTTGGGAGTAACTGCGGTTACCAATTACCGCCCGCATGATCGACGGCAAATTGGTATGTTGCAGGGTACGGAGAGCCGGGGTTGTCACCGGCACCGCCTTACTGTAAATCGACGAGGTATAGGTATGTGCACCTGAAGTGTTTGCAGCCTGCGCCTGTGGCAGGCATAAAAGCAGCATCAGGAACGCGGTACTCAGGAAAGCGGCCTTTAGGCCCAAGATCTTACGAAGCATGTGTCATCTCCCGAACAGCAAGGAAAACACTAAGGCGCCCGCAAGCGGGTGCCTTACCCAAAAACGTGTTGCCTTGACTCCCCCGAGAGGCAGCAGGGTTTTTCTTAGTACCTTGAGGGTAGCACTCAGCTTGTCGCTGTCAAGGGACAAAAAATAATTTTCTGTTTATGCCAGCTGGAGTGATAAAAAACGGCTTTAAAAATTAAATCTCATAAAAAATAAACAGATACAGTGATTACTGCGCTAGATTGATGAGGAAATCCACCGGCTTATGAAAGGATTTATGGTTAAGCAAAAATCGTTGCGTTTACGCGACGCTGGTGAACTCCTTCGCTAAAGTTCACATAAGCCATTCATTTACCTGAGATTGTTGCAATGCAGACTCGTGAGGTCATGTGAGATCAGGAGTCCGGATTTTTTATTTGCCGATCCCCGGGTAAATTCGAATGACAAACTCATTACGATTCCACATAAACGTGCATAAAAATATATATGCGCTTTCCTATGCACCAAATACGCGCATCGACCCACCCGGACCTTTGCATGCAGTGATTTACGCTGCGCTCATACGTGTATCGCAATATACAGCGTACTTGAATCTCTATGCACTATGCATTTTCCTGCACGACAGATAGTGCAGCATCAAGGCTCTGGATAGTTGCTTCAGGAAGTGTGCAAGTTTCGCTCAAAATCCGCCGCCATCGGCGTGCGCCCGGACAGCCTTTAAATATGCCCAGCACATGCCGGCTCATGCGCGCCAACGGCACACCCGCACGCAGCTGCGATTCAACATAGGGCAGCCAGTCCTCCAGCAGCTGTGAGCGTGAGTGCACCGAACCGGGCTCGCCGAAACAGGCAAGATCCACCTGTGCGAACAGATAAGGATTGGCCAGGGCTTCGCGGCCGATCATCACGCCATCCAGTGAATTTAGATGCGATTGCATGTCTTCCAGCGTCTGGATTCCGCCGTTGATCACGATAGTCAGACTGGGAAAATCCTGTTTGAGACGCCGCACATTCGCATACTGTAGCGGCGGCAACTCGCGGTTTTGTTTGGGGCTAAGGCCGTGCAGCCAGGCCTTGCGCGCGTGAATAATGAACAGGTTGCAGCCGCCCGTGCTCACCGTGTGTATAAAATCCGCCAGGTGCGCGTAGCTGTCGTGCTCGTCCACGCCGATGCGGGTCTTAACGCTAACCGGTATGCCGCCAGCAGCCGACATGGCGGCCACGCAATCCGCCACCAGCATCGGCTCCGTCATCAGGCAGGCACCGAAACGCCCCGACTGCACGCGTTCGCTGGGACAACCCACATTGAGGTTGATTTCGTCATAGCCGTAATCGACAGCCAGCCGTGTACAGCGGGCCAGCTCGCCGGGGTCGCTGCCTCCCACCTGCAGGGCAAGCGGGTGTTCGGCGCTGTGGAATGCCAAGTGCCGGCGGGAATCGCCGTTGAGCAGCGCACCGCTGGTCAGCATTTCGGTATACAGGCGGGTATGCCGGCTCATGAGGCGGATCAAATAGCGGAAATGCCTGTCGGTATAGTCCATCATGGGCGCCACACATACCCGGTGTGACGCGGCCGGAATCGGACGATGCTCCCGTGTCTTCGGCATGATCCTGAACGTGCTCAGGGATACAGAAGCTGCCATTGCCAGCGTCCCTGTTGGCTGAAGTAGCGTTCGCGTTCATGCAGGCGCCCGGGCCGTGATTTCCAGAACTCGATCAGATCCGGCTGTAGACGAAAGCCGGTCCAGTATTGCGGACGCGGCACAGACTGGCCAGAGAATTGCTGCTCGAATTCATCGTAACGCTTCTCCAGTGCCGCCCGTTCAGGCAATGGCTGGGATTGCTGGGATGCCCAGGCGCCGATCTGGCTCATGCGCTCGCGGGTGGCCCAATACTGATCCGCTTCTGCATCGCTGACCGGCTGCACCGCGCCTTCCACCAGCGCCTGTTCCATGAGCGGCTGCCAGAATAAGCACAATGCGGCGTGCGGATTGGCAAGCAGCTGCGAGCCCTTGCGGCTTCGCATGTTGGTATAAAAGACAAAACCGCGTTGATCGACAGCCTTTAGCAACACGGTGCGCACCGATGGCCGGCCGTCCGCATCGGCAGTAGCCAGGCTCATGGCTGCGGGTTCGGGGATGTCCAGGGTCTGGGCACGGGCGAACAGTTCCTGGAACCGCTGCAACGCCTGTGTGTATAAATCAGCGCTCATCTTGTTTCCGGCCCATACCGCTGGGATCAGGCCACGGCAACGCTACGCGATGCCCGCTTGCGCTCCAGCTCACTCAGGTATCGCTTGCGCAAACGGATATTGCGCGGTGTGATTTCCACCAGTTCGTCGTTGCCGATGAATTCCATGGCCTGTTCCAGGGTGAAATGCAGGGCCGGCGTCAGCAGGATGTTTTCATCGCGGCCTGCGGCCCGGATGTTGGTGAGCTGCTTGGTTTTCAGCGGATTCACCGTCAGATCGCTGTCACGCGCATGGATGCCGACGATCTGGCCTTCGTACACCGGGTCACCTGGGGCCACCAGCAGTCTTCCGCGTTCCTGCAAATTGAACAAGGCATAGGCCACGGCCCTGCCGGTGGCATTGGAAATCATGGCGCCGTTGGCTCGCGGGCGGGTTGCGGTCTGGCTGGCGGCACGGTAGCCATCAAACACATGATGCAGCAATCCGGTGCCGGAGGTCAGCGTGCGGAATTCGGTCTGAAATCCGATCAGTCCGCGCGCCGGAATGCGGTAATCCAGGCGCACTCGCCCGCGACCATCCAGTCGCATGTCCTGGAGATCGCCGCCGCGTGCTCCCAGGGCTTCCATCAGGTTCCCACGGTGGCGCTCCTCGATGTCCACCGAGAGCATCTCAAAAGGCTCATGGCGCACGCCTTCCACCTGACGATCGATGACCTGCGGACGTGACACGGCGATCTCATAACCTTCGCGACGCATGGTTTCCAAGAGGATGGATAAATGCAATTCTCCGCGCCCCGAAATCCGGAATTTTTCAGGGTCTGCGGTATCTTCCACTTGCAGCGCCACGTTATGCAGGGCTTCACGGTACAGGCGTTCACGCACCTGGCGGCTGGTGAGAAACCTGCCATCCTGGCCGGCAAAAGGGGAATTGTTGGTTTCAAACGTCATGCTGATGGTGGGCGCATCCACGCTCAGGGATGGCAGCGATTCCACATGCTCGGGATCACATAAGGTATCGGAGATGCGTGGCGCCGAAATACCGGTAAATGCCACGATGTCTCCGGCCTTGGCTTCCTGCACTTCAACACGCTGCAAGCCCAGAAAGCCGAATACCTGCAGCACCCGCTCCTGCCGCACCAGGCCGTCGTGGCCGATCACCGCCACGCTGCTGTTGCGCGCCAGGGATCCGCGGGCAATGCGGCCAATGCCGATGGCGCCCACGTAACTGGAATAATCCAGTGAACTCACCTGCATCTGGAATGGGCCGTCCAGATCCACCGCCGGCGGTGGCGTGAACTCGACAATGGTTTCGAACAGCGCAGTCATGTCCCTGCCCGGGTGTACCAGGTCATGGGTCGCGTGGCCCTGCAAGGCCGAGGCGTAGATCACCGGGAAGTCCAGCTGCTGGTCGGATGCCCCGAGCTTGTCAAACAGGTCGAAAGTCTGGTCAAGGACCCAGTGGGGCCGCGCGCCATCCCGATCAATCTTGTTGATCACCACAATGGGCCGTAGGCCGTGGGCGAAGGCCTTCTGGGTGACGAAGCGGGTCTGCGGCATTGGGCCATCCACAGCGTCCACCAGCAGCAACACGGAATCCACCATGGACAATACGCGTTCCACTTCGCCGCCAAAATCCGCATGCCCCGGTGTGTCCACGATATTGATGCGGTAGCCATTCCAGCGGATGGCGGTGTTTTTTGCCAGGATAGTGATGCCCCGCTCGCGCTCCAGGTCATTGGAATCCATGACCCGCTCGGGCAGGACTGTACGCGCATCCAGGGTGCCGGACTGCCTGAGCAGCTGGTCCACGAGGGTGGTCTTGCCATGATCCACATGGGCAATGATGGCGATATTGCGGAGTTTTTCGATCACGGCGGGATAAACCGGGGGTAAACGCCGGGGTATTATACCCCGTGGGGCAGCCCCCTCGGGTCGCAGGGTGATGTTTTTTCTGGAATTTATCCCCTTCCGGCTATTGGACAGGTTCAATTAACTGGCGTAAGCTCTCGCCCCCGTTCGTGACCAGTCACAGACCTGCCGACGTTCTTTGGTGTTTCCACCCGGCTCGCCGCAAATTAAGTGATCATGTAACGAACAATAAGGCAGCTGCCGCCCGCAAGTAGCGACTTTACCGTGCGATGGCACGGATGGGGATGCTGCAAGCAGGCATACAAGCTGTCAGGCAGTATCACGGATGCAGGTTTCAAGACCGGCAGCCGTGGTTTTCATCAGTTACAGCAGAGTGAATAAAGAGTATGACGTCAATTTATGTGGGCAATCTGCCCTTTACCGCTTCCGAAGAAGAAGTTCGTGCCAAGTTTGAAGCGTTCGGAGCCGTGCATTCGGTGAAACTGATCGCTGACCGTGAAACCGGCCGTCCCCGCGGTTTTGGTTTCGTGGAAATGGACCAGAACGCGGCACAGAAAGCTATCCAAGAACTGAACGGCAAGGATATGGGGGGACGCCCGCTGCGCGTGAATGAAGCGCAGGAAAGGCAACCTCGCCAAGGCGGGCCCGGTGGCGCCCGCGGCGGCCGGTGGTAATTTCCCAGCCTCAATAAAAACACTTCGCGCCCCTGGTCCTTACAAAGACCGGGGGCGCGTGGTTTTTGGAGCATGCACCGCCGGCTGCGGAATCAGCTGGTGGCCGGCTATAGCATGCCTTTCGCCAACCCTTAAACTCCTCATTCTGTAAGCCAGTACGCCAGTAAACCCGGCGGATACTTTGAAGTTCGGCAAAATTGCCGGAGAATTATCGCTTGGATACCTGTCAGCCGGCATCAGCCAGTTTGTTTATATCAACATAACCAGGGGTTAATGCAATGAATAACCAGGCACTCGCTAGTCTCGGCAATATTTTTGTTGAGCCAAAAACCGCACTCCAGGATATCCGCACGCACATCTCCTGGTTTTTATATCCCCTGATTATCAGCACCGTTTTGATCATCGCGTTCACCGTCTGGTATTACGCCACCGTGGATATAGGCTGGCTTGCCAATCAGATGACCGCAGCCTTGGGAGACAAATACAGCAGCGATCAGCTGGAACAGATACGCCAGAATTTCACCCGCACCCGTTTTATTGTCGGCAGTGCGGTTTTTATACCTATCTCAATAATTGCCCTGTCTCTTTTGCAAGCCCTGTACCTGTTTTTGGTGAGCAAAATCGGCGGCTACGAGGAGCAGTCCTACGGCAGGTGGTTTAACTTCAGCGTCTGGACCGGCTTCCCGATGATACTGAGCACCATTGCAAGCGGCATTACCTATCTGTTTTCCAGCCATCAAGTCACCTATTACACGCTGGACATCACCTCTCTCAACACCCTGCTGTTTCACCTGCCCTTGAACAACCACATGATGGGGGTGGCGGCAAGCCTGCACCTGACCACCTTCTGGATACTGGCGCTGATGATTTTTGGATTTGCCCAGTGGAATAAACTGCGTCTGGGAAAATCCACCATCATCGTGCTGGCACCTTGGGTGATCATTTACGCGCTGATCATCATCATCAAACTCGCGTAACAGCGGTAACGTAATCCAGGTTCGATTGCCGCAGGAACCAGGTGCTGGCAGTTGCATCCCTGAATCCAGGTGTTATACTAAGGTATAACACTGACACAATATGGAGGCCGCCATGCGGCAGAAGCGTAAGCTCTGGATCACCCTGGCAATTGTCGCTGGCATCATCCTGCTGGTGGTCGTCAGCCGGCTGGTTCGCGGCGGCGATACCCAGAAAGTCACCATCGCCAAAGTCGAAACCCGCACCATCCGCAGTTCCATCCTGGCGTCCGGGCAACTCATCTACATCAATCCGGTGGAGTTGAAGCCGGAAGTCATCGGCAAGATCAGCCAGATTCCGGTAGTGGAAGGCCAGATGGTCAAGGCCGGCCAGGTGGTGCTGCGCCTTGATCCGGAACTGTATGCGGCGGCCGTGGATCAGGCCAAAGCTGGCGTGCAGCAGGCGCAGCTGGCAATCGACACGCAAAAACTCACCATTTCCAATCTGCAGCTGCAATACAACCGCCAGCATGCGCTCTACAAACAGCACCTGGTGGACGCCAACACCTTCGATCAGCTGGCCAATCAGCTGGCCATCGCTAAAGTACAGCTGGATTCACAGGTCGAATCACTGCGCATCGCCCAGGCACAACTCAGCCAGGCGCAGCAAAACCTGTCCAAGACCGTGATCCTCTCGCCGATCAACGGCATGGTGACCAACCTGCCGGTAAAAGTCGGAGAGACCGTGATTACCGGCACCAATATCCCCGGTTCAACACTGATGGAAATCGCAGATCCCAGCGAGGTTCAGGCGGATGTGCAGGTGGACGAGGCTGACATCGCCAATGTGAAATTGAATGAGGAAGCCAACATCAATGCGGTCTCCTATCCGAATGACACATTTCACGGCAAAGTGCAGTTCATCGCGGCTTCTGTGACCGATAACAGCACATCGACCACGACCCAGGCTGCCCAGCAAGGCGTGACCTTCGAGGTGAAAATCGGGCTCACCGACCAAAAACTGCCGCGCGTGCGGCCCGGCATGAGCTGCCGCGCCGAAATCTTTACCCAGAGCACACCGAATGCAATCGCCGTACCGCTGCAGGCGGTACTTTATGAAAACAATCCCAACTCCAAAAGCCTGGAGCCCACAACCGGCGCCTACGTCTATGTCATGCGTGGCGGCAAGGCTTATAAGATTGATGTAACCACTGGTGTCTCCAGTGATACCTATCAGGAAGTGCTCTCCGGTCTCAAAGCCGGCGATACGGTAATAACCGGTCCGTACACGACGCTGCACGCCTTGAGTGATGGTGCGTCGATTTCTGTGCTTCCGGATGAACAACACAAGTCTGCCAAGAGCAGCACATGAGCCCAAAACCGATCTTGGAGCTGCATCACATCAGCAAGCAGTATGTGATGGGCGAAGCGATTCTGGACGCGCTCAAGGAGGTAAATCTTTCGATCCGCGCCAATGAGTATGTAGCATTCATCGGGCCATCGGGTTCCGGCAAATCCACGCTCATGAACATCGTGGGCTGTCTGGACAAACCCAGCAGCGGGGAATACATCCTGAACGGCACGCCGGTAGCACAACTGGATGACAATGCCCTGGCCCATATCCGCAACCGTGAAATCGGCTTCATCTTCCAGAACTTCAACCTTCTGGGGCGGGCAAATGCCCTGCACAACGTCATGCAGCCGTTGATTTACCGTGGTGTTTCATTCAGCGAGCGCAAGCAGATGGCTACGGCGGCACTGCAAAGCGTAGGCCTGGGCGACCGTCTGCAGCATCTCCCCAACCAGCTGTCCGGCGGCCAGCGGCAGCGTGTGGCCATTGCCCGCGCACTGGTGGGAAAACCCACGATCCTGCTGGCCGACGAACCCACCGGCAACCTGGATTCCAGCACCAGCCGCGACGTCATGGCCATGTTCGACGCGCTGCACCGACAGGGTCACACGATTATTGTGGTAACCCACGACCAGAATATCGCCAATCATTGCCAGCGTGTCATCCGGCTTATGGACGGACAGATTCAAAGCGACACCGTCAGTGCAGCCGCGGCTAAAACCCAGGACGCCGCAAGCCGTGTATAGCCTGCTGGAAAGCCTGCGTTCCGCATTCCAGGCCATTCGCGCGCATGCCCTGCGCAGCTTCCTGACCACTCTGGGCATCATCATCGCGGTGATGTCGGTGATCGCGGTGGTTTCACTGATCCAGGGATTCAGCCATTCCATCACCTCCATATTTTCCAACATGGGCGTCAATGGCCTGCTCATCACGTCGAATGAAACCCAGGACGAATACCTTGCTGGCAAGGTGGTACGGATCAGTCCGGGCGACATGCAGGCCATACAACATCAGATCGCAGGCATCAGTAAGATCACGCCGGTACTTTATCTAGCCGGCAATGGTTCCGGCGCAGTTCAATATGGCGACCAGGTCGCCTACTCCGGTATTTACGGCACCACTTCCTCACATGCTGAAAATAGTCCCTTCTACCCTGTAATGGGACGTTACCTCACGCCCAGTGACGATATCGGTCATCGGCGCGTGGCGGTAATCGGGCACACACTGCTTGCGGATCTTAACCTGCCCAAACATCCGGTGGGACAGTTCATTGAAATGTTCGGGCAATGGTTCAAGATCGTGGGAGTACTGAAGGAGCTTGGCAATATCGCCGGTCAGGATCAGGACGACCGCATTTATATCCCCTATGGCACGGCCCACAGCCTGTTGGGCGCTTCCAACGACGTGGACATCCAGATCGATCTTGAGGTAAATAATCTCAAGGACATCGACAGTGTCGCTGGCCAGATCACCCAACTGCTGCGTCGCAGGCATCATCTGAAACCTGACGAAGCAAATGATTTTGAGGTGCAAACCTCTGCACAAATCACAGCCACCATTAACAAGATTTTCAACATGATCACCCTGGTGCTGGGGAGCGTGGTCGGCATTTCGCTGCTGGTGGGCGGCATCGGTATCATGAATATCATGCTGGTTTCGGTTACGGAACGCACACGCGAAATCGGCATTTGTAAAAGCCTGGGAGCGCGCCGCAGCGACATTCTGCTGCAGTTCCTGATTGAAGCCGTGACTTTGTCCCTCATCGGCGGCGTAATAGGACTGCTGCTGGGCTACGGTATCGGCATGCTGGTGGCGCATCTGGTTCCCCAGTTCCTGGGCGCCCACGTGCCCTGGTGGGCGATTGCACTGGCATTTTGTTTTTCGGGCGGCGTCGGTGTGCTGTTTGGCATCGCCCCGGCCGCAAAAGCCGCTTCCCTGAATCCAATCGATGCACTGCGTTATGAATAAAATGGAATGCTGGCATGTATTACCTGCTTGAAAGCCTGCGCTCCGCGATACAGGCCATCCGCGCGCATGCATTGCGCAGTTTTCTGACCATGCTCGGCATCATCATCGGCGTCATGGCGGTGATTGCCGTGGTTTCGTTGATCCAGGGTTTCAGCAATTCCATCACCAGTGAGTTCAACGGCCTGGGAGTCAACAGCCTCACGGTCCATTCCTACCTGCCGCGCAAGGACCGGCTCGCAGGCAAGACTGCCAAGGTAACCACAGACGATTTGCTCAGCATTCAGCACGATGTCACCGGCATCAGCGGACTCAGTCCGATACTGCCGGTCGGCCGTTTTTATGATCCGGTAAAATTTCACGACCACACTACCAACAGCCAGGTATTGGGTTCGACTCCGAATTACGCCATCAACAACGGCTCCTATCCGGACAGTGGTCGCTTCATTACGCCAAACGACGATCTGCATCACCGGCATGTAGCCGTGATCGGCGTCACCGTGATCAAGAAATTGCACATGCCCAAGGACCCGATCGGACAATTCATCCAGATATCCGGTCAATGGTTCAAGATTGTGGGAGTGCTGCATCCATTGGGCCAGATTCTCGGCTTCGATCAGGACAACCAGGTGATTATCCCCTACGGTACAGCCCACAGCCTGCTGGGGGCAGCCGTCATACCGGATATCGTGATCCAGCTGAAGGTGAACGATATCAAGCACCTGGATGAGGTTACCGCCAGGATCACGCAGATCCTGCGTCGCAACCACCACCTGAAGCCGGGGCAGGACAACGACTTCAAGGTGCAGACCCCGGCGCAATTATTAGGCAACTTCACCACCGTGCTGAATGCCATTACCTACATACTTGGCGGCATCGTGGCGATTGCACTGCTGGTGGGCGGCATAGGCATAATGAACATCATGCTGGTGTCGGTCACCGAACGTACCCGTGAAATCGGCATTTACAAGAGCCTGGGTGCACGCCGCAGCGACATCCTGCTGCAGTTCCTGATTGAAGCGGTGATCATCGCATTGATCGGCGGGGTTATCGGGCTGCTGTTGGGCTATGGCATCGGTATGCTGGTGGCGCACCTGGTGCCTGCGTTTAGAAGTTCTTTCGTTCCCTGGTGGGCGGTGGTACTGGCATTCGCGTTCTCCGCGGGTGTCGGTGTGATTTTCGGCATCACCCCTGCCGCCAAGGCAGCGGCGCTTGACCCTATAGAAGCGTTAAGATACGAATAAGGCAATATCCTACCGGGACGATTTACGTTGCCAACAAAAATCCCCAGGCTGGTTGGCCATCGCGGCTGGCCGGCGCGTTATCCGGAAAATACGGTCGAAGGCTTTGCCGCCGCGGCACAACAAGGCGCTCGCTGGCTTGAATGCGACATCCAGCTGTCTTCCGATTGCACTCCATTTGTAGCCCACGACGAATCGCTGGCGCGTACGGCAGGCATTAACCGGAGCATCACCGAGATGAGCGCCGCGGAACTGTCCTCAATCACAGTCGGTGAACGCCGCAGGTTTGGCGGCAAGTACACTGAGGCTAAACTTCCCACACTTCATGCATTGATCACCTGGCTGGAAACCCAGCCACAGGTGCACCTGTTTGCGGAAATCAAGCGCCAAAGCCTGCGGCATTTCGGCAGGGACACAGTGGTACGGCAAGTATTGGAAGTTTGCCAGGGCCTCATGCAACGCTGCACCATCATTTCATTCGATCACGTTTGCCTTGGCCTGGCGCGCGCTCATGGAGCAATCACCATCGGCTGGGCCACCGAAGAATATACATCCGAGGCTCTGCGCGTAGTGCAGGCGCTAAAACCCGATTACCTGTTTACCAGCGATGAAATGTTTGCCGATGTGCACAAATCGATGCCGGGCTCATGGGAGTGGGCGGTTTACGAAACCCAGGATCCGCGGCGGGCACTGCAACTGGCGGAGCAGGGTGCGAGTTTCGTCGAAACCAATGACATCGGCGGCATGCTGCAGGCGCCTGGATTCTCACCTGCGTGAACACGGAATACGATCTGGCGGTCATCGGCGCGGGTATTCACGGCGCTGGAATCGCCCAGGCGGCGGCAGCTGGCGGCTATCGCGTCATGGTTCTGGAACAACAGGCCGTCGCAGCCGGTACATCCAGCCGCTCAAGCAAACTGATTCATGGCGGTCTGCGCTATCTTGAGCAATTTGATGTGCGGCTGGTGCGCGAATGCCTGCGCGAAAGGGAGTTGTTGCTGCGTATCGCACCCAGATTGGTGAAACTGACGCCGTTTTACATCCCTGTGTACCGCCAGACCCGCCGTTCGTCATGGGAGGTATGCGCCGGATTGAGCCTGTACGCGTTGCTCGGTGGCTTGCATGCCCATGCCCGCTTCCACAGAGTTATGCGCAGCCAATGGGACGGACTCGACGGGCTCAGCCAGGACGGCTTGCAGGCCGTATATCAATATTGGGATGCGCAAACCGACGATGCCGCCCTCACCCGCGCGGTCATGCGTTCGGCAGAAATTCTCGGCGCCCGGCTTTTTATGCCCGCCCGGTTTGAAGAGGCACGGCTCGACGAACATGGTTGTGAAATTCATTTTCATGACAATGGAGTATCCAGCAGCGCGCGGGCACGTGTGCTGGTCAACGCAGCCGGCCCGTGGGTCAACCAAGTAGCCGCGCGCATCCATCCGCAGCCAGCGCGCCCGGATATCGAGCTTATCCAGGGTTCCCATGTCATTCTCGATGCTGCGGTGGTCGACAGCATTTATTACGTGGAGGCACCCCAGGACGGTCGCGCGGTATTCATCATGCCCTGGCATAACGGCACCACTTTGGTAGGCACCACGGAAACGCCGTTCACAGGCAGCGATCCGGCACAGGCCAGTCCCCTGGACAGCGAGCAGCAATATCTTTTGGCGGTCGTGCAACGTTATTTTCCGCGGGCCACGGTCAAAATCAGTTCCAGCTTTGCCGGTATTAGGGTTCTACCGGCGGGAAAATCCGGTATCTTCCGCCGTTCCCGTGAAATCCTGTATGCCACCGAGCGTGAATTCCAGCCCAGAATGCTGGCTGTGTATGGCGGCAAGCTCACTTCCTATCGGGCCGATGCCGAGCGCGCGCTTAACAGGATCAAGCAGTCCTTGCCATCCCGTCGACGGCTGGCGGACACACGCAGTCTGGTGCTGGAGCCGCAAAATTAGGCGGAATCATTCGGGAGTCAGGCCGGTGCCAGGCAAAACGCCGTTGTTTCTCCTGCTGGATCAAGGTGGACATGCCAGCCGTGCGACGGTGATCGATGCAAATGGCAGGCAGCAGGCTTCGGCGGAGGCGCGTATAGCCACGCGGCATCCTGCACCGGACCGGGTTGAACACGACCCGGAGGCGCTGCTCAACTCCATACGCAGAACATGCAAGGCTGTGGCACGGCAATTGGGCAAACGCTGCATGCACATCCAATGCGCCGGTCTCGCAACCCAGCGATCCACGATCGTATGCTGGGACCGCCAAACCGGAAAGCCTCTGTCCCCGGTGATTTCCTGGCAGGATCGGCGCGCAGCTCAGCAACTGGCCAGACTTTCCAGCCGACAAAAGCGCGTGCACACTCTTAGCGGCCTGGTACTTTCCCCACATTACGGAGCTTCAAAAATCGCCTGGTGCCTTGAGCATCTGAAGCCGGTGCAACGCGCCCTTGCGCGCGGACGGCTGGCATCCGGCCCGCTTGCGAGTTATCTGCTCGGCAACCTGCTGGCCGAAAAGCCATTTCTGGCCGATCCGGTGAATGCTTCGCGCACCTTGCTTTGGGACTACCGGCAGCGGGAATGGTCGCCAGAATTGCTGGCATTATTCCAGGTTCCGGCAAGCATACTGCCACGTTGCGTACCCAACCGATTTGCATACGGCCACATCATCCTGGGCAAATATCTGATACCCATGAAGGTGGTTACGGGCGACCAGCCAGCGGCGTTGTTCGCCGCCGGCAAACCGGATCCTGCCAGCATTTATATCAATCTCGGTACCGGTGCATTCCTTCAACGCCCTTGGGGAAATACGCCGCCGCGGGTCGCAGGCCTGCTCAGCAGTGTGCTGTGGCAGACACGCAAGGACACCGCCTACGTTCTGGAGGGCACCGTGAATGGCGCAGGAAGCGCGCTTGAATGGCTGCGTGAGTCTGCCGGTATATCGCAAAAAAATTTTCTTGCGCAGATTCCCGGTTGGCTTGGTAAAAATGGGCAAGCGCCTTTGTTCTTGAACGGCGTGTCAGGCCTGGGCTCTCCATTTTGGATATCTGATTTCAGCTCACGCTTCATCGGCGAGGGTGACATCAGGCAAAAAGCCGCGGCTGTTGCCGAGAGCATGGTGTTCTTATGTTGCTTGAACCTGGAAAGAATGCGCAGCAGCAAGATTGAACCGCACCGCATGCTGGTGAGCGGTGGAATCGCCCGCTGGAACGTGATTTGCCAGTGGCTCGCGGATCTAAGCGGTTTGCCGGTGTACCGCCCGCACAAGCATGAGGCCACAACCCTGGGCCTGGGGTGGCTGTTAGGAGTACGCACCTGTAAACCGGTGCGCTACAGGCTGTTCCGTCCGAATAAAAATCAAGTGATCCGGCAACGCTACGCTGCCTGGAGCTTCGAGATGCTCAATGCCGTCAAAAAAATGTCCGGTTACTGAGCTCGTGGTTAAACCAGCGCGCCGGCTGAGAGGTCGCGCTACAACCGCTTGCGGATCGTCGGTGACGCAGTATTCAATGTGCCGAGTAGGTTGCCGCGACCCAATGGAGTGGCAGGCTGGGTAACCAGTTATCAAAACCACTCGCATCCCAGATGTTGCCTGAAATATTAGAGCCTTCGGAAACCAAGGAAATATTGAAGTTGGCCCCTGGTTCCACCATGTTCAAGGTAATTGGATTAAAGATCAGCGTGAAGTCACCATGCTGGTTGGCCAGTACGGTGCAATCCAGATGCAAGGGTTTATAGCTGGTCTTGTAAGCCACATCCAGGGTACCCTGGCTGCCGTTGATCTTGAGTGTGGCCTTGGTTACCAGGTAACCGGTGTTCTGGCCCTCCAATACTACGTGCCCCGGGTACGCGGCTTGGTTCCATTGTGTCGGAAAACCGGCCGCCGGGTATTTGGGCAAGTGATTGCCCTTATTTGTCCGCTGGCTCCCTGCTTCGCTAACGTTTTCTGACGGCGCCGGCAGCGAAGGCAGCATGTTATTCAGAACCTGGAACCCGTCACCAACCGCTCCCAAATCCACCTGCTGATCGGCAATCAGCAGACTTTTGAAATTGGCGTGGTCCTGTCGCACAAAACAGATTGGCGTCCATGGCTGGGTCGTGTCCAGTAAAATCACGCGCACATTGCACGACAAGCCGTCAATGTCAATGGTGGCTGACAGGATTCGGGTCTGCTGCGCCCCGGTTGGCAACTGGGCCACCAGTGTATAGGGCTTGGTAGAACTGCACCCGATCAGCGATAAAACGACACCCACGGAAAAGATACCGAGGATAAGTCCACGTGGCTTGCGGTGAGACATGCGTAATTTCCGTTGAGTATGCCGCCGCCTAACGGCGGCCCAAGAATTGCTGGATGATAACTGCTGAAATGACAAGAATCCATGCATAAAAACCGCATGGGTCGCGTGAATGCAATATGTCACAGGCCGGCAGCCAGGCGCGTACCTTCTTCGATCGCGCGTTTGGCATCCAGTTCGGTCGCCAGGCGGGCGCCGCCCACCAGATGCACGGCTGCCGGAGCATTGACCAACTCCCCGTACAGGCCATGATTGGGTATTTGCCCGGCGCACACAATTACATTGTCAACTTTCAGAATCCTGGGTTCGTTGTTTACACATATATGCAAACCGTCCGCATCAATTCGGTCGTAACGGACTCCGCCCAGCATGGAAACATGCCTGCCGCGCATCGCCAACCTGTGTATCCAGCCGGTGGTTTTTCCGAGGCTCTTGCCCAAGGCACCGGGCTTGCGCTGCAACAGCGTGACCTGTCGCGCCGGCGGCGCGGGACTCGGCTGAGCCAGCGCCCCCCGGGACCGGTAATCCCTGTCTACCCCCCATTCCTGTAAAAAGTCGGCAATCTCGCCATCCGGGTTTCCACCCGCAACCGTCAGGAATTCCGCCACATCGAAACCGATGCCGCCGGCGCCGATTATGGCCACAGAATCGCCCACGGGCCTTGCATGCTGCAATACATCCACGTAGCTCAGCACCTTCGGATGGTCGATACCGGGTATCTCGATGCTGCGTGGCAATACACCCATGGCCAGCACAATCACATCGAAACTCTGTGCACGCAATTCCGCGGCGGTTACACGATGGCCAAGCCGCAGATCGACTCTGGTCAATTCGATTTGCCGGCGGAAATATCGCAGGGTTTCGTGAAACTCCTGTTTGCCCGGAATACGCTTGGCCATGTTGAACTGCCCGCCGATGTCCGCTGCGCTTTCGTACAAGGTCACGGAATGTCCGCGTTGCGCCGCACACACGGCGGCAGCCAGCCCGGCAGGGCCCGCACCCACCACCGCGATACGCTTCGAGATCGCCGCCGGGGCCAGGATCAGTTCGGTCTCCCGGCAAGCGCGCGGATTGACCAGGCAAGAGGCCCGTTGTTTGGCGAATATCTGGTCGAGACATGCCTGATTGCAGGCGATACAGGTGTTGATTTCGTCCGCGCGCCCGCCGGCGGCCTTGCGCACCCAATCAGGATCCGCCAACAACGGCCGCGCCATGGATACCATGTCGGCATCGCCGTTAGCCAGGATTTGCTCAGCGACCGCCGGCATATTGATGCGGTTGGTGGTGATCAGCGGGACCTGCACCTGGCTTTTTAGCCGCCGGGTAACCCAGGCGAAGGCGCCGCGCGGCACCATGGTGGCAATGGTTGGAATGCGCGCCTCATGCCAGCCGATACCGGTATTGATCATGGTGGCACCCGCTGCGGCAACGCCTTTTGCCAATGCCACGACCTCCGACCATTCGCTGCCCTGCTCCACCAGGTCCAGCATCGATAGTCGATAAATTATGATGAAATCCGGACCGACAACCGAGCGTGTGCGCCGCACAATTTCCAGCGGAAACCGGAGTCGGTTCTCACTATCGCCACCCCATTGATCATGGCGCTGGTTGGTGCGCGGTACCGTGAATTCATTGATCAAATATCCTTCGGATCCCATGATTTCCACGCCGTCATACCCAGCCTCGCGCGCCAGGGCGGCGCAGCGCGTGAAATCCCGGATCTGCTTGTGCACGCCTGCATCACTCAGCGCATGCGGGGTAAAGGGCGTGATCGGCGATTTAAGCGCAGAAGGTGCCACGGATAACGGATGATAGGCATAGCGGCCAGCGTGCAGTATCTGCAGGCAGATCCGTCCACCCTCCGCATGCACTGCCTGGGTGACCTTTCTATGCCTGGCAAGTTCCCAGCGGTTGGTAAGCTTGGACGCGAATGGTGCCAGTGAGCCACGGCGGTTGGGAGCAATTCCGCCGGTCACCATCAGACCCACGCCACCGCGTGCACGCTCGGCGAAATAGGCCGCCAGCCGTGGATAGTCGCTGGCGCGGTCCTCGAGACCCGTGTGCATCGAGCCCATGAGCACGCGGTTGGCCAGTGTCACAAAGCCGAGTTCCAGCGGTTTCAGCAAATGCGGGTAAGAGGGTGGCATGCGTGCAGCGATCCAGGCCGGTTTCAAGATATCAGCGTATCGGCGGCTCTCCACAAATACCAGCTGGCTACGGATCGGTACGGCCTCCAGGCCTGGGCCTTGCGTTCCACCGTGCTTACAGCCGGCAACCCCCGCATGCTGTAGACATGCTGAAATCCCTTGCGGATTCCCAGATCTTCAGCAGGCATCACGTCCGGACGCCCGAGCGTGAATAACAGCAGCATCTGGGCGCTCCAGCGGCCGATACCGTGCACCTGCGTCAGGCAGCGGATAACCTCTTCATCCGGGAGCTTGTTGAGTGCCGGAAAATCCGGAATGCCGCCAGCCAGCGTCCTTTGGGCCAGATCCTTTACCGCGCGCAACTTGTTGCGCGACAGGCCGGCGCCCCGCAATGCTGGGTCCGGCAGGGAGAGCAGCCGCCCGGGGTCCGGTCCTCCTGGGAACAGGTTCAGCAGGCGTGCATGGATAACGCTGGCGACCCTGCCCGAGAGTTGCTGAAAGACAATGGTCCTCAACAGGGCTTCAAACGGGCTACCCGCCGGCCGCAAGCACATGCGTACCGGGCCTACGCGATCGATGTGCCGGGCCAGGCGTGGATCCCCGCTGCGCAAATGGCGCAGCGCCTGTTTGGCGTCGTACGGCAAGGGTTCAGGCATCATGGCCACCATGGTTCGGATTCATGCAGCCTGCAACTCGTGCTGATCAGTGGCTTGAGCTATCGATGCCAAGCGCAGCCCAGCCATGTAAACTTTAAGAGAAGCTCGAGGCATAGATATGCAAACACCCAGCGAAATCATTCATGCACTGCAAACCGCTTTGGAGAAAGACACGGACATTAACCTGCATGCCTATCCTATTACTATCTCACACCCGGACAGGCTGCGGTTGGAAGGCATGGTGGAAAACATCATCGCCAAACGAAAAATCCGGCGCATCGCCGTGCAATTACTCGGGCATGCGGATTTCGAGGATCATTTGTACCTTGAGACTGGCGAACGGCGCAGCGATAAAGCGCTGCTGGATGCATTGGTCGATGCCCTTTCCCAAGAACCCGCGTTCCGGGACGTTCGCGTGTATGCCGGCAAGCCTGAACAGCCACAAGCGCGGCAGTGGATTGCTGCGCATGCCAGCGGCTGCCAGGTGACCCTGGAGGGCGAGGTTGGCAGCCTATCGCACCGCAGGCTCGCCGAGGTCACTTGCTGGTGGGTACCTGGAACGGGCAACGTACATAATCATCTGCGGGTGGTTCCGCCGGAAAAAGACAGCGATGACGAGATTACGGACGCAGTGCTCATGATTCTGGAGAAAGACCCGCTGTTGCGCGCGGAAAACATTACGCCGAAAACGCATGCGAACACGGTGACATTAAATGGCTATGTGCACAACAGGGAACAGGCACGCATGGCGGAATATGATTGCTGGTATGTTCCCGGGGTGCATGATGTCATCGATCAGTTGCGCGTGTCGCATTAGCCTGTAATGCCGCGTCCAACACCGCACAATACGCAAACCTCATAGCATTTCACCCGATGAAACTGCTGGTCGGTGTTCTGTATACGCTTTTGCCGGAACTTATTCTGCTGTCAGGCGCAATTCTGCTGATGCACTACGCGGTCAATTTCCCGTATGCAGGCATCCTGGCCACTGAGCTGGTTGCGTTCTTTATATTACTGGCATCCTTGGCGCTCAGCATGCAGTTCAATCGAAGCCGGATGTTTTTTGCCCTCTTGACCCTGATTCTCGCCTATGGCGCTCTGCTGTTGCATTCCGGCCAGCATGAAGACTTGGACCGACGCATACTGGCTGGCTGTGTCTGCCTGTTTCTGCCCCTCAACCTGATATGCGCGCATGGTCTGCGTGAACGCGGGATATTCACCCGCCATGCTGTTTGGATTTTTACCTTGTTGTTTCTGGAATTCATGTTCACCATGATTTTACTGGCCACGCATGCGCAACGGATTGCCGATGCGCTTAACGTTAAATTCATGCACTGGCCTGTGATCGCGGCCATCAACATCAGCCAGCCTGGCTTGCTGTTATTGAGCGTGAGCATACTTTGGATCAACGACCGCTTGATACGGCAACACAGCGCCGAGATCGCGGCGTTCTTCTTTGCGACGCTTGCCGCTGCGGTAATGCTGCATGCGCGTCAACCGGTGACAACCGGCATATTCGCCGCGGCTGCGGCTCTGGCATTCGGCCTCGCCATCGTACTTGAGTCTTGGAGCATGGCCTACCTGGACGAACTGACCGGCCTGCCGGGACGTCGCGCGCTCGAGGAAAACATGCGCCAGCTCGGGGGGCATTACGTCATTGCCATGCTGGATGTTGATCACTTCAAATCCTTCAATGACACGTATGGCCATGATCTTGGAGACCAGGTATTGAGGCTGGTCGCCTCCCGCCTTAAGGCAGGATCCGGTGGTGGTAAGGCATTTCGCTATGGTGGCGAAGAATTCGGCCTGTTGTACCCCGGCAAGCGTCTCCATGAGGTGGCCACACTGCTGGAAGATCTGCGTCGCGACATAGAATCATCCGGATTCAATCCCCGCCGTGGTGAACGCCGCGCAGCCGCAGGCAGCCCAAACGCCGGTGAGGACGACGCATTGCGGGTAACCGTGAGCATCGGGGCGGCGGAAAACCATAATTCCGGCGCCAATCCCTGGGCGGTGCTCAAACAGGCTGATACCGCGTTGTATGAAGCCAAGCACAATGGCCGTAACCAGCTCTGTGTACACGCGCTCTGACCAGCATGTATATTGACTTCAGCACCTCAATGGCGATTCTTAGCCTTATCTGCCTGATTGGCGGAATTTGGTTCTGGAGCGACAGTTTGAAAGCGCGCGAACGAATGACCCGGAGTTGCGCTCGGATTTGTGAAGAGTTAAACCTGCAATTCCTTGATGAAACCGTATCCCTTGCCAGCCTGCGGCTGTCGCGCACAGCGTCCGGCCGGCTCACATGGAAACGCACCTATGTATTTGAATTCAGCGAATCCGGTTCCGACCGCTGGAAAGGACGCGCCTGTCTTTCAGGCTGGAGGGTTGAATCTGTACAACTCGACAACCCCAATGGGGTCACAATCGTAAACGGTGCGGCCGAAGTTCTTAGCCAGCGCAGTTCCATCAGTCAGGGAGATGATCTCAAGCGCCTGCATTGAAGCCTCTGGCTTGTTACCATGACCCGGGTCGTCTAATATTCAGCAGCCCTGGTAATCGTCGTGTAAGCGCACGGATATTTTCCAGAGTTATCACAGACCAGTCATAAGGATACGTTTGTAAGCAACTCCGCTTACTTTTGCTGTAGGAGCGCACTGTCTTAAGATATAGCTGGACCAGTACACCCAGCCTGGCGCGGCATTTTATATACCATGTAGCGGACCTTAAACCTCAACTACCGGAGTTACACAATGGCGGGACCAACCAAACTAAGACGCGATGCTGGCGTTATCGGGCTTTTATACGCCAGCCTCGGGGCCATGATCGGATCCGGGTGGCTGTTCGGTCCCTTGCATGCGGCTCTGCAGGCCGGACCCTGGAGTATATTGTCCTGGATCATCGGCGCCGTTGCAGTACTCTTTCTGGCATTCGTATTCGCCGAGCTCTCCACCATGTTCCCGAATTCCGGGGCGCTGGTTCACATGACACATGTGAGTCACGGCGACCTTACCGGCAAGATATGGAGCTGGATACTGTTCCTGGCTTTTGTCACGGTTCCACCAGTGGAAGTCACCTCGGTGGTGACCTACGCCAATAACTACATTCATGGACTTATCAATCCCGCCACGCTCACATTAACCCACCTGGGCACCGTAATCTCGATCATTCTTCTGGCATTCGTGGTTGCGCTCAATTTTCTCGCCATACGGCTGGTGGTCTTCATCAACAGTGCGGCCACCTGGTGGAAAGTACTCATCCCGCTGGCCACCATCGGTATACTCATGGTGTATTCATTCCACGGCGGCAACATGACCGCGCATACGGGCAGCACACCCATAAGTGGCATTTTCACCGCCGTGGCTACGGCTGGCATCATCTTCAGCTTCCTCGGATTCCAGCAGGCAATCGCACTGGCCGGTGAAACC
The DNA here is from genome assembly GCA_028870845.1 of Gammaproteobacteria bacterium. Classification (GTDB taxonomy): domain Bacteria; phylum Pseudomonadota; class Gammaproteobacteria; order Natronospirales; family REEB76; genus REEB76. Next base: position 33,725 of record JAGWOR010000007.1, on the reverse strand, counting down.
CGCAATCCGGGCCGATATATCCCGATTGCGCTGATCGGTTCGGTCATCATTTCCATGCTGATATACATCGGCCTACAGATCTCCTTTATCACCGCACTGAAACCGGCAGATCTGGCACAAGGATGGGAACATCTGCAGTTCACCGGCATTGCCGGACCATTGGCAGCCATCGCGGTCGCCGTAGGTGCATTCTGGTGGGCGGTGATTCTGTACATAGACGCTTTTGTATCGCCCATGGGAACCGCCTTTATCTACGTCACCGCCAGTCCGCGCATCATCATGGCGGCAGGTGAAATGGGCAATGCTCCCAAGCAGGTGGTCAAGCTGAACCAGAGCGGTGTCCCCTGGATCGGATTGATTGTTACCTGGCTGGTGGGTGTGATCTTTTTCTTCCCATTCCCCTCGTGGCAGCAGCTGGTATCCGCAGTTTCCCTGATTACCGTACTGTCTTACATGATCGGGCCGGTGATCCTGCTGCACCTGCGGCGGGTTTTACCTGATGCCACCCGACCGTTCCGCCTGCGCGCGGTGTACACCGTTTCGATAATTGCCTTCATCTTTTCCAACTGGATCATTTACTGGACCGGCTTCGATACCGTAAAAGTGCTGTTTGGGATGGTGGCGGTGTACGTGGTTTTGTACCTGGTTTGGTATTTCATCAAACGCAGGCCATTGTCCGAACTCGGCTGGCAGCAGGCCTGGTGGCTGCTGCCCTATTTCATCGGCATGTGGATCATCTGCTGGCTTGGTCCCAGCGGGAAGATGGGCGGCAATGGCACATTTGGGTTTTTCACCGGCATGTGGATCATTGTGGCCTTCAGCTTGGTAATTCTTTGGCTGGCCCTGCTCTGCGGTCAGAAGTCCGATGCTGCCCAACGCTGCGCCGACGAGATCAAGAACCTGGGATCCCGCGGAATTGATACCCGCAAGGGCGAGAGCGAGGAAGTGCTGATCGGCCCCTGACCAGATTCAGCTATCCACGCTGTACCGGTCAGTCTTCGTAGCGACGGCTGCGCAGCCGTTTTTTACTGCTGACCCTCCGTTTGCCTTCAAGCCGGCGCCGCCTGGAAGCGGCGCTGGCTTTGGTGGGCTTGCGTGGTATTGGTGATACCGCGGCTCGACGAATCAGCGCAACCAATCGCGCGATTGCATCCGCACGGTTGCGTTCCTGGGAACGGAATCGCTGGGCGAAAATCACCAGCTGTCCGTGTGAATTGATCCGGTTAGCAGCCATCCGCGCGAGTCGCGAGCGCACTTCCGCCGGCAGCGAATAATCGCGGTTCATGTCGAAACGCAGTTCTACCGCGCTCGCTACCTTGTTCACATTCTGTCCGCCAGGGCCGGAAGCACGCACGAACTTGAAATTCAGTGCATTTTCCTGCAGCCTGATTGCCGGCGTTATTTCAAGCATGTGCTGTAATAAAGCGCAGAACTAGCAGCAATGCCATGCACAGTTTGCGGTTGCTGGTTTAAGCACCGGCTTCCATTTCCGCAATGCGCCCCAGATCGATGTCATATTCCTTGGAGTCCACCACGCGTTTAATGGCCCATTTGGGTTCACCACCTTTGGCGGATGGGGTTGCGAGATTGATCAGGGGGCGGCGGTCATAGGGTTTGCCTTCGGCATCACGGATCAGCATGACGATTGGCCGCAGGCGGCTGGCGGGATTCGCGGACATCACGATGCCCAGGGCATTGCTGTTCAGCTCCACCAGGCTGCCGATCGGATAAATACCGACGCAACGGATGAATTCCTGCATGAGATCTTCGCCAAAATCGCGCGGCGCCCAATGAAACATCATGTTCAGGCAGGTGTGGGGAGGAATACCCTCGTGATACACACGGTTGCTGGTAATGTCGTCGTATACATCGGCGATGGCCACTATGCGCACATGCACCGGAATTTCATCATTCTTAAGACCGAATGGATAGCCCTGGCCGCTGATTCTCTCGTGGTGCAACTGGACGATTTCCAGGCATTTCTCCGATACTCCCTTGTCCTTGCGCAGGATGTTGAAACCATCCACCGGATGTTTCCTCATGATGTCGAACTCGTCCTCGGTCAGCAGCCCCGGTTTATCGAGGATGGAAACCGGCGTGCGCATCTTGCCCACATCGTGCAGCAGTGCGCCCAGCGCCAGATCGGTGATGGAATCACTCGATAATCCCAGATGCAGTCCGAAGACGATGCTGAGAATGCACACGTTCAGGCAATGAGCAACCGTGAAGTCATGCTTGGTCTCGAGATTCGTGAGCCAAAGGGCCGCGGCCGGATTGGCCATGGCCACGTCGATCAACTCCAGGGTCAGAATGCGGGACTCACGGGTATCGGCACTGCGCCCGAACCGAACATCGCTCAGCAGACGCTGCACATGTCGGTGCAACTTTCCCCGGCTGGCCAGCACCTTGCGCATGTCATGACGGAAAACATCCCGCCCACGCCAACCGAGACCGGTAAGATCGGTGCGCTCCATGGTCAGAGTGATGGGACGATCGCGGTTGCGCGTCGAGGCGGTCTTTCCCCCTGATTCCGATGGAGATGCCGCCCCCCGTTCCTCATCGATATACACGTACTCGCAGGTCTTTTTGAGGGTAGCGAGCTGTTCCTGGGCATCCACCGGGAAGCCCTGGAATGGGAAAGGGCTTTCCAGCCACGGGCGGTCCAAGGCCGTCACGTACATGCCCAGGCGAAGCTCGGAAACGGGAATTTTCTTCATGCAACCATTATGCCAGCGCTGAACGCCGCCGGGCACGCGCCAAAGGCCAGGTTTTACTGGCCTGAAGACATCCCAGGCCTGCTGGCGATTGGGAATTACCCCTATCTAACCGCCTTGGGGCCGGTTACACTATGCGGCCCTCGGCAGGCCTGCCGAGGGGGGGGCGAATACATGCCCTCTCCGAAGGATCTCACATAACTCTAGGGATTTGTTGCATATCCAGATATCTGGTTGAGCAAAGAAGCAACCAGCTCTGTCCGGGTTGCGGGGAATGAAACGCATTTATGCCCGTTACTCGGATAAAGCGGTTATATATAACCTAAACCCTGTTACGGAGTACTCAGAATGAAACGTCAGATGATTATCGGTGTAATTGCCGGCGCACTGTTAGCGTTCACCGGCATGGCATTCGGCCAGGGTGCACCGGCTACCGCCGGCACCAAGGCGCCTGCCAAGCAAACCATGCACAAGGAAACCATGCACAAGGAAACCAAGCATAAGGAAACCATGCATAAGAAAACATGGCATAAGAAAGAGCATAAGAAAACCATGAGCAAAAAGGCGAAAAAAGAAAAGAACGAGAAGAAGAAGAGCAATCCGCCTGCTGCGCATACCAAGTAATTGCAGCAACGAAACTGGCGGTTGCCCGCTCATGCCGGCAACCGCCTAATTACAAAGGCGCGGTTTCTTCCGCGCCTTTTTTATGCCTGAAACCGGCCATATTGGCCGCTAAAAATGCCCACTTCGGCTGGCTGGAAAACTATTGCGAATGACGCCCACCACTACGCCCTCCAATACCAGTGATTGAGCTGCAGCATCCACCACGATGGGCTGATAATCCGGGTTTTCGGGCTCCAGCCATACCTTGGCACCCTTCAGCCGGTAGCGTTTGACCGTCACCTCGTCACCTACCCTGGCCACCACAATCTGGCCGTTAAAGACGTCCGTGGCACGGTGCACAGCCACCAGGTCGCCGTCGAGAATGCCCGCGTCGCGCATGCTCATGCCGCTGACGCGCAACAGGTAATGTGGCTTGGGATAAAACAGCGCCGGATCCAGTTGGAACCGGCCTTCCAGGTGTTCCTGGGCCAGAATGGGACTGCCCGCCGCTACCCGGCCGACTACCGGGAGACCGGGAGGATCGGTGAGACGGATACCCCGGGCAGCGCCGGGCAGTAGTTCAATCATACCCTTTCGGGCCAGGGCCCGCAGATGGTCCTCTGCGGCGTTGGCTGAGCGGAAGCCGAGCCGGTCAGCGATTTCTGCGCGCGTGGGCGGCATGCCAGTGGCAGCTATAACATCTTGAACCAGCTCAAGAATTTCTTGCTGCCTGGGGGTTAATTCAGCCAAGTTGCTGTGTACCTGGGAACTGTATGTAAAAACAGTATAGTTATTTTTCGACATCCGTCAAGCAGGCAACTTATGTCCAAACAATGCGCAGGTTTTATCTCCGTACATAGCCGCCCTGCCTGTCAAGGCAGTTAAAACACGGTTCGTGCCCGGGTAGTCGGCGCATTGAAGGCCCGTCAGCCACCAACCTCGCTGCTTGGAATAACCGCTTTTTCATGCTCGGCGTTTGCCATCCACTCCTGAACCGGCGCATGCTGCAAAACTGTTTCCACATAGGCCTGTGCATGGGTTTCCAGCGGTACCCCATAGGTGACAAATCGAAGCGCCACAGGCACATACATGCAATCCGCCACGGTGAAGTGTCCGAACAGCCAAGGCCCCTGCCTTCCATGATGTTCATGGCATTGCAGCCAAAGCTGCTGTACCCGCCCGATCTCGTCTTCCAGCGCCTGGCTGCCTTGCGCGCGCCTGCCCTTGGCACGGCAATTGAACGGCATGGCAGAACGGATGGCGGAAAACCCGGAATGCATCTCGGCGCTCACCGAACGCGCCAAAGCCCTTGCGCTTCGGTCTTCAGGCCACAGCCCTGCCTTGGGAAACATTTCGGCCAGATATTCACAGATGGCGAGCGAATCCCAGATCACCCGCTTTCCGTGTTTCAACACCGGTACCTTGCCGGAGGGCGAATGCTCCAGCAGGATGGTTTTGTAACCCGGTACGTACAGCGGAACCATGAGTTCCTCAAAGTCCACGCCGGCGGCGCGCAAACCCAGCCAGCCACGCAGTGACCAGGATGAATAGGCCTTGTTGCCGGTGATGAATATGAATTTGTCCATAGCTGCCTTTTTAATGTCTAGCGGTTTACGGTACTCATGTCAGGATAACGCTCACCTGAGGCCAGGCCACGCGGGATGGCGGCATCGATCTCACGCAACTCATCGGTCGTGAAGTTCACCTGCATGGCGGCTGCGTTTTCCTCCAGGTATTTGCGCTGCTTGGTGCCGGGGATCGGCACGATGTCGTGCCCCTGATGCAATACCCACGCGAGCGCCACCTGTGAAGCCTGCAGGTTCTTGTCGTGCGCGATCTTTTGCACGCGCTTGACGAGCTCCAGGTTGTGTTGGAAATTGGCCTCCTGGAACCGCGGGTGATTCCGGCGCCAGTCGCCTTCCGGCAGGTCCTCCGGGCGCTGGAAACGCCCGGTCAGAAAACCGCGCCCCAAGGGACTGTAAGCCACGAAACCGATGCCCAGTTCCCGTACCGTCGGCAGAATCTCCGCTTCCGGGTCACGGCTCCACAGTGAATATTCCGTCTGCAGCGCGCTGATGGGATGAACTTTGTGGGCTCGCCGGATGGTGGCGGGCGCCGCTTCCGACAGGCCCAGATAGCGGACCTTGCCGGCTTTCACCAGTTCTGACATGGCGCCCACGGTCTCCTCGATGGGCACCCGGGTATCCACCCGGTGCTGGTAATACAAATCAATCTGAGTGACACCCAATCGCTTGAGCGAGGCATCACAACAGGCATGCACGTATTCCGGCCGTCCGTTGACGCCCAGAAACTTGCCCTCCGGGCTGCGCTGATTGCCGAATTTGGTGGCGATAATGACGCCCTCGCGGCGCCCTTTCAGGGCCTTGCCCACCAGCTGTTCATTGGTGAACGGCCCATACATATCCGCGGTATCCAGGAAGTTGATACCCAGTTCCAGCGCCCGGTGTATGGTGGCAATGGATTCGGCTTCATTGCCGCCTTTGTAAAAATCCGACATACCCATGCAGCCGAGACCCATTGCGGATACCGTCAAGCCTTGCCGGCCCAGCTGACGCTGTGGAAACCTGTTCATCAGTTTGTCCTCCAGAATAGTTCACAATCTGCTTAGAGAAAGCAGGCGACGCTTAGTTCGCGAGCGGGGGTAACAAGATAGCAAACCGCCGGATATTTCACAGTCTGGCCAAGCGCAGTCTCAGTGCATTGGCAACCACTGAAACGGAACTGAACGACATGGCCGCGGCTGCGATCATGGGCGACAGCAGCAGTCCGAAAAACGGGTATAACACCCCGGCGGCCAGTGGGATACCCAGGCTGTTATAAGCGAATGCCCAGAACAGGTTCTGGCGGATATTACGCACCGTGGCCTGTGACAGCCGTCGCGCGCGCACCAGTCCGGTCAAACCGCCGCTCACCAACGTCACCGCTGCGGTCTGCATGGCGATGTCGGCGCCCGTGCCCATGGCGATGCCCACATCCGCTGATGCCAGCGCCGGGGCATCGTTGATGCCATCGCCGGTCATGGCCACCTTGGCACCTGCGGCCTGCAACTTCTTCACCGCCTCCAGCTTACCCTCGGGGCTGACGCCCGCCTGATAGGACTCGATTCCCAGTTGCCCGGCCACATACCGCGCGGTGGTTTCATGATCGCCGGTGAGCATATGGATATTCAGGCCCGCCTGCCGCAGCTGCCTGAGTATGTGCAGCGCGCTGTCACGGATCGGATCAGCGATGGCGATGAAGCCGGCAAGTCGCCGGTCAACAAGCACATACGCGATCATGGCACCCTGCGCGCGCCGCGACTGTACCTTACCCGCCAATGTGCCGGTGTCTGCTTTGAATTCCTGCAGCATTTTTTCATTGCCTATGGCCACCGGCCTGCCCTCCACCATGCCAGTGATGCCCTGACCGGTGATGGAATTGAATTGCGAGACGTACCCCGCCGCGATACCGCGTTCCCTGGCTGCGCTGGTAATCGCGGCTGCCAGTGGATGCAGGCTGCCGGTTTCCAGCGTTGCCGCCAGCCGCAGCAGCTCGCTTTCGTTGGTGCTGTTGCCGGTGGTTTCTAGCGCCACGACTTTCGGTTTTCCCTCGGTCAAGGTACCGGTCTTGTCCACCAGCAAGGTATCCACATCGCGCAGGCGTTCCAGTGCAGCGGCGTCCCGGAATAGCACTCCGGACTGAGCTCCCCTGCCCATGGCCACGGTGATCGATACCGGTGTGGCCAAACCCAGGGCACACGGGCAGGCAATAATGAGCACTGCCACTGCGTTCACCAAAGCATGAGCAAACTGCGGAGCCGGCCCCGCCAGGTACCAGAACCAAAAGGTCAGCACCGCGACGCCAACCACTATCGGCACGAACCAGGCGGATACCCGGTCTGCCAGGGACTGTATCGGGGCGCGGCTGCGTTGCGCCGTGGCCACCTGCGCCACGATGCGCGCCAGCAACGTGTCGGCTCCCACCCGCTCTGCGCGCATCACAAAACTGCCATCGCCGTTTAGGGTACCGGCACGCACAGCCGCGTTGGTGTTCTTTGCCACCGGCAGAGGTTCGCCGGTGAGCATGGATTCATCCACATGACTGGAACCCTGGATGATCGCGCCGTCCACGGGCACGTGCTCGCCTGCCCTGACCCGCAGGCTGTCGCCCACCTGCACCCGGGAAAGTGGCACATCCTGCTCAACACCACCAGCAATGCGGTGGGCCGTGGGCGGGGCCAGCTCCATAAGCCCGCGGATGGCCGCCGATGTGGAATGCATGGCGTGCATCTGCAGAACTTCACCCAATAAGACCAGCGTGGTTATGGCTGCGGCCGCTTCGAAATACACCGGCAAACTGCCATCGGCGCCGCGAAAACTCGCCGGAATCAGCCCGGGAAACATCAATACCAGCAGACTGTAGACGAAAGAAACCGACACCCCCAGGCTGATCAGCGTGTACATATTCAAGCTGCGATTAATCAACGACTGCCAGGCGCGCTGGAAAAACGGCCAGCCGGCCCACAACACCACGGGCGCAGACAAAACAAATTCGCTCCAGTTCCATGTAACGGAGGACAATTTGCCCAGCCAGGGATGCAACAACCAGCCACGCATGGCGATCACCATGAGCGGCAAGGTCAACAATGCTCCGATCCACAAGCGCAATGTCATCTTGCGCAACTCCGGATCCTGCGGTGGCTTCTGTGAAATCTGCATGGGCTCCAGCGCCATACCGCATTTGGGACAGGCTCCAGGCTTATCCTGAATCACCTCGGGGTGCATGGGGCAAGTCCACTGCTGGCGGGTGGCGTCTACGACAGGCATCACCGGTTCCAAGGCCATACCGCATTTTGGACAGCTACCTGGATGATCCTGGTTGACCTCCGGATGCATCGGGCAGGTGTACATGGATGCCGAAGCAGTAACCCGGGCCGCCGAAGCCTGCGTTTGTGCCGAATGCTGGTGCAGGCTAGTTACGGGACGCGGCACATTGGACAGATATTTTTCCGGTTCCGACAGGAATTTCTCCCGGCAGCCCTGGCAGCAGAAGTACCAGGTTTGGCCTCCGTGATCCGCTTTCACGGACGCATGCGCGATATCCACCTGCATGCCGCAAACCGGGTCTTTAGCCTTCTGGTTTATGGTGTGATTGCAATCGTGCGGCATGGGATCCTCCGTCCTTCGCGCCCGGATGATACCTGCCGGACTTCAGGGCAAGGTTCAGGATGAGCCGAATCGCTTGAGGATGTCGTATAGCTCGGAAAGTTTGGCCTGGCGCTTGCGCTGATCGCCGCTGTCGATGGCATCCGCCACACAGTGCTCGATATGGCCCTTGAGAATCTCCTGCTCGGCGCTGCGCAACGCCGCCTGCACGGCGCGCAGTTGGGTGAGGATATCGGCGCAGTAGCGTTCCTGTTCGACCATGCGCAACAGGCCGGCGACCTGGCCCTGGATGCGCTTCAGCCGGGGAAGCTGCTGTCGGTGGCTGGTATGCGGCATGACTGCATACTATACCCCCCTATGGTATATACGTCAATGCCGCCGCCGCATCGCTTGGAGCACCCGGTGGGATAATCTCAGGCCAGTCAACCCGGGGTTATATGTCTTGCTGATATCAGCGGCGGATTCGCCCGGGCATTTGCACCCAGTTTTGAAATTGAATGACAAAGCTCGGCGGCATATATTTTGAATGAACTGATTCGCTTTTCACTACGATTCCCAAAAGACTTTGAGTTTAGCCAGTCCTTCCTCAATTTGAGGCACATTGATTCCAGAATAGGCAAATCGCACAAATATCTTGTTTTCAGTCGGCAGGCGTCGTCCAAAATGCTCACGTGAGCAGAAGGACACGCCGGTTTTTTCCAAAGCATCCTTGCGAAATGCGGCTGAACTGGTATAGCCCTTGCGTTGGTATATTTCCGTCACGTCAGGAAACAAGTAAAAGGTGGTATTCGGTTTGGAAACCTTGACACCATTGATATCTTGCAGCGCATTAACCAGCGCATCCCGGCGTTGGCGCAGTTCTTTAATGATCGCCAGTTGCGGATCTTGCGGTCCGGTTAAACAGGCTATACCGGCGTATTGAACAAAATGGTTTGAACAGGATTCATAGTTGGTATTAAATTTTGAAATCCCGGATATAAAATCAGACGGTCCAATAGCAGCCCCCAAACGCCAACCGGTCATGGCAAATTTTTTGGAAAATGTATACAGAATGACCGTGCGTTCCCGCATCCCGGGCAAAGACACGATACTCTCGCTTTTTCCGCCATAGCGAATATCGAAATAAGCTTCGTCCGACAGGACCCAAAGATCATGTTTAATCGCCAGATCAGCAATATACTGCATCTCTTCAGCGGAAGATTCTGCGCCGATCGGGTTCTGATAATTGTTATAGATGATGGCGACGGTTTTGTCGGTAATCTGGCGTTCGATTTCTTCCCGATTGATGGCAAAACCACCGGCAACAGGCGTAAACCCATAGGGCAGCGCCTTGCCGTCCAGATATTCGATCTGCGATTCGTAAATGGGATAGCCGGGGTTGGGATACAAGACCTCATCGCCTTCAGATAGGAGTACGCCCAAAAATTTGCCGATTACCGGTTTTCCGCCTGGTTGGATCGAAACATTTTCAGCTGCGTACTGGACACCCCGATCGATTCCCACATTTTCCGCTAGTTTTTCCCGTAATGGCATAATGCCCGCACCGGGTGCATAACCGGTTTTACCGGCTTTGATGGCAGCCATGGCTGCCTCGACAATATGCTTTGGCGTGGGAAGATTAATGTCTCCCAAATGAAACGGATAGACGGTATTGCCTTGCGACGCCCAAGCGGCCGCATCGGCGCCCACGGCAAATGCAGTTTCAGTACCAAGCCGGCCAAACCGTTTTGAAAATTTTCGCATATTGAACCTCTTTATACATGGCAACCAGATCCGCCGGCTTACTCAGCAATATTTACTAATGCATGCCATTTATGGAAGCCGGAGTTGTGGATATGATCGTTAATCCAATCATTTTATTGTGAAACCTTCGTTTGTAACCGTCTTCCTTAGCTGATTTGCTCCACCATCTTACGCAGCCTACTGAGACGCTCTTCGTGTTCGCTGGCGAAGCGTTGGACGCCCTTGAGAATCCAGGCTGGCGAGATATGGGCTTCATCACAAATTTCGTCCACGGAACCGCCGGTTCGCCAGCGGTTATCCCAGTCAGAGGAAAGGGCGTATTCCTCGGCGATTTTGTTTGCCAGCCAGTCATGCATGGTGCGCCGCGCACCATTGGTAATCACCGTGGAATTCATCCAGTCACTGACTGACACTATCTGCTGCCGGTAGGCTTGCGGTTGACGGGCAAACAATTCCGGACTCACCGCAGCGATTATTTTCACATTGATACCGGATTCATCCAGTTTGGGCAGGATCTTGATTACATTCGCAGTTGTACTCGTTCCCTGAACGAATATACAGCCCATTTTGGGCAATCCCTTTTTATAATCACGAATCAAGTAAGCGCCTTTTGCAGCATCCAGGTACGAGCCCATTCCCAAGGCTTTTCGATCAGGAATTTCAACCGCTGGCCGTGTCAAATGCAGGGCGATTATGGGCACTTCGGTGGCCAGTGCGGCACCCAGCATTGGGGCGACTTCATTGTGCTCCCAGGGGTACAGATTGATTATCTGTCCCTCCGGGAAAAGCTGGGTCACTGCCGGTGAAAATACGCCAAAGTGGGTGCGTGAGTCCTCCGCAGTTTCAGGACCGGAGTGGCCCGCCACCCAGATCACCTTGCCAACCTTGATTTCTGAGTCCTGGGCAACCTGGCTGAACAGGCGCATGAGCCCGTATTTCAAGTAGGAAAATGAACCGTAGGTGGAGGCAGCCGCATAATAACCGTTGAATTCTTCAAATGGCTTGTCGCTCAGATTCACCGTGGCGATTCCAGCCGAAATTCCGGCATTGGCAAATTCAGTGATCCCCTGGGGAAGCAGACAGCCTTTCCGGTTATGCACCCGGTCGTAAAATCCCAATCCCGCAAAGTCCCCGAACGCTTTTGCGAATCCCGAAATATTGGTGGAGTCCGCCAGATCTGCCGACATGGCAATGACCAGCGGCCGGCCATATTTCTGATAGGCATAGGCATTAATCCAGGCGCCAAATTTTGAAAATCCGGCCCGATTGGGTTGTTTTTCACCGGGATTTTCAAATAATTCCGGAGGGTAATTTTTATAATCGGTCAGCACGGGATCCTTGAACGGATTCTTTGTGAAATTGAAGTACGCCGTGGTTTTTTCCGCGGGGACCGAATCACCAATTTCTACCAGTGTATCTGCCACATAATCCAAAAAGCTTGGATCATCGTAGAGTGAAAATACTTTTTCATAATTGGCGGCCGTCTGTTTCAGACGGGCTTGTTGCTCATCCGGTCCGGTGGCGCCAAAACCTTCAAAGCTGATCCCGTATTTATCTGTGAACGCTTTTTTGGTCTTCCAGAACAAATCACTGTTGAATTTATGCGGTGTTCCGTGGGATTTATTATCGTAGACCTCATACCCCCGCCCCTTGCGTGTCTTAAACCAGGTGACATTGGGCTGCTGGTCGGGATTTTCGGTGTTCATGGTTGCCACTAGGGCAGCGGTCACATCAGGCCAATCCATGCCGTTTTCAGCGCCGAATACGCGGAAACCGTGGGAACCGAACCAATCCTGGGGAGATCCATACACCACGCTGCTAAATGGCCGGTTATCGATACCGTAATCATTCCAGTCCAACAGGTAATACAAATTATCAAGTCCCAAACCCCAGGCTGAATTCATCGTTTCATGGGTTGCACCGGTGGTGGCCCCACCTTCGCCTTCAATTGCAAATACTTTTACATCATCCAAACCGGCCAACTTCAGGGCAGCCGCTTCTCCCGCTGCGGCAGGTGAACCATGACCGGATGGCCCGGTATTGAACTTAAAGAAAAGTGTTTTTCCGGACATTTCCGCATGACCGGCTAAACCGCCGTTATGGCGGAATCTGAGCAGGTCTTCCCAATACACCGCTTCACCGGGTATCTGATAACGCGTGTCGCCGGTGGTCTTGAATTTCCGTCGCAATGCTTCATTGAATACCGCCAGGGTCGCGTATACCAATGGCACTGTGTGGCCGGCTACCAGCACAAAGCGATCGGCGAAGCGCTTTTCCGGGTGGCGGATATCCCATCGCATGGCCCCGGAAAGCAGGGTCGCCACCAGCATATGGACTTTGGAACGCGAGCCTCCAGGATGGCCACTCTGACGCAGGTTTAACATGAGATCAATGGATTGATCAATCATGTCTTTGAGTTTTTCCCAATGGGGATAATTTTTCTCAAGCTGGCTGATATTCAGGTTTGTCATCCTAAATCCTAACTTTGGCTTTAAATGAAATTTTTGGTAATGCAGGAAAATTAACTTGATGCGCGCGATACGCAACCAAATCCTGTCAATTTTAACAAATTACAGTTGGATTCGCTCTTAATCATCAAGCTAAGCCAAATCATTCCTGGGTGGCTTCTAACCAGAAGATGGTGACCATAACCTGTCAACCGTCTCCCATCGATAACAGCGTGGTGTTGCCACCCACAGCAGCGGTATTGATGGTTATCGTTCTCTCCGTGGCGAAGCGCAACATGTAATGTGGCCCGCCAGCCTTGGGCCCGGTTCCCGATAGTCCCTGTCCGCCAAAGGGCTGCACGCCCACCACCGCTCCTATGATGTTGCGGTTGATATACACGTTGCCGACACGGATGCGGCGCTGGATGTACTGCGCCTGGCTGTCGATGCGCGAATGCACGCCCAGCGTCAGTCCATAGCCGGTGTGATTGATGCTGTCGATCACCGCATCCAGCTCGCTGGACTTGAAACGGATCACGTGCAGTACCGGGCCGAATACTTCGCGCTTCAGGACATCCAATGACGGAAGCTCCACCGCCATGGGAGTCACATAGGTGCCGTGCGCGCAAGCAGCCGGCAGTTTGAGTTCGCGCAGCACCTTGCCCTGGGTCTTGATCCACTCCTTGTGTTTGTCCAGATCCTGTTTGGACGCAGCGTCGATCACCGGGCCCACGTCAGTGTCAATAAACGCCGGATCGCCGATACGCAACTCGTCCAGATACCCGCACAATACTTCGATGACGCGCTCGGCAATTTCCTCCTGCACGAACAGCACCCGCAGGGCAGAACAGCGCTGCCCGGCGCTGTTGAAAGCGCTACTGACCACGTCCAGCACCACCTGTTCCGGCAGCGCCGAGGAATCCACCAGCATGGCATTCTGGCCGCCGGTCTCGGCGATCAGTGCGGGGATCACACCATCCCGGTTGGCAAGCGTCTGGTGGATGACCTTGGCAGTTTCCGTGGAACCGGTGAACGCCACACCGGCGATGCGCGGATCCGCAACCGCATTTTGTCCCACCACCGAACCGCGCCCCGGGATGAAATGCAGCACGTCCCCGGGCACTCCGGCCGCGTGCAGCAGGCGCACGGCCTGGGCGCCGATCAGCGAGGTCTGTTCGGCCGGCTTCACCAGTACCGCGTTGCCGGCCGCCAGAGCCGCGCTCATTTGGCCGGTAAAAATCGCCAGCGGGAAATTCCACGGGCTGATGCACACGAACACGCCGCGGCCCTGCAGCCATAACTCGTTGGATTCTCCGGTTGGACCGGGCAGCCGCAGGGGCTTGCCGAAATCCTCCTCCGCCCGCTCTGCGTAGTAACGCAGGTAATCCACTGCTTCGCGCACTTCGGAGAGTGAATCCGGAATGCTTTTGCCGGCTTCGCGCACACACAGCGCCATGAGTTCGGCGGCATGCTCCTCAAACAGATCCGAGGCACGACGCAGGATGCGGGCGCGTTCCGCGGCGGGCGTCCGGTCCCAAGCCGGTTGCGCAGCCACCGCCAGATCCACTGCCTTGCGGATGGTGTCGGCATCCGCTTCCCGGATCAGGCCCACGGTCTGGCTGTTGTCCGCCGGATTGAGCGAGGGCTTTTGCTTGCCGTCAAATTCCTTGCCGCCCACGATGGGCGCTGCATGCCACTCGCGCCGCATGCTGTGCTCCATGTCCCGGGACAGGCGCGTCAGCACTTCCACATCCGTAAGATTCAGGCCGCGTGAATTACGGCGCGCGGTTCCGTAGATATCCGCCGGCAGTGGGATGCGTGGGTGCGGTTTTTCAGCCAGGGCCTCCACTTCCGCCACCGGGTCGGAAACGATGGAGGCCACCGGCACTTTCTCATCGATGATGCGGTTGACAAACGAAGTATTGGAACCGTTCTCCAGCAGCCGGCGCACCAGATAAGGCAGCAAGTCCTTGTGATTGCCGACCGGCGCATACACGCGGCAGTTCACTTGATGCTTGCCGGTTTTCATGGCTTCCGAATACAACTCTTCACCCATGCCGTGCAGTCGCTGAAATTCATATTCCGGTTTGCCGCCGGACATTTCCAAGACGCTGGCCAGGGTATGGGCGTTGTGGGTGGCGAACATGGGATACAGCCAGTCACGCATGCCCATGAGTTTGCGCGCGCAGGCCAGATAGGCAACATCGGTGTTGGCCTTGCGGGTGAAGACCGGATAGCCCTGCAGGCCGCGTTCCTGGGCACGCTTGATTTCGCTGTCCCAGTAGGCGCCTTTCACCAGACGCACCGGCATGCGGCGCTTGCTGTCCCTGGCCATGGCCATGGCCTGCAGCCAGTCGATTACGCGGATGCCGCGTTTCTGGTAAGCCTGCACGGCAACACCAAAACCTTCCCAGCCTTTCAGGGATGGCGAGCGGTATACCGCCTCGAATACATCCAGCGATAAATCCAGGCGGTCGGCCTCTTCCGCATCCACGGTCATGCCCATGTTGTAACGGGCCGCGCGTTCCGCCAGCGCCAGCAGCCTGGGCACCAGTTCCCGCATCACCCGCTCACGTTGGGCGTATTCATAGCGCGGATGCAATGCCGAAAGTTTCACCGAGATTCCTGGGGCGGCGAAAACGTTCATGTTTTTATCGAAGCTTGCGCCAATGATGTCGATGGCACGGCTATAGTCATCGAAATAACGCTGCGCATCCCGGGCAGTGAGCGCGGCTTCACCCAGCATGTCGTAGGAATGACGGAAGTCACGATGCTCCTGGCTGACGGCGCGCTTGAGCGCTTCCTCGATACTGCGTCCCATGACGAACTGGTGGCCCATGATGCGCATGGCCTGGCGGAAAGCGCTGCGAATCACCGGCTCGCCGATGCGGGTCGCCATTTTTGCCATGTAGCTCGAGAGGTTTTTCTCCACGCTGCGGTCTAGCGCGATGAGCTTCCCGGTCAGCATCAATCCCCAGGTGGAGGCATTCACGAATAACGAAGAGCTTTCACCCAGGTGTTCCTGCCACTTGCCGCTCAATAGCTTGTCGCGGATCAGTTTATCCGCGGTATCCGCGTCCGGTATGCGCAGCAGAGCCTCGGCCAGGCACATGAGCACCATGCCCTCCTGGGAGGACAGGTCATACTGGCGCAGGAATGCCTCCACCCCGCCTTTCCCAGAACGGTTGCTGCGCACCGCCTCCACCAGGTGTGTGGCCTGCTCCTGGATGCGCTGCCGGGCAGCGGCATCCAGTTTCGCCTGCGCCAGCAGCTCGTTCACACACCGGGTTTCGTCGGCCAGGTTCAGTTCGTTGATGGCGGAACGCAAAGGCTCGAGCACCGGCGTTTCGCCCTCAAAAATAAAAGCGGTGCGCGGTGCGGGTCGGGATTCAGCGGGCTGGGACATGCAGGCTCCGGAACAGGGGTAGGGCCGCCCGGATGATGCCGGTCGGGTCGGGCAATCGCGTATTTTACTGAAACGGCGCGGGAAATACCCTGACCACTCAAGCCGCCGGCAAGATCCTCTGGGTCCACAGGCGTTCATATAACGGCTGGCATTGCTCCACCAGGCGCTTCTGGAAGGCGCTGAGTTCAGGCTTTCGGGGTTTGTACGTGTCGAAGCCGGTGGAGCGCTCCACCGCCTGATACCAGTACTTGGCCCATACGCCGTCGCTGGCACGCTTACCCGCCGGCCAGTGGAGCATGCGTTCGCTGAATGGCACGTCCAGGCGCGTGCATAAGGCGTGCAGCATGCCGGCGGGATCTTTCAGAATGTCGGCGGCATCCACGATGGGCGGCACACCGGCATTCTGCCGGCACACGTGCTCGAAAATGCGCAGTTGCTGCTCGAAGCCCAGTTCCCAGATGGCGGCATCCGGACGAATGGCGGTGAAAGAAACCACCACCTCCCGGGGGGCGCGGATCAGGAAACAGTTCACCAGTCCGTCCAGCCAGTCCAAGGGCATGTCGGGCAGGATGTGCTGGGTCATGTGCTTCTGATACCAGATGGTCTTGCCGCCCGGAATCGGCCCGGCGAGCATGCTCGCCACTGCCCGCCAGTCGGTGGATTGTGAGGCCAGCACCTCATCACGGCCCGGATGATTGGTAGCGGTATTCAGCAGGTAATAGGCGTAGAAAGGCTCGTCGATCACCGCAGTATCCCGGCGGTTTTCCCAGGCACGCATCATGGCGGTGGAAATATTGCGCGGGCCGGACCACATGGCGATGCGCAATCCCTTCATACCCGCGGACTCTGTTTGCTCTCCTGCTGCACCAGTTCCATGTACAACTGCTGCAAGCGCTGCACCATGGGACCGCGTTTGCCGTCACCCATCATCCGTCCATCGATTTCCGTGACCGGCACCAGGCCGGCGAACGTGCCGGTGACGAAGGCTTCTTCGGCCCCGTACACATCGGTCAGGCTGAAGTCCTTTTCACAGACCGGGATGCCGTGTTCGCGGCACAGCCGGATGACATTGGCGCGTGTGATGCCGCCAAGACAGTACTTGCCGGTGGAAGTCCACACTTCACCCTTCCTAACTATGAAAAAGTGGGTTGAATTGCAGGTGGCCACGAAGCCATGCGGATCCAGCATCAGCGCTTCGTCGTAACCGGCCTTGCTTGCCTGGATGCAGGCCAGCACACAATTCAGCTTGGAATGGCTGTTGAGTTTCGGATCCTGCACGTCCGGCGCACCACGGCGCACATGCACGGTGAACAGGCGAATGCCCTGCTCCACGGTGGCCGGCAGCGGGGTCTTGTATTCCGGAATGATCACCACCGTGGCGGAACCGATGACGAAGCGCGGATCCTGGTGCGGGGTGGATTTCACGCCGCGGGTTACCATCAACCGGATATGGACGCCATCCTGCATCTGGTTGGCGCGCAGGGTCTCGACTAAACGCGCGGTAAGCTGCTTCCGGTTGAGGCCGATATCCAGATCCAGTGCTTTCGCGCCCTCGTACAGCCGGTCCAGGTGCTGATCCAGAAACGGCAGGCCGCCGGCATGCAACCGCAGCCCTTCCCAAACCCCGTCGCCCAGGACGTAGCCGCTGTCAAACACCGAGATCTTGGCGTCGGCACGTGGCAACAGTTCACCGTTGACGTTGATTTTGATGTCCGCATTGCGGGCATCCGGCTGGTAATCATGGGTGCCTTTGGCCATCAATCTCTCCACACTGCGAACATAATGGCCTTAGTCTAATGGCCGGCTTGCATCTTGGCCATGAACCGGCTTTTCCATCCAACCACACCGGATAAAAAAATTAGGAACCGGAGTCCTGTAACGCCGGACAGCCGGCTTGTATGGTAAACCGTATTGAAATGCCCTACCCTAGTTCCGAGCGCACGGAAAATACCGTATGCCTTTGATTTAAAAAACCAATTCCGGGGGTTTCTCATGAAACTGTCGTACATGGCAATGGCAGCGTTGCTGCTCACAGGCCCTGCAATGGCGTCCGCCGCAAGCCACCCATTTAATGCCCACGACCTGGTGATGATGCAGCGGTTGTCCGATCCGCAGCTCTCGCCGGACGGATCAATGGCGGCGTTCAGCCTGCGGCAGACCGACTATGCAGCCAACAAGGGCGCCACCAGCATCTGGGTGCTGGATCTGAACAAGCCTGGCGAACAGCCGCGGAAAATCATGGCCGGCAACAGCCCGCACTGGTCGCCGGATGGAAATACCCTGTATTTTCTCTCCGCCAAATCTGGCTCCATGCAGCTTTGGAGTGTGGCTATGCATGGAAGCAATCCACAGCAGGTCAGCAAACTGCCACTGGACATCAACAATTACAGACTCTCGCCCGATGGCCGGCACGTGTTGCTTTCCATGGACGTGTTTACCGATTGCAAGGACATCGCCTGCACCAAAGCACGTCTGGATGAACGCGATGCACAGGGACGTGCAAGTGCGGCGGGAGACAGGACGTTGGGAGCCGCAGCCGCAAACAAAGCTACTGGCCGCCTATACACCCACTTGTTCGTGCGTCATTGGGACGTATGGATGAACGGCCGCCGCTCACAGCTTTTCATTGCCGCCCTGGGTACGGATGGAAAACTCGAAGGTGAACCGTTGTGGCTGACGCGTGGCATCCACGGCGACATTCCCTCCAAACCCGAAGGCGACGCCAGCGAATATACGTTCTCGCCCGACGGCAAGACCGTGTACTTTGACACCAAGGTAGGCGGCTCCAGTGAAGCCTGGACCACCAATTTCAATGTGTATTCCGTGCCGGCGGACGGCTCCGCCCGCCCCAGGGACCTGACCGCGAAAAATCCTGCCTGGGATGGATTCCCGCTGGTGTCTCCTGACGGCAAAACCCTGTACTACCTGGCCCAGAAAACCCCGGGTTTCGAATCCGACCGCTTTGCGATCCTGGCACGCAACCTTATAACCGGCGCCACCCATGAGGTGGATACCCGCTGGGATCGCAGCGCCGGAGCGCTGCAGATTTCACCCGACGGGAAAACCCTCTACACCACCGCTGACGATGACGGCAACCACGCGCTGTTCGCCGTGAATGTCGCCAGCGGCAAGGTGTCACGCCTGTTGAGTGATGGCACAGTGTACGGCTTCGATGCGGTGGGCGATCACATCCTGGCGGCGCGCGCCGATTTCCAGCACCCGGCAGATCTGTACATGCTCAATGCGGGTGGCACGAACCTTAAACAGGTCACGCGTATCAACGCCGCCCAACTTGCCGATATTCGCTTCTCACCCGCGCACTGGTTCACGTTCAAGGGATGGCATGGGGACACGGTGCACGGCTATGTAATCCCGCCGGTAAATTATGTGGCAGGCAGAAAGTATCCGGTGGCATTCCTGATTCACGGCGGCCCCCAGGGAGCCTGGAATGACGAGTTCCACTACCGCTGGAACCCGGAAGTCTATGCCGGCGCCGGGTTCGCGGTGGTGGCCGTCAATTTCCACGGCTCCACCGGCTACGGCCAGGCGTTTACCGACGCCATCTCACAACACTGGGGCGACCGGCCGCTGGAAGACCTGCAAAAGGGCTGGGCCGCGGCGTTGCACAAGTATCCCTTCCTGGATGCGCACCGCGCCTGCGCGCTGGGCGCCAGCTACGGCGGATACATGGTGTACTGGATCGCGGGCGTGTGGAACAAGCCGTGGAAATGCCTGGTGGATCACGACGGCGTGTTCGATACACGCATGATGTACTACGCTACCGACGAGCTGTGGTTTGAGGAACACGAAAACGGCGGTCCCCAGTACCTGCATCCGGCAGGTTACGAAAAATTCAATCCACTGGATCACGTCAAAAACTGGCGCGTGCCGATGCTGGTGGTGCACAGCAACCATGACTACCGTATCCCCCTGTCACAGGGACTGGGCGCATTCACCGCGCTGCAGCGCCGCGGCATTCCCAGCGAATTCCTCAACTTCCCGGATGAGTCGCACTTCGTGCAGAAGCCGCAAAACAGCGTGCAATGGCATGCAATCGTGCTGGCATGGCTGAAGCGCTGGACTTCACCGCAGTAAACAAAATATTGCTGATCCTACACACAATGGCGGCCTGATGGCCGCCGTTTTTCCGTGATGCTTGCATTCTGCAGCGAACTATTGCTGAACAATAACCCTATGGTTGGTTCGGTTAAGAATGCAGTGTAGAGTCGCATATTCAATGCAATTATATTTCTCGGAAATTTGGAGGACAGGGTGATGGCCAAAACGGTTGCTGAACAAATGGTGACGATGATCGCCGAGGCCGGCATCAAGCGTATCTATGGGGTAACCGGTGATAGCCTGAATATTTTCAATGACGCGCTGCGTCGCGATGGCCGACTCCAGTGGATCCACGTGCGCCACGAGGAAGCCGGGGCCTATGCGGCCATGGCCGAGGGGGTGCTGGGCGGATTTGGCTGCTGCGCCGGCAGTTCGGGACCCGGCCACGTGCATCTCATCAACGCACTCTATGACGCGCACCGCTGGGGCGCGCCGGTGCTGGCATTGCCTTCCACCATCCTGCGCGAGGAATACGGCATGCAGTCGTTCCAGGAGACCGATCTGCGCATGTTCGACGGCTGCAGTTATTACAACCAGCTGGCCCAGACGCCGAAACAGGCGCCGCGCATGCTGCAGCAGGCCATGCAGCACGCCCTGTCGCTGAAAGGCGTGGGTATATGCGGCTTTGGCGGCGACCTGCTGAGCCAGCCCGTGGACGAGGCCGCCATCGTCTCGCCGGTGTACCGGCCGGCTACGCTGGTGCGCCCTGCTGACGGGGAACTGGCCAAGCTCGCCAGCCTGCTGAACGGCGCAGGCAAGGTGGTGATCTACGGCGGCATCGGCTGCGACGGTGCCCACGCTCAGGTAATGGAGCTGGCCGGCAGGCTCCAGGCTCCCGTGGGCTATACCCTCAAGGGCAAGATGTTCCTGGAATACGACAATCCCTTCGATACCGGCATGACCGGTTTCCTGGGCGGCACGGCCACCACCGATGCAATCCGCGACTGCGATGTGCTGTTGATGCTCGGCACGGACTTTCCCTGGAAGGATTTCCTGGTGACCAAGGCCAGGGTGGCGCAGATCCTGGACCGGCCGGAACGTTTGGGCCGGCGCGTACACGTGGAACTGGGCCTGTGCGGCGACATCGGGCCTACGCTGGATGCGCTGCTGCCAAAAATCAAACAGAAACGCGATGCTGAATTTCTCAAGGACCGCCTGGCGGCGCGCGCCGGGGACCGGGAGCGCCTGCAGAAACATGCCGCGGATAGCGGCAAGTCCGGCGCCATCAGCCCCGAGTATCTGGCCTCGGTCATCGACAAGCATGCGGATGACGACGCCATATTCACTTCCGACACCGGCATGACCACGGTATGGGCGGGACGCTACCTGCGGGCCACCGGCAAGCGCCGTCTGTTCGGCTCCTATTCCCATGGCTCCATGGCCAGCGCCATGCCCCAGGCCATCGGTGCGGCTCTGTCAGGCGGTGGCCGTCAGGTGGTGGCCTGCTGCGGCGACGGCGGCATTTCCATGCTGCTGGGCGACGTCATGACCGTGGCGCAGTACCAGCTGCCGGTGAAACTGGTGGTGTTCAACAACGGTTCGCTGGGCATGGTGGAGATCGAAATGCAGCTGGCGGGCATCCCCGACTACCAGACCGACCTTCCCAATCCGAAGTTCGCCCAGGTTGCCGAAGCCTGCGGTATCAAGGGAATCCGTGTGGAAGACCCTGCCAAGCTGGATAGCGCCGTACAGGAAGCATTCGCCCACGACGGACCGGTGCTGGTGGACGTGACCACGGATCACAATGCGGTGGGCATGCCACCCCACACCAGCCTGAAGCAATTGCGCGCCTACACCATCAGTCAGGCCAGGATGCTGCTGGAGGGCCGGCGTGTGGAAGTGCTGCAGCACCTGGAGAAAAACCTGAAATACCTGGGCGACTTGTAAACGGCAAAGCCGGCCGGATGAAGCGCACCTGATCGTGGCTTCATCCGGCTGCGCTGGCAAGCGGCTTACAGGTTTTTGATCACCGCATCCGCGAACTGGCTGGTTTTCACCTCTTTGGCGTTCTGCATCAGCCGGGCGAAATCGTAGGTGACGATGCCGCTGGCCACGGTTTTCGCATAAGCCTGCTTGATCATTTCAGCTGCTTCCCGCCAGCCGATGTACTCCAGCATCATCACGCCTGAGAACAGCAGCGAACCGGGATTGGCCTTGTCGAGTCCCGCATGCTTGGGCGCGGTGCCGTGGGTGGCTTCGAACACCGCCAGGTAATCGCCGATGTTGGCGCCCGGGGCGATACCCACGCCGCCCACCTCGGCAGCCACCGCATCCGAGAGGTAATCGCCGTTGAGGTTGGGCGTGGCCAGCACCGCGTATTCGTCGGGCCGCAACAGCATCTGCTGAAACATGATGTCGGCGATCATGTCCTTGATGACGATCTGCCTGCCGCTCTTGGGATTCTTGAACTGCATCCACGGCCCGCCATCCAGCGGGCTGGCGCCAAATTCGTCGCGCGCCACCTCGTAGCCCCACTGCCGGAAAGCACCCTCGGTGTACTTCATGATGTTGCCCTTGTGTACCAGGGTTACGGAGCTGCGGTCGTAATCGATGGCGTGCTGGATGGCCTTGCGCACCAGGCGTTTGCTGCCAAAGGCGGAAATGGGTTTGATGCCGAGGCCGGCATCCTCGAAAAACTTCGCGCCCAGCTGCTCACGCAGGAACTTGGCCAGCTTCTTGTTGTTTTCGCTACCGGCCTGGTACTCGATGCCGGCGTACACATCCTCGGTGTTTTCGCGGAAAATCACCACGTCCACCAGTTCCGGCTTCTTCAAAGGCGAAGGTACGCCGGGGTAGTGCTTCACCGGTCGCACACAGGCGTACAGATCCAGATCCTGGCGCAGGGTGACGTTCAGGGAACGGAAGCCGCCGCCCACCGGCGTGGTCAGCGGCCCCTTGATGGACACCACCAGCTCCTGGATGGCCTGCAGGGTTTCGTCCGGAAAGAAATTTCCGCCGTACAGTTTCTGGGCCTTCTCGCCCAGATAGATCTCGCACCAGTGGATCTTGCGCTTGCCCTGGTAGGCCTTGGCCACCGCCGCATCCCAGATTTTCAGGGAGGCCGGCGTGATGTCCACGCCGATGCCGTCGCCTTCCACGTATCCGAGGATCGGGTTGGCAGGCACGTTGAGTTTGCCGTCTTTGACTGTGATTTTGGTGCCGCCGGCCGGCAGCTTGACATGTTGGTACGCCATGGAATGGTTCCTTTTGGATATGCGCTGCAATGCGATTACGACAGGAATTCATCGAAACGGCGATAGCCCGCCGTGAGAATACCTTGAACGCACAATTATACCGGAGTGGCGGAAATCCTAGGACCTTGTAACGCCAGCGTGCCCGAGCGTCCGGCAATTTCCCCCATGACCACCTGGTGAACCGGCAGCGAGTTGCGATCCAGTTTCGCCGCCATCTCGCGGGTGGCCACCAGCGCATACCCTTGTCGTTTCCAGCCTGCCAGCAGCTCTTCAAACACCGGCTGCAAAGCCATGCCCTCCAGTTCCGCGTGCAGGGTATATATATGACCGTGCACCGGCAGCGGTTCGGTGAGTTTCAAAAGGTGTTGCGTCACATTCTCAACCGTGATGCCATCCACGCCGACCAGCTCATCCAGTGTCGGCAGCGTGGTTGGCAGCTGCGGCACGGTGAAGCTGCGCCCGCCCATGGCGGGGAGAAAAGGAAAGCTGCCGCGGGTATCACTGGCGTAATCGAAGCCGAACTGCTGCTGCAGCGCCAGCACATGCTCGTTGAGCTGCCAGCCGGCGGCGCCGAAGGTTTTGGGCGCAGAGCCGAAAACCTGACCGAAACGGTCCACGGCCTTGCCGAACTCGCGCGCGGTCCAGTCTGCGTCGCGCCGCGCCACGAAATCCTGCCAGCGGATGTGGTCCCAGGTGTGGATGCCCACCTCGAAGCCCGCATCCCGCACCCGGCGCATGGCCTCGGTAGCCTTCACTCCGATGTCGGGACCGGGAATCAGGGTGCCGTACATCAGGGTCTTGAGGCCGTAATGGCCGGCCACATTGGTGCGAAACACTTTCTTGAGGAATCCCGGCCGGAAGATTCGCCGCAGGGCGCGGCCGGTATTGTCGGGACCCAGGCTGAACAGGAAAGTGGCCTGCGCCTGGTGCTTCCGCAGGACAGAGACCAGCTGCGGCACACCTTCCAGCGTGCCGCGCAGGGTATCCACATCGATTTTAAGACCAATCAGTTTGCTCATGCACTTGGCTTAAACAATTTGGTAATTAGGGCGTTTCGTAACCACAGGCATAGGATTAAGTGCTTATGGTTACAGGGAAAACCAGTCATTTTGCCTGTGCGGCCAACTTTTTGCGGGGTCGCAAGTGCATTTTCTGCGGTTCCTTCCGCGTGCTGCGCACCGCGCGCGGCTACGTCAAATGCCGGTATTGCGGCAAGAGTAGAAGTCTCGCCCGGCTCACGCGTGAGATCGAAATCCTGAAAGGTTTCTCCAACTGCAGCCGGCTTACCGCCTGGCGCAGGATTGGGGCGTCGATGCCAAGGTGGCCACGCGCGTGTATCAGCGCTTGCGCGAAGCTTTGTTCCATGTCACTGAACTCGAAGGCGGCAAACTCAAGGGCGAGATCGAGCTGGACGAGGCCTACTTCGGCGGGCGCCGCAAAGGCAAACGCGGTCGGGACGCCGCTGGCAAGAGTATCGTTTTTGGCCTGCTGGAAAGGGAGGGACGCGTCTATACCAAGGTCGTCGAGCATCTCACCGCCCAGGAGCTCATGCGCCATATCCAGGTCCGTACCCGCAAGGGCTCGGTGTACTACACTGACGCCTTCCGCGGCTACCAGTCCCTCAGGCGCTTCGGCAAGCACCACATCGTCAGTCATCAGCATGCCTTCGTCAGCCGCTGCATCCGCAACGGCATCGAGGGCTTCTGGAGTTATGCCAAGCACATCTTGTATAACTACCGGGGTGTCTCCAAGTATCATTTCCCCATGTACCTCAAAGAAATCGAGTACCGTTTTAACCACCGCCGCGAGAACCTGTTCAAGCGGTTCCTGAGACTCTATTTTGGTTACGTTTCGCCCTAATTACCTTATTTTTTATATCAATTGCTGTTCTCAACCAGCTCGCGCGCCTCAGCCACATGGCCGCGGTAGAACTCAAACAGCTTGCGCAACGCGCTTTTCATGTCTACTTTGGGCTCCCAGCCCAGCTCCTTACGTGTGTGATCCACGTTGGGCAGGCGGTTTTCCACGTCCTGGTAGCCCTTGCCGTAATAATCGTCGGCTCTCACCTCCACCAGCTTGACCTGCTTGGCGCTGTCGCGGTATTCGGGAAACTCATTGGCCAGCGCCAGCATCATCTCCGCCAGTTCCTTCACCGAGTGGCTGTTCTTTGGATTGCCGATGTTGTAGATGCGCTTGTCGGCCACGCCGTCCCGGTTCTCGATGATCTTCATGAGCGCGTCAATGCCATCGTCCACGTAAGTGTAGGCGCGCCTGCGGGCGCCCCCGTCCACCAGCTTGATATTCTCGCCGCGCACGATCTGGCCGAGGAACTGGGTGACCACGCGCGAGCTGCCCTCCTTGGCGGTGTAGATGGAATCCAGGCCCGGGCCGATCCAGTTAAACGGCCGGAACAGGGTGTAAGCCAGGTTTTGTTTCTCGCCATAGGCCCAGATGATGCGGTCCATGAGCTGCTTGGAGCAGGAATAGATCCAGCGCGGCTTGTTGATGGGTCCCAGGATCAGCTCCGAGCTGTAGGGATCGAAGCCGTCGTCTCGGCACATACCGTAGACTTCCGAGGTGGACGGGAACAGCACGCGTTTGCCGTATTTCACACACATGCGCACGATCGGCAGGTTGGCCTCGAAATCCAGCTCGAACACCCGCAATGGATCCTTCACGTAGGTGGCGGGCGTGGCGATGGCTACCAGCGGCAGCACTACGTCGCACTTGCGCACGTGGTATTCCATCCATTCCTTGTTGATGGTGATGTCGCCTTCGAAGAAATTGAAGCGCTTGTTGTCCAGCAGGTCGCTCACCCGGTCCGAGAACATGTCCATGCCGTGGACTTCCCAGTCGGTGGTTTCAATAATGCGCTTGCTCAGGTGGTGGCCAATGAAACCGTTCACGCCAAGGATCAGGATTTTCCGCACGCTCAATCTCCCAAAGACAATGGTTTGTTGCCAAATTGCTCGGCCAGTCGTACTGCATTCAGGACGGATCCGTCCAGCTCCAGCACCACGATTTCAAGGCGCCGGCCGTCGCCGCAATCTGCATAACAGCGGCCCTGTTCCACATACAACAGCGGCCGGTCGTGGCGCGCCGCTTCGCCGGCGTAGTGACTGTGCAGGACGCGCAGCGGCTTGCCGCCGCAGACACTGAAAGCGCCCGGGTACGGCGGAGCCACGGCGCGAATGAGATTATGAACCGCCTGCGCCGGCTGGCGCCAATCAATGCGTCCATCCTCCGGGCGGCGGCGGCCGAAATAACTGCCGGCATTCAGGTTCAGCGGGATGCGCGGCGCCTTGCCTTGGATCAGTGCCGGCAGGCTGCGGTCCAGCACCATTTCCGCCGCCATGGTCACCTTGTTGAACACCTCGATGGCCGTGTCATCCGGCAGGATTGGCACCGCCTGCTGGTCCACCAGGTCGCCGGCATCGGGTTTTTCCTCCATATAGTGCAGGCTGGCGCCGGTCTCACGCTCGCCGTGGAGGATGGCCCAGTTGACCGGCACCCGGCCTCGGTACTTCGGCAGCAGCGAACCGTGCATGTTGAGGGCACCCAGGCGCGAGATGCGCAGCAGCGGTGCCTTGAGCAGGTAGCGGTAATAAAAGGAAAACAGGAAGTCCGGCTGGGCAGCGGCCAGGCGTTGCAGCATTTCCTTGCCGGGCGCGGTTTCCGGCGTCACCACCGGGATGTGGTTCAGCTCTGCAAGCCGCTGCACGCTGCCGAACCACAGGTTCTCGCGTGGATCGTCCTCGTGGGTGACCACCAGCGGAATTTTAACGCCATGCGCCAGCAGCACCGACAGGCAGCGCACCCCCACGTTGTGATATGCAAAGACGACTGCGCTAGTCATCCGTGGCTTTCTTTTCCAGCACCGCGCGCACCAGATAGCGGGGCCGGCGCTGCACTTCCTGGTAGATGCGGCCAATGTACTCGCCCAGCAGACCGATGCCGAACAGCAATATGCCAATGAAGAAAAACACGATGGCGAACAGCGTGAACACGCCCTGCACCGTGCCCTGTGGATAGAGGATGCGGTAGATCATGATGTACAGGAACAGCAGCAATGATGCGCCGGCGATGATCACCCCGACAAACGA
This sequence comes from Gammaproteobacteria bacterium, assembly GCA_028870845.1. Lineage (GTDB taxonomy): Bacteria > Pseudomonadota > Gammaproteobacteria > Natronospirales > REEB76 > REEB76. Next base: position 6,231 of record JAGWOR010000007.1, on the reverse strand, counting down.
AAACAGCTGCAGCGGCACCACCGAAAATCCGGTGACCAGGTCGAAATTCAGGCGGATCAGCTTGTACAGCGAATACTTGGAGCGGCCCGCCTGACGCTCGTTGTGTTCCACTTCGACCTCCACCGGCTTGAGCGCATACAGATATGCCAGCGCCGGGATGAAGGTATTGATTTCGCTGGTGCTGTTGATGGCGTCCACCACGTGCCGGGCATAGGCGCGCAGCATGCAGCCCTGGTCGGTCATCTTCACCTTGGTGATGCGTTCCCGCAGCCGGTTCATCATGCGCGAAGCCAGCCGGCGCCAGGCCACATCGCGGCGCTTGTGCCGTATGGTGCCCACGTAGTCGAAGCCTTCGTCCATCTTCAGCAGCAGCTTGCCGATCTCCTCGGGCGGATTCTGCAAGTCCGCATCCAGGGTGACGATACGTTCGCCGCGCGCGGCACTGAAACCCGCCAGGATGGCCGCATGTTGGCCGAAATTGCTCTGCAGCAATACCACGCGTGTGCATTCGGGGCGTTTCTCGAACTGCTCGCGCAACAATGCGGCGGAACGGTCGGCGCTGCCATCGTCCACGAACACGCATTCGAAATTCCGGCCGAGTGCGTCCATGGCCGGATACAGGCGCGCGAACAGGCCCGGCAGGGATTCCTGTTCGTTGTACACCGGGATCACCAGGGAAACTTCCGGTTTTAAGGTCTTTTTTGCTCTTGCCATCTGAATATCCAGGAATTAGCGCGAATTCAGGCACTGATCCAGCGCTTCACACACCCGCTCCACGTCGGAGAGTTGCATGGCCGGGAACAGCGGCAAAGTCACGGTCTCGCGGCCAATGCGCTCAGCGTTGGGAAAACTGCCCTCAGGATAACCCATGTTTTTGTACAGCGTGAACTGGTTGAGTGCCTGGTAGTGAATGCCGAGGCCGATGCCGCGTTGGTGCATGCGCTGGCGCAGGGTATTGCGGTCCGGGCAGGCGCTGCTGTACCGCGGCAGCAGTGTGAACATGTGCCAGCTGTGTCCTGCGTCGCCGCGCGCCGGCAGCACTCCCAGCCGGTCGTCCGCCAGCATTTCGAAATAACGGTTTGCCAGCTGGCGGCGCTTCTGATTGAACCCGTCCAGATGCCGCAGCTGGCCAAGCCCCACGCATGCAGCCACATCAGTCAGGTTATGTTTGCTGGCCGGACGCGTCACGTCCATGGTGCCATCCGCATGCTTGGTGATGCCGTGAAAGCGCAGGATTTCCAGGGTCCTGGTTTCATCCGGATCCGCCAGTGACACTGCTCCGCCCTCGATCGTGGTGAGGTTCTTGTTGGGGTGGAAGCTGAACACCACCAGATCACCGAAGGAACCGATTTTGCGGCCCTTATATAAGGTGCCGATGGCCTGGGCGGCGTCTTCCACCACCCGCAGGTGGTGCTTTCCGGCCAGCGCATACACTGCGTCCAGGTCGGCGGCCAGGCCATTCAGGTGCACCGGCATGATGGCCCGGGTTTTCGGCGTCACCGCCGCGGTGGCCTGATCCATCAACAGGCTGCGGGATCTCAGATCCACGTCCACCAGCACCGGTTTGGCGCCCAGGCGCAGCACCACGTTGGCTGTGGCCGCAAAGGTCATGGCCGGCACAATCACCTCATGACCCGGCCCGATGCCGCATACCACCAGGGCCTCTTCCAGGGCGCCGGTGGCGTGCAGGAATGTGCGTACCAAGCGGCCGCCACCCAGATACTCGGTTAGGGCCTGCTCGAATTCCGCCACCTTCGGGCCAGTAGTGATCCAGCCCGAACGCAGTACCTCACCGACTTCCGCAATGGTCTGCTCATCGATAGTGGGTCTTGTGAACGGCAAGTATTCGCTCATGTATTTTCCTGTCTGCAAGAATCGTGGGCTCAGCTGCGCGCCACCAGATAGACGCCGACGATGATCACCGCTATGCCGGTCAGGCGCATGGCTCCTAGCGACTCACCAAACAGCGCCCAGGCTGCGGCCGCCGTCACTACGTAACCCAGTGACAGCATCGGGTAGGCGATGCTCACCGGTACGCGTGACAATGCCAGAATCCACACCACCACGCTCACCACGTAGCAGGTCAGACCGCCCAGGATGTGGGGTTCGAATGCCAGTTTCCAGCCGGCTGTAATGATGGTGGCGAACTGCAGCTTGATCACGCCCATGTGGCGCACGCCGGCCTTGAGCAAGAGCTGTGCGGCAGCGTTCAGCAACACGCCGGTGATGACCAGAAGAAAGCTGACCAGGTTCATGGTTTTTTCACCGCGATGCGTTCCGGGTCCCGGCCGATAATCTGCATGGCTACGCCTTTATTTTCCAGTTCCTGGTAAGTGGCGGTTGGCATCACCGCCAGCGCCTGCGGGTCTTTTTGCCATATATATATGAAGCTGTCGATATCCGGAATCCATTTCTGCGGGTCGCGGCTGATGCCGAATGCCAGTTCGCCCTTGTAGGCAACCAGCGTGAGGGTGCGATTGAGATAAAAAGGCAGCGACTGCTGATAGTCGTTGATGCTGTAAAACGGGACGTCCGGCTTGTTCCAGGGGCTGATCTGCCTGGCCAGGGAACGACCGGAATACACCGGCGACAGCACCTGTGCGCCGCTGCTGATGACTTGCGTGGACAGGAACAGCCCGGTTCCAATCAACGCCAGGGCGGTGCCAGTGCAGCGGAAATAGGCCAGGAAAAAGCCGACGACGGCCGCCAGCAGAAACAGTCCGCAGCCCGCGATCATCCATGGCAGGATTTCCTGGTAAAGCTGCAGCGGCAGCGAGCCGCCGTCCTGGCGGATCAACGGCGCCAGCCACAGGGCCGCAACCGCCATCAGCATGCAGATGAGGGCGGTGAACAGCGCGTCTCCGCGGCGCAGCACCGCAAGCTCGCGACCCACCAGCAGCGCCAGCGCGGGGAAAATCGGCAGGATGTAACTGGCCAGCTTGGAATCGGAGAACGAGAAGAACACGAATATCACCACGCACCACAGCCACAAGAACAGCACGTGATTGAAACCGCCCGCCCGGCCATCAGCAGCCGGCAATCGCCAGGGCCTGAACAGCGAGCGCAGAAACTGCGGCAACCAGGGTAACAGGCCCAACAGCAGCACCGGAATGAAGTACCACCAGCCGCCCGGCCGGTGCGCCACCGGCGTCAGAAAACGGTCGAAATGTTCATAGATGAAAAAGTAAGAGAAAAAATCCGGGTTGCGCACACACACCACCACGAACCAGGGCGCGGCGATCGCCAGGAATATCGGCAGGCCGCCGTACCAGTGCAGCTGCTTCCAGCGCTTCCAGTCACGGCTCACCAGCGTATATATGACGAATACCAGGCCTGGCAACACCACGGTTTCCAGCCCCTTGCTCAACATGCCAAGCGCAGCCGCCGCCCATGCCAGGTACATCCAGCCGCGACTGACGCGCGCCTCGTTCAAATCACCCGCGCGCATCGCCATCAGGAAAGCGAACAGCGACATGCACATGAAAAAACTCACGCCCATGTCGAGGGTGTTGAAGTGCCCCATGATCACGTAGTAGATGCTGCTGCCCAGCACCAGGGTTGCGCACCAGCCGGTCCTGCGGTCGAACAGCCGCCAGCCCACCCAGGCGGTCATCAGCACTCCCAGAAAACCGGTGAGCGCGGTCCAGAGTCGCGAGGTCCAGTTGGATGCGCCGAATAGTTTGTACGCCGCGGCGGTGGTCCAGTACTGGAGCGCGGGTTTTTCAAAATATTTGAAGCCGTCCAGGCGCGGGGTCACCCAGTCGCCGCTCACCAGCATTTCCCTGGGAATTTCCGCGTAGCGGCCTTCGTCCGTCTGAAACAGGTCGCGGTACTGAAGATTGGCGAACCAGGCGATGGCGAACAGCGCCGCAGCCACAATGATCTTCACGCGCGTCGACAGAACCATGCAGATGCCCCGTTGTGAGCCGGGCCGTTACAGGAAAGCCGTGAATTATATATGCTGGCGGCGCGCAGCGGCCGGAACCACGGGGAATTAACTGTAATTCATCCGCGCAAAGGCGCCGGCATGCCGGTTTCGCGATAGCGGCGGTAATCTGAAAGAATCAGCGCATGATCAAAAGCCAGCTGCGGCGGTGCCAGAGCATCGAAGACGCCGATACCGGCGGCATCATCGCCGGCCCGTGGCTGTCCACGGGATTCAGCCACATAGACTGCGCTCACCGTATGCCCGCGACTGTCACGCGCTGGATCGGAATAACAACCCAACAGCACCTTGAGCTGCACCTGCAAACCGGTTTCCTCCAGCGCCTCGCGCCGGGCCGCAGCTTCCAGGGTTTCGCCCACGTCCACAAACCCTCCCGGCAAAGCCCAGCCAGGGGGCGGGTTGCGCCGTTGGATGAGCACAATCTGGCTTCCCGTGCGGTCGGTCAATTCAATAATCAGGTCGACCGCCAGTGACGGGGTTTTGGGGCGGTTCATAAACGGTATTGTGGCCTACTTCGGACCCCCCGGCCTACCGTGGTTCATAACCCCTGCTTGAAGCGGTGGATCAGACGCCGGGACTTTTTGTCGGGACGCCGCTGGGGCGCCGGACTGGCCAGCGCCGCCAGCTTGCGCAGCTCGGCGTGGCGTGCACGGATCTCGCGGCTGACTGGGGTTTCCAGGTACATGTGCTGGGCGCTGGCCGCGGGCCCGCGTTGCAACGACAGTCCACGCACCGTAATGGCATAGCGTTCTCCGCCGCGGGTGATCTCCATGCTGTCACCGATTCGCACGCTATGCGCGGGTTTCACGCGCTCACCGTTAACGTGTACTTTTCCGCCGTTTACCGCGCTGCTAGCCAGCGCCCGTGTGCGGTAAAAGCGCGCGCACCAAAGCCACTTGTCGAGGCGCATCTGTGTAACGTTGTTCAGCTTATGCATGGGCATGGGTGCATCCCCAATCCCTGCCGCATGCGCGGCGTTCCCGGAGGACCACAGACTGGTATAATTTCACACTTCCCGCCACCCCATGCTCCGGAGCCCGCAGTGAACCAGGCTTTGCTCGCCCACTTACGCAAGGAACTCGCCGGATTGCAGGAGACCGGACTTTACAAAGCCGAGCGCATCATCACCACGCCGCAGCAGGCGGCCATCCGGGTAAGCAGCGGCGAGGAAGTCATCAACTTCTGCGCCAACAACTATCTGGGACTGGCCAATCATCCCGAGTTGATCAAGGCGGCGCAAGCGGCGCTCATGCAGTACGGTTATGGCATGTCCTCGGTGCGCTTCATCTGCGGCACCCAGACCATCCACAAGCAGCTGGAGGCGCGGCTCTCGAAGTTCCTCGGCACCGACGATACCATTCTGTATTCATCCTGCTTCGATGCCAACGGCGGATTGTTCGAAACGCTGCTGGACGAGCAGGACGCGGTCATCAGCGACGCGCTCAACCACGCCAGCATCATCGACGGCGTGCGCCTGTGCAAGGCCAAACGCCTGCGCTACAACAATAACGACATGGCGGATCTGGAAGCCAGGCTCAAGGAAGCCGCCGGCAGCCGCTTCCGTCTGATTGCCACCGACGGCGTATTTTCCATGGACGGCATCATCGCGAATCTGAAAGGTGTCTGCGACCTGGCCGACAAATACGAAGCCCTGGTGATGGTGGACGATTCCCATGCGGTGGGCTTCATGGGCGAGCACGGCCGCGGCAGTCACGAGTTCCGCGGCGTGCTGGGACGCGTGGACATCCTCACCGGCACGCTCGGCAAGGCCCTGGGCGGCGCCTCCGGCGGCTACACCTCGGGCCGCAGGGAAATCATCGAGTGGCTGCGGCAACGCTCCCGGCCCTACCTGTTTTCTAACACCCTGGCGCCGGTGATCACCGCTACTTCCATCAAGGTGCTGGATCTGCTGGAAGACGGCGCAGCACTGCGCAGTAAATTACACGGCAACAGCCGTTTTTTCCGCGATGCCATGCAGAAACACGGCTTCAAGCTGGCGGGCGCGGACCACCCCATCATTCCGGTGATGCTGGGCGACGCCAAACTGGCTAAAACCATGGCCGACGACCTGCTGAAGGAAGGCATCTACGTGATCGGCTTTTCCTTCCCGGTGGTGCCTAAAGGGGCAGCGCGCATCCGCGTACAGATGTCTGCGGCCCACGAGCAACAGCATCTGGAGAAAGCCGTGGCGGCGTTCGCGAAAGTCGGCAAGAAACTGGGCGTGATTCAGTAGAGCGGCAACAATATTGTTCTCTTTCCCCGCGCGGGAGAGGGAGTAGTACTGG
>JAGWOR010000073.1 GCA_028870845.1 Gammaproteobacteria bacterium | reverse complement strand
GGTTTTGTGCAGGAAATCCAGCAGAAAATCCGCGCGGCAGCCCCGAAAACCGAGATGCACATCGGAGATGAATATGCTGCGGTAACGCAGTGGAGCTGGTTGGTGTACTGTCACGTGTGCCTTAGGTTGCCCTGCATGGCAGCAAAAATTAATTCATCAGTGTTACAGACGCGGGTCAATTGCGTGACTGACGCATGAATCCGCAAATCAGGTGGGACGCTTTCCGCAGGGCCTCAGCCAGTGGCCATGCTTGGCCGTTTCATCCCAATGCAAGATGGTTGCAATCAATACGTAACGCGCCGGTCACTGTCCTGCAATCATGTGCTTCTATTGTGCGGGTTGCATGTTCGCTTCTGCTGCGTCACAGATGGTTACCCATGCCTCGCATGAAATGCGCTTGAATGCTAAGCGGCGAATATGCCTGACATCCCGGCCTGGACACACTACTTCTCGCTCTACGGTTACCTCGCCATATTCCTGCTGTCGGTCATCGAGGGACCTCTGGTGACGGTATTCGCCGCCCTGCTCGCAGCCCGGGGATTTTTCAATGTATATGCCGTATTTGCCACGGTGGTGGTAGGTGATCTCGCGGGCGACACCCTGAGCTACGCCATTGGCCGCTGGTTCATCGCGCGCCTGCCGTGGCGTTTCGGCATACGTAACCCCGCGTTCAGGCACCGTATCAGCTCATTGCGCGCCGAACTCACCCGGCAGCCCGGCCATTACCTGTTGCTGGGGAAACTGACGCACGCAATCGGATTCGCCGTGCTGCTGGCAGCCGGTGCCACCCGCATCCGTTACACGGTTTTTGTGCTGTTTAACATGCTGGGCACAGTACCGAAATCGGGACTCCTGGTGCTGATCGGATATTTTTTTGGGTGCTTCTATGCGGAATTGGGCGCCGGCTACAGGACACTCAGCCTGCTCGCCCTGGCACTCGGCATTATGGCGGCACTGTACCTGGGTCGCCGGATTTGGACCTTGGACCCGCCTCACGGTAAACCGGAGTAATCATGCGAATTGCGGTGTTCACCGACAATTTTTACCCTGAAATCGGCGGCATGCAGGATTCCATCCGCACCACGGTTCGTGAACTTGGGTTGCGCGGTCACAAAGTCATGGTGTTCGCCCCGGCCGCCGCGACTCGCGATTATCAGCGTGCGAACCTACAGGTCGGCGAACCCGAATTAGGTGAAAACGTCGTCATCAAACGGCAATTTTCGATTCCAGTGCCCAGCTCCAGCCAACAATCACGCATGGTGGTGCCGCTGGGCCAGAGCTGGCGGGAATTTGCCGCATTCAGACCCGAGGTGGTGCACGTTCACAGCTTCCTGGGTGTCGGCATCGAAGGTTTATGGTCGGCACGCCGTTTCGGAATTCCCCTGGTGGGCACCAATCACTGGGCCATAGGCGCATTCCACATGTATGCGCCCGTGGCGCGCAAAGCATTCCGCTACGTAAGCTCCAATGCCGTGACCGGCTTTTATCAGCGCTGCGACTTTGTCACCGGACCGTCGCATTTTACGCTTGAGGATATGCGGGCCACGGGACTCAACAAGCCATGCAGGGTAATTTCGAATCCTGTCGATACCCGGATTTTCCACAGGTTACCGGATACAGCCAGACGCAGGCTAAAAGCCAGGCTCGGACTGGGAAATTGCACGGTGATTTATGCCGGGCGGCTTGCCCCGGAAAAAAACATCGACCTGCTCTTGACTGCGGTGGCTGAAGCTAGTTGCGCGCTTCCGGAAATCTCGCTGGTACTTGCCGGGCATGGAAGCCATCGGGAGAAACTCCAAGCCATGGCTTGCAGCCTCGGAATCCAGCGCCGGGTGTTTTTTGTCGGAACTCTTTCACAAAAGCAACTGGCGGAGTTTTTCTGCGCGGCGGACCTGTTTGCCATCAGCAGTACTACGGAAACACAGAGCATGGTGCTGCTGCAGGCCATGGCCTGCGGGTTGCCGGCCGTGGGCGTCCGCTGTGGCGGACTCACCGAACACATACCGGCATATGCCGGCTCGCTTTCTGAACCGGGGGACACCTGCGGCCTAAGCACCAATATGCGGAAAATCCTCAGCGCGCCAGGGTTACGGGAAAAAATGGGCCACCAGGCAGGAACATTTTCGGATAAATTTTCCACCGCGTCGACTACAGACGAATGGGAAGACGTTTACTCAGGCTTAGTGAATGAACGATTACCCGGCCGGTCGCCGGCATATACCCCTTCATGACTCAATCAAGGAACCAACCATGCGCTTGAGCATCATCGTCCCGGCCTACAACGAAGAAAAATTCATTTCTGCGTGTCTTGAGCACATCCGTGCCGATGTCCATCGCTGCGCTGAGGATTCCGTTGAGGTACTGGTGATTGACAATGCCAGCACCGACAACACCGCAAAAATTGCCGCATCATTCCCGGGCGTGCGCGTTGTACATGAAGACCGCAAGGGCCTGACCAGGGCACGCCAGGCGGCGCTGGTATCGGCACAGGGTGAAATTCTTGCCTTCGTGGATGCTGATACGCGCATGCCGCCGGGCTGGATCCGGCGGGTTTTGGATTTCTACGCCTCGGATCCGCGCCTGGTGTGCATCAGCGGACCCTATCGCTACTATGACGCACCGGCGCTGAACCGCATGTTCGTGGGCTTGTACTGGACCCTGCTGGCGGTGCCGACTTACTGGATTACGCGATACATGGCGGTGGGCGGCAATTTCGCCGCCAAGAAAACCGCCCTCATGGAGATTGGCGGCTTCGACACCGACATAGAATTCTACGGCGAGGACACCAATATCGCACGACGCTTATCCAAGGCTGGCAAGGTGCGATTCAGCATGCGCCTGCACATGCCAACTTCCTTCCGGCGCCTGCATGCCGAGGGCCTATGGCGGACTGCGCTGAAATATGTGGCCAACTTCCTCTCGGAAGTCGTGTTGAAACGACCGGTCACGCGCTCCTATCGCGATATCCGCTGACTCTGCGCGCATCACAGTCCGGCGACGCCGAGCCCGCCATGCCGTTGCCGGGTTTCAATCGTCAAGCTGCTGAATAGCCGAGGCCTGCATGGCAGCCTGCTTTGGCGCACGCCTGGCGGCTGTCTTCCGGGATTTATTTTTCGATGTTGAGGCGTGCAGCCTGCCCAAGGTTCTTTCAAAATCATGCACGGCTTGCGTCACTTCCTTGAGCGTTTTGCGAACTTCGGGTTTTGACAGGTCGATTTTCTTGCCGCATTTTTTGCATTTTAAAGACT
>JAGWOR010000050.1 GCA_028870845.1 Gammaproteobacteria bacterium | reverse complement strand
TCAGACTGGTGTTCTGGATAAAATGTGTGGTCATCATGAAAAACACCAGCAGCATGAGCATCACGTCGACGAAATTGATGATATTCAGCTCCGGCTCCTCCACAGGTCGCGCTCTCAGTCTCATGCGCGCGCCTCCCGAACCTTGCGCGCATTCGGCGGTTTTTCCGGTTCCTGGGCATGATCCGCGTCGCGCACGGCATTCATGAGACGCGTGGTCTCGCGTTCCATGCGGATCACCAGGTCATCCACCTTTCCGCGCAGGTATCGGTAAGGCACATAAGCAATGATGGCCACGCTCAAGCCGACGACAGTTGCAATCAAAGCCTGTGAGATGCCGCCGGACAGGACCTGCGTGTTGCCTAGACCGGAGGTGGATATCCTGGCAAACACCTGGATAATGCCGAGCACGGTCCCGAGCAGCCCCAGGAGCGGCGCAATACTGTAGATCGTGCCCAGGGTGTTGAGGTAGCGCCCCAGTTCATGCACAACATGGCGGCCGGTATCCTCAATCGCCTCATCCATGACTTGCCGTTTGGCATGGCGCAATTCCAGGCCGGCGGCCAGGATGCGTCCCAGCGGTGAACCGGCGCGCAGGCTTTCGAGACGGGTTTCGTCCAGTTCGCCGTTCTTGAGCCAGTTCCAAACCTGGGCCGCCAGGTGATCGGGGGCCACCCGCCGCGTCTGCAGGGTCCAGAGTCGCTCTGCCACGATGGCCACCACAATGATTGAACACAGGATCAGCGGGACCATGATCCAGCCGCCGGATTTGATGATTTCGAACATGCGGGATACGCACCCGGTGACGATTCACCGGCATGATACTGGATTTTGCCCGCTGGGCGAACGTCTGCGACCGCTCACCGGGCGGTCCAGAGACGCGCCCCGTCGATGCGCCAGCGGCTAACGACAGCCGGCTCCCGTCCCGGCCACAGGCGGATTTCCACGGCGCCTGCGGTGGCGGTGTCCAGCAGTTGCGCTCCGGTACCACGATAAGCCGCGACCACCGCAGGTTTGGGGAAACCCCAGCGATTGCGGTAACCCACCGGGAATAATGCGATTTGCGGCGCTACGGCTTTGATAAAGCCGGCACTGGACGACGTCAGGCTGCCATGATGGGGCACCACCAGCACCGCGCTGGAAAGTGCTTCACCTTCCAGCGCCAGCAGGCGCTGTTCGCCGCTGCGCAGGAGATCGCCCACCAGCAATGCACTGCCGTTGGCACCCAGAATCCGCAGCACACAGGAAGTATCGTTGCCTGTCAGCGGTTCATCTATAGGCGGAGAAAGTATATCGAATCGCACTCCATCCCATTCCCAGGACTGACCGCGCAGGCAGTCTTCGGCACCGGGAATACCCGCAGCTTCTCCCGACAATACTGGCATCCCTGGAAAGGCAGCGCGCAGACTTCGCAGTCCACCCGCATGATCATTATCTGCATGACTCACAATCGTCAGATCCGGTGCCTGGATGCCACGGCTTTGCAGCCAGGGGATTACCACCAGTTGCCCGGTGTCGGAACCACCCGAGAAAGCGGGACCGGTGTCATACACCAGCGTATGCCGGGCAGTGCGCACCACAGCGGACAATCCCTGACCCACATCCAGTGTGATCAGATTGAAACCACCCGCCGGAATTCCCGAAGGCGACCGTAAAAACAAAGGCAGCAACAAAACGACACCGATCCAGCGTGCCGGCATCGGTTTGGGCAGCATCAGCCACAGTACGCCGATTGCCGCCACCACCACGGCTATCAGGGAGGGTTCAGGCGTGGCCAAATGCGCCACCCATAAATTGCCCAAGTGTTCCAACAATGGCCAGGTAAGCGACATGATTTGTGTTGCAGCCTTAAGCATGAGGGTTCCGGCCCAGGGCCAGACGCCGAGCAAAGCCGCACCTGCCAGGACCAGGGGCACCACGACCAGGCTGTATAACGGTACCGCTACCAGATTCGCCAAGGGCGCCACCAATGTGACGCGATGAAAGAAAAACACCAGTAGCGGCAGCAACCCGACTCCTACCGCCCATTGGGTTCGCAGCAACTGCATGAATTTTCCGCGATCCGCGTGCAGGCGTCCGCCAAAGACGTAAAAGATTGCCGCCACTGAACCAAATGACAACCAGAACCCGATTTCGCCCGCCGACAGCGGATCCCGGAGTAACACTGCAAGCAGTGCCAAGCCGAGTACATCGGTCACGCGCATATGGCGGCGCAGCAACGTTGCTGCGGCGAGCGCCGCCAGCATGATGAGGGCACGCTGTGTCGGTACCGAAAATCCGGCCAAGGCCGCATACACAATCGCGGCAAGTAACGCTCCAAAAGCAGCCGCCAATGTCACCGGCAACCGCGCGCATAACCAAGCGCTGCGGCGCCAGAAAAACCGAATCAGCAGAAATACGATCCCTGCCATCAGGCTGATGTGCAAACCGGAGATAGAGACCAGGTGGGCTGTGCCTGTTTCCCGGAACACGCGCCATTGTTCGCTGGAAATGCGGCTCTCGTCTCCCATGACCAGCGCCGCGGCGAGACCCGCAAAGGCATCATTCGGCAACGCTTCCAGCATGCCGCTCATCAGCTGCGCACGTGCACGCAACAGTGGGAAACGCGGTGCATCGGCAAGCAGCACCCCCTGTTTGCCGATGACATAGCCTGTGGCACCGAAACCGTGCCGGAACAGCCAGCCTTCATAATCGAACCCGCCCGGGTTCATGTATCCGCGCGGCTGTTTCAAGCGCACCATGAATTTCCAGCGTTCCCCGGGCGCCGGCGTGCGCCCGGCATTTGACCAAGAGAGGCGGATCAGTTTGGGTATACCGTGGCCGGGCTGGCGGCCGTCGAGCTGTTGTACCGCAAATTCAAAACTTGCGTATTCCGGGTATGTCTGCGGGATGGAAGCCACCCAACCGCTGACCAGCAAGCTGCGGCCCTGCATTTCCGGAGCCAGGCGATGCACCAGCAGAGATTGGGCACACCACCAGCACCATCCAGCCCCAACAAAAAAGAAGATCAGTACCCGGGTGCGCCGCCAGAGACTGGCGGACAACATACCAGTCAGACATACCAGCAGGAACATCCTGTAGTCAGGTAGGGACGGCAGCCCCAGTAGCGCCATAATCCCCGCAAGCATCGCGATCCCTGCAATTCCCATGATTCCATCCAATCCCTTGGACAGTGGATAATGGACCGCGTCAGGAGCCCGGCAATCTGAGCATTTTATAAGCCGCTTCTGTTAGGCTTGCAATGCCGGTATTGCCGGCTTATCAGTGAAAACCGCGCGTATCCAGGAGCATACCCGTCCTCATGCCACGCAAGTTTCTCAATTTCCTCTTGCCCAATCGGCAGAAGCTGACCATGAAACTCAGCAGAAAGTGGTATGGGCGTCCGTTCGAAAAGCTGCTGCATAACCCTGCCTTGTGGCATATCAACCGGCGTGGCAGCTGCGGCGCGGTGGCCATGGGCCTGTTCATCTGTTGCATGCCAATTCCAGGGCATACGCCATTGGCCATGCTGGGTGCGTTGTATTGGCGCTTTAACCTGCCGCTGGCAGCCATCACCGTATGGTTCAATAACCCCTTCAGCTTTGGTGCCATCTATTATTTTAGCTACCGGCTGGGCGCTGTCCTGATGCATATCCAACCGCATCATTTCCCTGACGGCTTGTCCCTGAGCTGGCTGCTTATGGAGTTCTCACGCATCTGGGAACCTCTATGGTTGGGATGCGTGATCGTGGGCAGCGCCCTGGCTCTAATCGGTTACGTAGCGCTCAGCATAGCCTGGCAATTTTCCATACGCTTGCGCTGGGTGCAACGACAAAAGCAGCGAGCCGAACGGGCGCAGAGCAATTGAGGTTGTGAAAGCCGGCAACTCAGGCGTGTAACAAGCCATCCTCCAGTTGCAATACCCGATCCATACGCTGAGCCAGACGTGAGTCATGTGTAACCATCACCAGGCTGGTATTCATGTCGCGATTCAACTCCAGCATCAATTCATAAACCTGCTCCCCGGTACGGGCATCCAGATTGCCGGTGGGTTCATCTGCAAGCACCGAGGCAGGTGAATTTACCAACGCACGCGCGACCGCCGCACGTTGACGTTCACCACCGGACAGTTGACCGGGTTTATGCTGTAGACGTTGGCCCAGGCCGACGTTTTCCAGTAGCCTGGACGCACGTTGCATTGCATCCTCAGTCGGGGAACCGCCGATCAGCAGCGGCATCGCCACATTTTCCAATGCGGTGAACTCCGGCAGTAAATGATGAAATTGATAAACGAATCCAACCGCGCGGTTGCGCAACATGCCGCGGGCGGCATCATCCAGTTGGTTGATGGATTCCCCGCATACCAGAACCTCACCACGCGTGGGCAGGTCGAGCCCGCCAAGCAGATGCAGCAATGTGCTTTTCCCAGACCCGGAAGCACCAACGATGGCAATTCGTTCCCCTGCCGCTACGCACAGGTCGACGCCTTTCAGCACTTCTACCACATTACCGGTTTCGGTAAAATTTTTTACCAATCCACGGCAGTAAATCACCTGACTGCTTGAGTAGTCCGTGCTTTGACCAAGCCTGCTGCTACTCATATCGGAGCGCCTCCGCCGGCTGCGTGCGGGAAGCCCGCCAGGCGGGATACAGGGTCGCCAGAATGGTCAATACAAAGGTCGAGATGGTGACCTTGAGCACATCGCTGAGATAGATATCCGAAGGCAGGTTGCTGATGTAGTACACGTTGGCGGGGAAAATCTGCACATGGAACACATGGCGGGCGAAATCCAGAAGATTATTGACGTTATTGGCAAGGATTATCCCCAATACCAGCCCCAGCATGGTGCCAAGAAAACCGATCAAGGTTCCCTGAACTATGAATACCCCCATGATATTTCTGGGGGTCATGCCCAAGGTCCGAAGGATGGCGATGTCCGACTGCTTATCAGTCACAGCCATGACCAAAACGATAATAATGCTGATAGCTGCCACCAGATCAATCAAGGACAAAATCACGAACATCACGTTTTTTTCTATGGCAATCGCGGTCCACAGGTTGGCATTCTGTTGGGTCCAGTCACTGACGTAATACTGGCCTTTGAACCGGTTTACCAGCTGGCGTGCCACGCTTTGGGCCAGAAAGTTATTATTCAGTTTAAGACGCACGCCGGTGACGGAATCCCCCATTGAGTAAAGTGTTTGTGCGTCTTTGAGACTGATCAGCGCCAGTGCGCTGTCATATTGGTACACGCCGGCGTAAAAGATTCCGGCCACTGTAAAACGCCGCAAACGTGGAATGATGCCTGCTGGAGTTACATTGCCCTTGGAAATCAGCATAATGACCTTGTCCCCCGGTCCAACACCGAGGGAATAGGCCAAATCCTTACCGAGGATAATATTGTAACTTCCCGGTTTTAGGTCGCTGAGACTGCCGCTGATGAGTTTTTTGCCGACATCCGAGACCCGCAGATCATCGCCGGGGATTATGCCGCGAACCACAGCGCCGCTCATGTTGGCGCCGTTGGCAAGCATCGCCTGATCTTCAACATAGGGCTCTGATCCGGTTACATGCGGCAAGCCCTGGACTTGCTGCATGATCGATTTCCAATGCTCAAGCTGTCCAGAATAACTGGAAACGGTCACATCTGAAACCATTCCCAGGATACGTGAGCGCAACTCGTTCTGAAAACCGTTCATTACCGACAGAACTGTGATCAGCGCCATCACACCGATGGCGATCGCCACCATGGACATGAATGAAATGAAGGAGATGAACTGATTGCGGCGTTTGGCGCGGAAATAGCGCAGACCCACAAACAGCGGCAAAGGTTTAAACATGGGCGTGCATTAAATCATAATCAGGCTTGTTATTCGATATTCACAGCTACCCGCCGATACAGCAACAACTCCTCGGTAGTAACGTTCGCGGCATATGCGCAAACTTCCACGCCTTGGTGCAGCGCCGCGCGCAGCATCTTGCCATACTCAGGGTCAATGGCATCGGCTGCACGGACTTCACGCACGTCGTCGCGCTGCACGCAGTAGCACAGCACCGCCCGGTTGCCATTCCGCACCTTTTCCAGCAATTCATGCAGGTGCCGGCTGGCCCGCGCACTGACGGCGTCCGGGAATATTGCCACTCCCTGGTCCACAGCGGCCGTGACATTCTTCACTTCCAAGAAACAATCGGGTTTTGATACATGACCCGAGAGCCAGAAATCCGCACGATAGCCTGGCGCCGCCGGTACCTCCGCCTGTAGGCGGGCATAGCCTTGCAATTCCTCAAGCACCCCGGTGAGGATGGCTTCCTGGACCAGACGGTTGCTGCGTCCCGTATGGATGCCCACCAGTGGACCGTTCTCCGGCCGTACCAGTTCCCAGGTCCAGGGGTATTTGCGTGACGGCTTGTTCACCCGGCTGACCCAAACCTGGCTGCCGGCCTGATCGCAACCCAGCATGGCCCCGGTATTCGGGCAGTGGACCGTATCGCGATGGCCGTCGGGAAACTGCATATCCGCCAGAAAGCGCTGATAGCGGCGCAACAGCCTGGCTTCCTGCAATGGAGTCTCAAACCGCATACCGGAGCCTAATAAGCCATATTCTTAAGGAAATCGTGTAAGTTTTTGCCATTAATGACTTTTTAGCCTTGTATTCCAGTGCTATATTTAGCAGGTTAGCAGACTGTGGGAGACCCAACATGGGGCCGTATATTCGATTGATCATCCTGGCAGCCGCGGTTGTAGGCTTCGCAAGCGCAGCCTTGGGTAACCCCCCGGCTAGCGTACAAGCGGCGCCTGCGGCTGCCACCGCCACCCATCCACTGGGTGCCGCCACAAGCAATGCAGGTGCGGCGAACGCTCCAGTATCTTCTTCTAAGCCAAGCACAGAAACAAAACCAGCAGCGGCATCCGAAACAACCAGGCAGACGCCACCGCTGTCCATGCCAGCGGCTTCTGCCAGCTCCTCCCCGGCGACGGCCAGTGCCGCCGGCGGACCGGGCATGCCGACACGCGGAATGAGCATGGCAAACGTGGAGCACATTTTCGGAGCGCCCCAGGAAAAGCTGCCGGCGGTGCCGGATCCCGGCACCAAGCTGCATCCACCCATCACCCGCTGGATATACCCAAACTATGTGGTGTATTTTGAATACAATGTGGTTATACACACGGTACTCAAGCAACACCCCTTCAAGGACAGCGACGCGAACATTCAGTAATTATTTAAACGTTTTCAGCAACACGCCCGGCTCGTGCCGGGCGTGTTGCGTTTGAACGGATCTTTTATGCACACCCGCAATTATCTGCCTCCCGAATGGGCGCCCCAGAGCGGCATCATGCTGACTTGGCCGCGCAGCGATGGTGACTGGAATCCGGATTACGCATCCGTGGAACAGTGTCACACCCAGCTGGCCAAGGAAATCAGCCTGCGTGAAAAAGTGCTGATCACCTGTATGGATAATGCGCATGCTGAGCGAATACGCGCATTGGTAAAAGCCGCTGGTGGCATGACTGAGCGGTTACATTTATACCCATTGCCGTCCAACGATGCCTGGGCCAGGGATCACGGTCCGATTACGGTAATCAGAAACGGCAAACCCGTGCTACTGGATTTCATTTTCAATGGCTGGGGCGGTAAATATCCGCACAGCTTCGATAACCAGATTACCTCAAAACTGCACCAGTTTGGTGCCTTTGGTGCTACGCCGCTTGAATCCCTGTCACTGGTACTGGAAGGCGGCAGCATCGAGGTGGATGGCACCGGCACGCTGCTAACCACTGAAAGCTGCCTGCTGAATCCCAACCGAAATCCAACCATGCAGCGGAGCCAAATTGAGACCATGCTTCGTGAACTCATTGGCATCGAACGCATCCTATGGCTCAGACACGGCGCCATTGACGGCGATGACACAGACGGCCACATTGATACATTGGCGCGATTTTGCGATTCAAGCACAATCGCTTTTCAGGCTTGTGATGATCAAAGCGATCCCCATTTCCAGGAACTAAGAGCCATGCAAGAAGAGCTGCGGGCCTTGCGATGCATGGACGGCCAGCCTTATAAACTGGTGCCGTTGCCGTGGCCTAAAGCCATATTTGATCATACCGGCCGGCGGCTGCCGGCAACTTATGCCAATTTCCTCATAATCAATGGTGCAGTACTGGTACCGACTTATAATGACGCGGCGGATGCCAATGCATTGGCAGTTTTCAGGGCCACATTCACTGATCGGCAGGTGGTTGCCGTCATGTGCCGGCCGCTGATTTACCAGTACGGCAGCCTACACTGCGTAAGTATGCAGCTTCCGGAGGGCGTGATCCCGGCCACGCAATCGGCATGAAACAACCCAAAATTCTCAAAGCTGCCCTGGTACAGCAACACTGCACGGCAGATCGCAAACATAATCTGGCGGTTAGTATCCAGGGCATCCGCACAGCTGCAAAAGGCGGCGCAAAACTGGTGCTACTGCAAGAACTGCATACCGGGCTGTATTTCTGCCAGACCGAAGACACTCGCGTATTTGACCTGGCTGAAGCCATACCCGGACCTTCGACCGCCGAACTAGGCTCACTGGCCAAGGAATTGGGCGTGGTAATCGTGGCCTCCCTGTTCGAGCGGCGTACGCCGGGCATCTATCACAACACCGCTGCGGTGCTTGAAAAGGACGGCACCCTGGCGGGCATCTACCGCAAGATGCATATCCCAGACGACCCCGGTTATTCGGAAAAATTTTATTTCACACCCGGGGACCTGGGTTTTCACCCCATAAAGACATCCGTTGGCATTCTGGGTGTGCTGGTATGCTGGGACCAGTGGTACCCGGAAGCCGCACGTCTGATGGCGCTGGCAGGCGCTGAAGTGCTGCTGTTTCCCACCGCCATCGGCTGGACGGAAGAAGACGACCAAGCGGAACAGCAACGCCAGCGCGAGGCCTGGATCACCATACAGCGCGCTCATGCTGTGGCCAACGGCTTGCCGGTGATGGTTTGCAACCGGGTTGGCACAGAGCAGGATCCATCCGCACGAACCTCCGGTATCCATTTCTGGGGTTCCAGCTTCATCTGCGGCCCCCAAGGTGAAATGCTTGCTCAGGCGGGTGCTGACTCTCCTGAAGTGCTGGCTGCCGACATCGACCTGGAGCGGTCTGAAGCCGTGCGCCGCATCTGGCCCTATCTGCGCGACCGGCGCATCGATGCCTATGGCGATTTACTAAGACGCTTTCGCGATTAGACCCGAACGATAAAACTGCTCATCATTCCGACGTAGCCAGGCATCCTGATATGGATACCGGCACTTCACCGTAAAGATGATGAATACAAACCGGCAATGGAATTGCTGTAACAGGAATTAACACCCACCCCGCTACGCGGGGTGTGCGCATTTGCGTGAGTAAAATATGCACTTGAATCTGCTGAAACCCAGATTACCCGATAGCCAGCATTCTCTGGTGCGCTGGGGCCAGCTGTATGGCAGCAGCGCTGCGTTGGTACTGGCAGAAGCCGTGCGGATATTACCTGCCCCTCTGCTCCTGATAGCGCCCGATGCGCGCGAAGCGGAACGTATCTGCGATGAGTTGCGTTTCTACTTAAGCGATCCCTCGCTCCCGGTTACGCTGTTCCCGGATTGGGAAACCCTGCCGTATGACCTGTTCTCGCCACACCCGGACATTATTTCCGAGCGCCTTGCGGTGCTGGCACGCTTACCGGAATTGCGGCGCGGTGCAGTGGTGCTGGCTGCGGCCACACTCATGCAACGTCTGCCACCACCAGCCTACATCCTGGGTGGCAGCTTGCAGCTCAAAACCGGCCAGACACTGGATCTCGACGCCATGCGCAAGCGGCTCACCACCGCGGGCTACACCGCGGTTTCACAGGTCATGGAACACGGCGAATTCGCATTGCGTGGGGCCCTGCTCGACATCTTTCCCATGGGTAGCGCCACGCCCCTGAGAATTGACCTCTTCGACCGGGAGATCGAATCCATCCGCCGCTTCGATCCGGAAAGCCAGCTCTCACAGGACAAACTCGAAGAAATCAAATTGTTGCCGGCACGTGAATTTCCCCTGGATGAAGATGGAGTGCGAGGTTTCCGGCAACGCTATCGTGCCCGTTTCGAAGGCGATCCGCAAAAGAATCTTGTGTACCGCGATATATCCAACGGATTGGCCCCCGGCGGCGTTGAATATTACGCGCCGCTTTTCTTCGAACAGACTGCAGATTTTTTCGCATATCTTCCGGCCGACACCACCATGGCACTCATGGAATCCACAACCGGCGCACAGCAGCTGGCTTGGGCGCAGATTGCCGAGCGCTATGAACAGCGCCGTCACGATATTGAACGCCCACTGCTGCGTCCTGATGAGTTATGGCTGTCGCCCGATGAAGTACAGGCGGCGCTGAACTCGCATCCCCGAATCCATTTACAGGATTTTGAATTGCCGGATACGGATGCAGTCAACTACGCCAGTGCTACGCCGCAGCCACTGCGGGTGGATAGCCGCGCGGAAGAACCTGTAGCAAGCTTGCTGGAGTTTTTGGATAAATTTAACGGTCGCGTGCTGTTTGCAGCCGAATCGGCTGGTCGGCGGGAATATCTTCTGGAATTGCTATCCCGTCGGGAACTAAAACCTGAGAGCGTGAACGGCTGGTCGGCTTTCATGGCAAGCGGTGAACGGCTGGCGCTGTGCATTGCGCCTATGGAACGCGGCCTGTTCATGCCTAAGGCCGGTATCGCACTCATTGCCGAGGAACAGTTGTTCGGTGCGCGTGCACGCCAGTCGAGCCGGCGCGGGGAACGCCGTGATCCTGAAACCATCATCCGAGACCTCACGGCGCTTACCGAAGGTGCGCCGGTGGTGCACGAGGAACACGGGGTGGGCCGTTACCGAGGCCTGCAAACCCTGGAACTTGACGGTGTGCTAACCGAGTTCCTGACGCTGGAATACGCTGAAGGCGCCAAACTTTATGTGCCGGTATCGGCTCTGCACCTCATAACCCGCTACAGCGGTGGCGCGCCGGAAAATGCGCCGCTGCATCGCCTCGGAAGCGATCAGTGGACGAAGGCGCGCAAACGCGCCGCGGAACAAGTCCGCGACGTGGCGGCCGAACTGCTCGATATTTACGCGCGCCGTGCCGCACGCCAAGGACATGCGTTCAAACTCAGCGAGATGGATTACCAGGCGTTCACGGAAAAATTCCCGTTCGACGAAACACCAGACCAGTCGCAGGCGATCAACGGCGTACTGGAGGATATGCGCGCCGGCAAGCCTATGGACCGGGTGGTTTGCGGTGACGTGGGTTTTGGAAAAACCGAGGTGGCTCTGCGGGCAGCTTTTGTCGCAGTTCAGGGTGGCAAACAGGTTGCTTTGCTGGTGCCAACCACGTTGCTGGCACAGCAACACTTCCAGACCTTCAGCGACCGCTTCGCCGGCTGGCCGGTGCGCATCGAGACGCTGTCGCGATTTCGCAGCGGAAAGCAACAGAACGCCGTTGCTGAGGGTCTGGCGAGCGGCAAGGTTGATATCGTTATTGGCACCCATGCTCTGCTGCGCCCTGAACTCAAATTCAAGGATCTGGGTTTGGTGATCGTGGATGAGGAGCACCGTTTTGGCGTGCAACATAAGGAAAAACTCAAGAAACTGCGCGCCGAAGTGGACGTACTGACGCTCACCGCCACCCCAATCCCGCGAACCCTCAACATGTCGCTGGCCGGATTGCGCGACCTTTCCATAATCGCCACGCCGCCGGTAGAGCGACTCGCGGTCAAAACCTTTGTGAGCGAATGGCAGGACGCGCTCATCAAGGAAGCCTGCCTGCGCGAGATCAAGCGCGGCGGCCAGGTATATTTCGTTCACAACAGCGTGGAAAGCATCGAAAAGGCGGCAGCACAGCTTGCGCGCCTCGTGCCAGAAGCGCAGCTGCGCATTGCCCATGGCCAGATGCACGAACGCGAGCTGGAACAGGTGATGTTGGACTTCTACCACCGGCGCTTCAATGTGCTGGTGTGCACTACCATCATCGAAAGCGGCATCGACGTTCCCAGCGCCAACACCATTGTTATACAGCGCGCCGACAAGCACGGCTTGGCACAGTTGCATCAGTTGCGTGGTCGCGTGGGCCGCTCCCATCACCGGGCTTACGCTTACCTGATCGTGCCGCCCAGGAGCATGCTTACGCCTGATGCGGTCAAGCGCCTCGAAGCCATAGAGTCGCTGGAGGAGCTGGGTGCGGGGTTCACACTCGCCACCCATGACCTGGAAATCCGCGGCGCCGGCGAACTGCTGGGTGAAGAGCAAAGCGGACAGATTCAGGAAGTCGGTTTCACCCTGTATACGGAATTGCTGGAACGCGCCGTGCGCGCACTCAAGGCGGGCAAGCAGGTGGACCTGAATACGCCGCCAGAGCATGGTCCTGAAATTGATCTGCGCCTGCCTGCGCTGTTGCCAGCCGATTACATTGGCGATGTACAACTGCGTCTGACGCTATATAAGCGTATAGCCGGCTGCCGTACGGACGAGGAACTCCACGATTTGCAGGTGGAATTGATTGATCGCTTCGGTTTGCTGCCCCCGCCGTCCAAGACATTGTTCCGCATCGCGGAACTCAAACTGATCGCCGCACCACTCGGTGTGCGTAAAATTGAAGCTGGTCCCAAGGGCGGTCGCCTGCTGTTCAATGACCGGCCCGTTGTGGATCCGGACAGCGTGATCCGGCTCATTCAGCAGCAGCCGAAACACTACAAATTGGACGGCAGTAACCGTTTGCGCTTCCTACTAGACCTGGATGACCCGGAACGGCGGATCAATTCGGTACGGGTACTACTGAATACCCTAGGCCACAGAACCGCCGCATGACACGCGGTTTCACGTGATGATTGCGGGAGAGGTAGTCGCAATACATCAGTCAATTCAAGGTACGGGGACACGGGCTATAATGAGCACGCGCCCATCTCAGGATATCCATGTGAAAATTCCGCGCCTACTCCCATGGCTCGCCGCCTTGCTGTTGTCGGTACCGCTATTGTCACCATGTGCTGCGGAACCAACCCCGGCGGCACCTGCAACCACTGCCGCGCCAGCACCCGCGCCCAACTGGTACAACGTGGAACTCATCGTGTTCAGCAATACCGATCCTAATGCCGGTTCACTCGAAACTTGGCCGGTAAACCCAGGCGCGCCGGATTGGAACAGCGCGGTTCCGCCGAATCCTACCGGCAGCGGCTTGCCCTATATGCTTCTGCCGCCCTCAAGCTACCGATTAACCAGTGATTGGCAAAAACTTGCGCACTCCAGCGATTATCAGCCATTGCTGCAGGTCGCTTGGACACAACCTGCGATTGATCGATCCACGGCACTGTTTGTGCGCATCGGCATACCCCCGTCATCTTCACTGCCGGCAGCCAATTCCACAAATGCACAAATGCCTGCAGCTACGCCATCCGCCAATGGCACTCCTGTCTATGGCATTGCCAGACTTAGTACCACAGGCCCATACCTGCATCTCGACCTGGATCTGGACTACCGCGGACCTATGGCAAAAATCAGCACCCCCGGCAGCGCCCAAACCACAGCACCCGCAGGCGCTGCACCGCAGGTCCAATGGTACCGGTTAACTCAAAACCGGCGCATCGATGCTGGTAAACTGAATTATTTTGATCACCCCATGTTCGGGGTATTGCTGCTGGTAACACCAACCAAGGCTCCATAGCGCCACTGGCGGCTTAAGAAATGCAGGTTTCTGCAAGCTTCAGTCATTCAGATTCAATTAATGCCAACAACAACTTACGCACCTGTTCCATGCCATGCTTCAGATGTTGCTCGATCTCGGAGTGGATGTCTTCACTGCCTTTACCCGCCGCACGGTTGGTGATTACAGCACAGCACGCATAAGCCAGATTCTGTTCACGCGCCAAGGCGGCTTCCGGCATACCCGTCATGCCGACCATGTCGCAACCATCACGCTCCATGCGCTTGATCTCAGCGATAGTTTCAAGCCGCGGGCCCTGAGTGGCGCCATAAGTACCGTTTGCAACATACCGCAGTTGTGCATGTGCAGATGACGCAATTAAATGCTTTCTCAGGCTATCATCGTAAGGGTGGGAAAAATCCACGTGCTCAATCCGCTCTGTGCCGGATTCAAAATAACTGTGCTCGCGGCCGTGTGTGTAGTCGATAATCTGGTCTGGGAATGCTAGCCAGCCCGGGTGCATATCGCCTCGGATACCCCCAACAGCGGCAATTGCTACAATTCTTGTCACATTTATGCTTTTTAAAGCCCAGATATTTGCGCGGTAATTGACTCTATGGGGCGGAATCGTATGCGCGTACCCATGACGGGGAAGAAAAACAATTTCCCTGCCCGCCAGCCTGCTGAATGTCAGAAAACCTGAAGGTTCCCCATAGGGCGTATATGCGACCTCGCGA
Organism: Gammaproteobacteria bacterium; assembly: GCA_028870845.1. Taxonomy (GTDB): domain Bacteria; phylum Pseudomonadota; class Gammaproteobacteria; order Natronospirales; family REEB76; genus REEB76. Next base: position 3,645 of record JAGWOR010000050.1, on the reverse strand, counting down.
CGCAGGATTTCCAATCCATTCAGGCTGGTTAATCCTGTACCGCCAATGATTCCCAGGCTAGACATGCTCATGATCCTGCTTTTCATACTTTGTTGGCAACATGTAGATTTCCGGCAGGTTACGCAGATAATTCTTGTAATCCATCCCGCAACCGAACAGGTAACGGTCAGGCGCCTCCAGGCCGACAAAATCCGGTTTAATGCCAGCTCCCATTCTGATTTTTTTGACGAGCACGGCTGTATATACGCTGGATGCCCCATGCTTTAGGCAATCATCGACCACCTGGGACAACGTCATACCAATGTCATATACATCATCGATGAGAAGTATCGTACGTTCGTGCAACGGAATTCCTGGACGTGCCAACCACTCAAGATCACGCCCACGTGTGTTTCCGTGATATCGCGTAACATGCAAGTAATCCAATTGCAAAGGAAAATGCAGTAACGGCAACAGCCATCCCGTCGGCACCAGACCACCATTCATTACGCACAAAACCAACGGATTAAGCCCTTCCAATTTGTTGCTGATAATTTCAGACATGCGCATGAGCGCATTTTTTACATCAATATCGGTGTGCAACAACTCGGCTTCACGTTGAACAGCGATAATATCCTCCGGTATCAGGGCCATCTTCAGGTTTCCAGCTTAAAATCATTGGCGGCATAGTAACGTTCCAGCGTGGCACGCGCCTCCCGCCAATCCCTGGTGGTGCGCAGTTCCTTCCAGGATATTTCCCCTCGCCCATGCAAACGGGATAATCTCCATTGACTCATGGGATTTTTATAATCGACCATTGCCTGAAGTATGCTGACCACGCCGCTGCGGTTATTGCAAACAGGAAGCATGTCACATCCTGCATCAAGAACCGTCATGGCCCGTTTCACATAATCGCCGGCCGCCGCCGCACCTCGCATGCTCAGATCATCGCTGAAAACGGCGCCTTCGAATCCCATACGTCTGCGCAACTCATGTTCAATCCACCGCTTTGAGAAACTGGCTGGCTGTGCGTTCACTATCGGATAAACCACATGCGCCATCATAACGCCCCCGATATCAAGGCGCATGAGTCTTTCAAAAGGTTTCAGGTCATGACTTCGAATATCTTCAATGGATCTTCCATCAACCGGCAGAACGTGGTGTGAATCTCCATGAACGGCACCATGCCCGGGAAAATGTTTGACGGTAGCAGCCATTCCGGCACGCCGCATGCCGATGACCCAGGCGCGCCCAAGCTCGCCAACTACTTCCGCAGATTGATGAAATGCGCGGTCACCAATCACGGAGCTTACACCGTAATCCAGATCAAGCACTGGCGCGAAACTGATATCTATACCCATGGCACGCAGTTCTGCCGCCATAAGCCAGGCGGTTTTTTCTGCCAACCTGCAACTCATGTTGGCATCCTGGTCGTATAAGCGCCCGAACAGTCTTGCCGGTGGCAGCGTGCTGAATTCCTCGCGGAAACGCTGTACACGTCCACCTTCCTGATCAACGGCAACCAGTAGCGGCGGTATTCTCAATGAGTGGATGCTTTCAACCAGGGCTGAAAGCTGATCTGGATTGGCATAATTACGGGTAAACAATATTACCCCGCCCACCAATGGATGAGTGAGAATTTCCCTGTCAGCACCGGTGAGTTCAGTACCTCCAATGTCGACCATCAGCGGACCCAAGCTCATATGCAGCTCTGAATTCTGGGACACTCTGCTTGTCGCCAGCTGCACGATGACTTATACATCACAACTCCGGTTATCGCCGCACGTAGTCACAAGATCGGTAGCCAATAAAATACATCATATGCTCCGCACTTGATCGAAAGCTGTGGACCATGCAGACAGGAACTCATGTAGATGAGGTTTATTGGCCTGTTCAATCGATTTCCGTACCCGCAGACATTCATTACGGTAAAGTTCCAAATCCAGACGCCCACGCATCAACTCAAAACGTAGATAAACTAGGTATGTGTTCAGTACATCGGTTTCACAATAATTCCGTATCTGTTCTATGCCGCCGTTCAAATAGGCATCCAACACTTCCCCGCCATGCATGCCAAGTTTTCCAGGCAGACCCAGCATCTGGGATATTTCATCCAAAGGTGCTGCACCGCGCAGCTGGAACCCAGATAAAACATCCATTAGATCCAGATGGCGCCAGTGGTAGCGCGACAAATAGTTGTTATAACGGAAACTGGTGTCAGTATCGCCCGTTTCCCAAAAGCGAGGTGCCGAAATTCCATGCAATAGCGCCCGATAATGCAGCACTGGAAGATCAAAACCGCCGCCGTTCCACGAAACCAGTTCTGGAGTGTATTTCTCAATTCCCTCATAGAATCTGGTGATTAATTCAGCCTCCCCGGATTTAGGCGTGCCCAGGGTCCATAGCCTGAAATCGCCATTGCGGCGTAAGGCTATGGAAATTGCTATGATTCGATGCATATGCAGCGGCAGGAATTCATTGCCCCCGGTTTCCTGTCGTCGCTGTTGATACATGGCGCGCGCAGTGTCAGCGTCTGTTAATCCGTCAAGACCATAGATACGGCGGGCGGTTTCCACGTCAGGAATGGTCTCAATATCAAATGTCAGAATGTTCATTTAAAGCCTTACTTGATCAGATCTTCAGTTTATCAAAAAGCAGCATGTCGGTAGCAGTCTTTGATCCTAACCCATGTGCCGCAACAAGTGCCAGGTACATGCCAGCAGTAATCACGCACGTATGCGCGGATGACAATTAAAGGCGTGATTTAGTTCGCACTTGCTATGTTCAGCAAGTAGATAACGGATATGGCGACAAAACCATCACAGAAATCAGCATGATCAGGAACTGGGGTATTCGCAGCCGCATACTGCTACTGGGACTTGTCCCGGTGATATGTCTCGGCATATTGCTGGGAGCATATTTAACGCGTGTACGGGTAAGTGACCTGCAGGCTTCAGAACACGTACTCGGCGATACCATCGCTAATCAGCTGGCATCAGCCAGTGAATATGGTGTTTATACAAACAATTTGAGGATTCTTACATCGCTTGCTCATACCGTGTCAAAGGAACCCGGCGTTGAGTCAATTACCATCACGGACGCTGATAATAACATTCTAGTGCGGGTAGTTAGCCCATCGGTAAAACGCAGTGGAATTATTAGCAATTTGACCAAGGGAATCGGCAGCGAAACTGGCCTCGAAAGCACCCTCACCTTTACCCGTTCCATATATTTACGTTCCATGGATTTCAGCAGTCAGCCAGGCTCAGCTGATTCATACCCGGCTGAACATAATGAACAACCAGATTATTTTCAATTGCTCGGAAAAGTAATCGTTAAATTATCAGAAACACATTTTGCAGAGAGGCAAGCTCAAATCATCGTGAATGGTGGAATCATAATGCTGAGTTGCCTAGCTCTCAGCATATTACTGGCTTTGATCATAGGCGGAAGTGTAGCAGTGCCAATAACGCGGGTAATTGACATGGTCAGGCGCTTCAGTGCCGGTGAAAACGCAGTACGTGTACCCGAGTACTCTGGTGGCGAGATTGGCCAGCTTGAAAATGGCATCAATCTAATGGCCGCGAATGCAGTTCAATCTCAACAAGAACTGCAATCGCAGGTTAATCAGGCCACGGCAGAATTACGCGAAACGATGGAGGAAAT
>JAGWOR010000072.1 GCA_028870845.1 Gammaproteobacteria bacterium | reverse complement strand
AAAACCCATGGATTTCAATCGGAGGGCGGCTCAAGGCCGGGAACCGCTACTACCTGCCTGGGCGCCGTTTTGGCGGGAGATTTGCGGCTTTTCTTCTTGGGCGACGAAGCATGTAGCTTATCCAGGGATTTTTCGAAATCATGGATAGCCTGGGTTACTGTTTTCAGCGTCTTGCGGAACTCCGGTTTTGACAGATCGATTTTCTTGCCGCATTTTTTGCATTTTAATGTCTTGTTTTTTCTGAGCCACTTCAGTTTTTTCTGCTGCTGCTTGCCGCAGGCATGACAGCTGATGGGCACAGGTGTTTCGCCTAGAAATTTAAACATGATGCTCTCCAGATGGCTGTCCCGGAAAACTGGGCTGCGATGCGCGATTCCAGTACCGGTTGCCGGACTGTCAGGCGTAGGGAGTCATGCTGGCCGGGATTTTTCATAGAATAACCCAATTCATCCAGGGAATTGTTACAGCCACACCGCCGAAATCATGGTCGTGATGCCTGAGAGGGCGCGATACTTGCTCCAGCCGATCCCCAGCCTAATCGCGGGAAAACTGCCGGATTCCGGCACTGGTTACCTGCACTAGCGTTTGCGGGCATAATCCGCCAACCATGACGGATATCGATTGTCTGGACCCATGAACCGCATACGCGCCGACCTGCTATTGCTGCTGACCGCCTGCATCTGGGGCACAGCTTTCATCGCCCAGAAAAACGCCAATCTGACCATGGGACCCGTGCTGTTCGTGGGCATCCGTTTCCTGCTGTCCACTTTCCTGCTGCTGCCGTTTGCACTGTACGAACGAAAAAACCACGCCACCGCGCTTACCCGAAAGGATTACTTACAGGCGGCAATAATTGGGTTGTGCATTTTCGTAGGTGCCAACCTGCAGCAAATCGGGCTGGTCACAACTACAGCCACCAACGGTGGATTCCTTACCGCATTATATGTGGTCATGGTGCCTATCATTGTCTGGCTTACGACCCGCCGGTTGCCGCGCATAAGCGTGGTGCTGGCCTGCATAATTTCCATCGTGGGTGCCTGGCTACTGGCGGAAAAGGGCCAGATGCGAAGCTGGGATACAGGGGACTTGCTGGTGGTGGCTGCCGATGTGGCCTGGGCTTTGGCCATCGTGCTGGTGGCGGAATTTCTGCAACGTACCGACCGCCCATATTTCCTGTCTTTCGCGCAATTCACGGTTACCGCACTGCTGTCATTGGTTTGGGGACTTGCCACGGAACCAGTGGTCATCAGCGGCATTACCGCCGCGCTGCCCGCGATCCTTTACGCCGGTGTGCTGTCCAGCGGCGTGGCCTATACCCTGCAGATAATCGCCCAGCGACATACGCCAGCGCCGGAAGCCGCACTCATCATGTCACTGGAAAGCGTGTTTGCGGCTCTTGCCGGAGCGCTGATCCTGAGTGAACGGCTGACGACACTGGCGGCGGTGGGCTGCGGTCTGATCCTGTTGGGCGTGGCGCTGGTGGAACTGGGGCCGCTGTTTTCTATGCGCCACAAATTTTCACGTGCCGGCGTTAACAACAGCGGCCCTGGGTAACGAATCCGGCCGCTTGATCCATATCAATGCCTGTCGCCACCGGATGGTGAATCATCGTGGCATCTATAACCGGATACTTATGAAGCTCGCAAAGTCACACCGCCACCGTATCGAGGTGCATCTCGATAGTCTGGAACAACTGTTCAACTCCATGGATCCTTCGCCGTTCTACCGTAAGGATCTGGATGCGGACGCCGAGGAATACATCGTCGGCTGGGCGGAAGAATATCCGCTGAACGAACCGGTAAGCCTGGTTCTGCACCTCGAAAGCGGCAACAAGGACGAGGTTCAGGATATCGCCGCTGACGCGGTGCATAACCATTTTGCCAACCAGGCACGGTTGGCGCGTCTCGAATTCCGCCGGCTCATGCGCATGGGCTGGCGCAGCCTGCTGATCGGCCTGGCAGCCCTGGCGGTTTCGGTAATCCTGTCGGAATTCCTGCGCCGCCTGGGAGGCGCACTGGCACAGTTCGTGCGGGAAAGCCTGTTGATCGGCGGCTGGGTGGCCATGTGGCGTCCCATGCAGATCTATCTGTACGAATGGTGGCCGTTGCAGCGCCGCTGGCGCATTTACAACAAGCTGGCGCGCATGCCGGTGGAAATCAGGTCACGCACGGCTGCTTCCCGCCCAGCCAGTCGACGACCAGCTTCGCCACCAGCGGATGGAAAAAGTAACCGAAGCAGCGGTGCGCATTAGGGCCTGCGGCGGTGGCGAAACAGCTGTGCACGCCCGCCGCCACGTCCTCAATGCCGGGGAGCAGATGGTATTTGCGCATGCCGCGGAAGTCGTTGTCCAGGTGCCGGTCGGTGGCGATGACGTCGCCAGCGGCCGCGATGTTGATCCAGCGATCGATATTGTCCGGGTAACGGCGCGCACCGGGTTCGTCATGGCCAAGCAAGCGGCGTTGAATGTAGAACATCCCCAGTGGACTGCCGAGGGTAACAAACAGGGGACAGCGCCATGGATTACGGTCGAGACGCGACATCTCCCACAATGTGTCGTAGGCGATCACCGAACCCAGGCTGTGGCCCAGCAACATGATTTCCGCGCCCTGCTCCACCCACGGCGCCAGCGTGCGTTTAACCACGGCCCGCACCTGCGCGCCTACGCCGCCGCTGTTCTGGAAATAGCGCGCAATGTCCTTGAGGCGGCCCTGGATTTCAGCGTCAGCAAAGGTATCCGCCAGCCATGGCATCACATCCCCCAGCATATACTTGAGCCGGGTCCACAATACCGGCATGCGCTCCGGCTCGGGCGCGCAATACTGCCGGCCTTCGCCGCGCAGCATGTGCTCGACCCAGGGCCGGTCCACTTCGATGTCCGCATAGTCGCCGTAATACAGGTGGTTCCAGGCGGCCAACCGAAACCTGCGTGCCATGCCCGCAAGCGCATCCGCCGGCATTCCGGCCTGCTGCGCTCCGCCTGCAATGCAGCGCCACAACAGCGGCTGGTGTTCCGCCGGCGGCGGCTTGGGATTCATGCCGGTTACGAAAACCACTTGCCGGAGTTCACTCATATGCATCTGCCAGGGGCGTTATCAATATGAACACTCTACCATCACGCCAGCGCGGCTTTTCCGTGCTGGTCGTGGGTTTCGGGCAAATGGGTCACGCCATGCAGGCGCTGTTGAAAAACCGGGCGCGCCTCACCATCTGGCGGGTGACGCCCAAAAACCTGCGGCCACCGGCCCGCGTGCTGGCGGCAGCGGAGC
>JAGWOR010000049.1 GCA_028870845.1 Gammaproteobacteria bacterium | reverse complement strand
AGACTTTTATTTACACGACGGCTTGGAGGGCTTTGCATGCTTCGTCGCAGCATCAAACAAAAGAAAACGTTTACCATATTGCTTCGTTCCTACAACAGGCCGCGTCTAGCAAGGTGCGCATGGACGCACGGCCGGAATATGTAATCGAAGCGCACGTGGATTTATAAAAGGAAGCTGACAACTGACGCTGAATTATGGAATGCTGGCGCTACATAATTCAGAATTGCTTTTGCCATCTCGGGTTGCAGATCGGCCATCGAAAAAGGCTTTGGAAAGACGATATCAAGTCTTCACGGATTAGAACGCAATTTGCTAACAATGTGTTAATACAAGACCTGACCCCGTTTCCTTCTGCTTCTTGTGTATTACCTGATGATTTTCCATACGCAGCTGATGCTATGGAAAGCATCAATATCGCTAATACACAACATATAAACTTCATACATTAAACCCAATCACTGATGCGATATGGACCCATAAATAATGGCAAAGATGATCAGGCCGATGATCATCAGCACGTAGCACACCAGCAGCACGATGGTGAAGATCCCCACGTACTTCCACAGGGTTTTCTGCTGGCGCAGCGCGTCTTCCATGGCCGCCTGGCCGGTGGCCTGGATGGCCAGGATGGCGTTGCCATAGCGCAGCAGGAAGATGCCGGGGATCAGGTAAAAGAACGCGGCGCTGATGATTTCCACAATGCCGGCAATCGGACCGAGAACAGCCCGCAGCGGGGAGGTTTCGTGCCCCAGCGCAAAACCTGCAACGGTGATGACCCCACCCAGGAACACGAACGCCGACACCACGAAACACACGATGGCCAGGAATTTCACCCACGGGCTGGTGTCTTTCAGCGAACCCAGGATGCTTTCGGAAACTGTGATGGGTTGTTGCATTGGAATCTCCCTTCAAGGCGATGAAACGCCACATCTAGTCAAACAGAGAAGCCCCTCACTAAGGCCCAAGGTAACCGCCCCCTCAGGGAGTATGCGCGGCCGAATACAGCAGCGCAAACAGGATAAACCCGAACAAAAACAGCACATACAGGGACAGCACCACGATGGTGAAGATGCCCAGGTATTTCCAGAAGGATTTCTGCAGCGTCAGGGCGTGTTCGAACCCCGCCTGTCCGGATGCGGGCAGGTCCTGGATGGCGCGGGCGTAACGATGCAGGTACAGGCAGGGGATTACATACAAGAATATGGCGAAGGCGATGTACAAGGCACCGATGGTCACCCGTACAAACCTGGCGGTGGCCCCCTGAAAGAATGGACTGTAGAGTGCGCCCGCCATGACCGCCAGCCCGCCGATGACCGCGAAACTGGCGAGAATCAGGCCGACGATGGCCAGGAACCTCATCCACGGACGGGCGGCGTTGAGCGCCGCCAGCGCCTGCTCCGACAAAACGATGGGCTCAGCCATGGGCAAATCCGCGCTCATGCCGCTGCGCTACTGAAACGGCCGGAACCCGTGATGGGTTGTTGCATTGGATTCTCCTGAGTGAAGTGGCACTTCAACTCATCCGTGAGCAACGCGCATGGATTGAATCAGTTATCCAACCGATGAACTTAATATTGCATCACGGAAAAGTCCGTGGCCCATGCAACAGTCCAAATTTGATTTCAGCAAAGATTATGAACACATCCAGCACCAGAGCTGCAATAGTAAAAATCCCCGCATACTTCCAGAAGGTTGCCTGCCGCGCCAGCGGGATTAATGGGGACATTTTTTCACCACACCGCCATGTTTAAATCAACATCACTGATGCGATATGGATCCATAGATAATGGCGAAGAGCATGGCCAGCACGGTGATTACCAGTATCACAATCGTATAGATCCCCATGTATTTCCAGAAGGATTTCTGCCGCGCCAGGGCGTCTTCCAGGGCCGGCTGGCCGTCGTCAGGGATGCGGCCAATGGCCTTGCTGTAGCGCCACATCAATATGCCGGGAATCAAACAAATGATTAATGTGATCACCAGATACAACAACCCCCCCGCCATGAAAGACGGATTACCCGCCCCCAGGCCCATGACTAAAAATACCAGGCCCATCAGCAGCATAATTGTGGTGCCAACGAATGCCAGCACGGCGATGAACTTCACCCACGGGCTGGTCTTGTTCAAGTGCTGGAGCCCGGCTTCGGTCAGCATGGCTTGTTCGCTCATCTTCAATCCCCCGAATTATTGGTAAGTTTTCAAATCTGCAACTTTCATGCGCATCAAGTTACCGGCATGCGGTCAAAGGTGATGTGCGGCCCTGTAAAATCCGCCGAAGATGCCTATCACAACACCGAGCATGAAAAGCACCACAAAGATCATGGCCAGGATGCCGGCGTATTTCCATACGCTCTTTTGCTGCTTAAGCGCGTCCTCGAAGGATGAAGAGTCTTCGGACTCCTGATAACCGGCGATGGCCTTTGCATAGCGGTACAGCAACATACCCGGAATGGCATCAAACACCAAAGCGCTGACGATGTAAAAGATGCCGAATGTGGAGTTCAAAAATGCAGGCTCTCCCGGCCTTGTGGGCCCCGTGTATAAGCCGAAGCTCATTGCCAGGCCCATAATCAAACTGAGTGCGGCATACACAAACGCCACGATGGACAGGAATTTCACCCACGGGCGGGTTGCTCCCAGGGATTCCAGCATGCGGTCGGAAAGCGCGATGGGTCGATCCATTGGATTCTCCCCCGTATTGTTTATTTGAAATCCCGCGCAGGGCACGGGTTTATGGCCTCATCTTGATCCCGCCGCGGTGACCAATGCAACCGCAGCCGCGACGCATCAGTCCTTGCCCTGGTAGAGCCTGCCCTGGGCGGCCAGCGCCGCCAGCGACTGGTCGGCCATGTACCAGTGGGACAGCAGCGCCCGCCCCCAGAGGTATTCGCCATTGCCCTGCTGGTTGGTGTCCATATCCACCTGCAGCCAGCGCTGCGCCTGGCGATAATGGCCTTGTGACAGTTCGCGCAGGGTAACGTAGTAGCTGGCTTCGGACAGGGCGTGGGGATCCAGCGGCTTGTCCATGAGCGACTCGTCGCCCACCTGCTTCATCAGGTACTTGCCCAGCAGGTCGTACCAGCTGCTGCCGGCATTGTTGAAGTGCTCCAGCAAAGCGCGCTTTTCATCGGCGCTGAGTTTCGCGCCTTGGGTGTAAGCCGCGGCACGGAACAGCCAGGTTTCATCGCTGTGCGGCGTGCGCTCGGCATCCGGCACCAGGTCCCACAGCAGTTCGTAATTACCGCTGCCGTAATACATGCCGATCGCCATCGTCTGCTGTTGCGGTGTCATGGTCTTTGGCAAATTGGAACTGAACCACATAAGCGCGGCGTCCGCGCCCTTGGCGCGCTTCAGAAATTCGTAACTTAGAAGCATGCCCTGAAAGTCTGCGGGGTTCATGGACGGCGGCCACAAGGCCTGCCCCAATGTGAAACCTACCATTGGGCTGGAAGCACCCGCTCCTAACACCAAGCCCTGCAAGTCAAAGGGTCTGGCGCGGCGCGGCTGGCCGGTCAATACTGCCTGGAATGCTTTGAGCGCCGCGTCGGTATCGCTGCTGAAGAATGTTCCGAATTCCGTGCCGATCACGTGATCCCACTGCCAGGCGGCGATGGGATAGGGCCACTTGGCCAGGTACTGGGCGGCATCCACGTAGCGCTGCTCCGCCCACAGCGCCTTGATCAGCGGCATCTGCGGATTCAGGTAATCGGAATAGCGCTCGGCTTCCACCCGCGCCAGGAATTCGGCCAGCTTATCGTCCTTGCGCAGGCGCGCGATGTAGGAGGCCTCGGCCAGCACGTGGGCGTAGAAAGTCTGGATTTCGGGAGTCTGGCCGGGGGCTGGCGGGCTGCCGCCGGCGAACGCCACCTGGGAAACGCTCACCCAGGCCTGGTCCAGGTTGCCCTGCCGGGCCTGGGCATCGGCCAGGGCCACCGTGGCATTTTCCAGATCGAATCCGGCATCGTCCGCCGGCAGCGAGACCAGCCAGGTGCGCGCGGCTTTTTCGACGCCGGCGTAGTCCTTGATGTCATAAAGAAAATCGATGTAATCGCTGTAGGCGTCGCTGTAGTCCGGATGTTGCTGGAGAATTCCCCGGTAAGCGGCGCGGATCGGGTCCGGCAGTTGCGTGTCGTCCGGGATGTCGGTGAGCGCGCGCACCCGGGTTTCCTTGGGCAGCGCGCGGTCGTTGGCCACCTGCAGCAGCTTGCCCACGTCGTTGCGGTAGGCGTACACGCTGAGGCGCGTTTGCAGGTGGTTGCCGCTTTCCTGTGCCGCCAGGCTGGCGAACGCATCCTCGAAATCCGGATAGTCGGCGATCCAGCGCAATGCCTGGCCGTATTCCCAGCGCATGTCGGCGCGGGTGTCGAACAGGGTGGCCAGCCGCCACACGGAGTCGCTGACGCTGGCGTTCCATTCGCCGGTGCGCGCGGCGGTGTCAGACCAGGCGCTGTAGTAAAGACCGCAGCTGAAGTCTTGCATGCCGGCCATGTCCTGCATGAGTTGCGCCAGGCTCAGGGAGCCCTGGCGGTTGCGCACTGCGGCGTCGTACCAGCGGTGGAATTCACTGGCGGTTTCGCCCTGGGCGTCCGCCAGCAGCCGGTCGTACTGTTGGGCGGAATCCAGGTCGTTGAGCAGATCCAGCAGGTAGTAGCCTTGCTCATACAGGCCGGTGTAGAAAAAGCCGCGGTAATAGGCGGTGATGTCCGCCGCCGTCAGGTACGGGCCGGTGACCACATGACCGATGTACGGCAGGCCCTTCTCGAACAGGCGGATGGCGCCCGCCGGATCGGTCACCGGATTCACCGGCGCCACCTTGATGTTTTCCGAGCCCGGCAGCGCCGCCAGCACCAGCACCGGCATGTAGAAGGCATACAGCTTCACCGCCGGCTGCCCGGACAACCGCAGGTCGGTGTCCAGGATGTACACCGGCGTGTTGGCGCCGCTGTAGCGTTCCTTGATCCACCCCAGCCAGTCGGCACTGCGGTCCAGGTCCGCCAGCCGCCGCAGCCAGAAATAATTGGCGCTCTGGTTATCGGGATTGAGCCGCGCCAGCTGTTCCAGGTCGCTGTCGTCGCGGGTGAAATACAGTTTCCAGGCATCACGCGCTGTGGCGCTGTTCTCCGCGGCGGCGGCGGCCGAATAGCCCATGCCCGCGGCCAACAGGCTTTCCTCCTCCGGCATGGATTTGCCGCAGGCGCTTTCCGCCAGCGCCACCAGCGCCATGGCCTTGGCGTACAGCGGGTCCGCGGTGCCGGTCTTGTCGTCTTCCAGGTAGGCGAGCCGCGCCAGCGCCTGGGCCGCCAGCACCAGATTTTCCGGATTGGGCGCGGCTGCGCGGTAGCTGCCGTTCAGCGTATACAGGGCGTGTTCCAGAGTCTGCTCGTCGAATACCGTGACCTGGGATGCCAGGGTATCGCCGGAAGTATTGCAGGCTCCGGCCACGGCAACCTGGTGGTGAATTTCGTCATGCAGCAACCGCATGGCGTCGGTGAAATCCGGATATTGCGGAAGCCGGCCTATGGTTTGTTTATCCACACTCAGCATCCAGGCGCCGTCCTGGAATTCCGCGGTGAGAGCGTGATCGGCGGGTTCCGCCGGGAAATCTTCCACGAAGGCGGCGGCTTCCAGGAAACGCCGGTCCGGCAACAAGTGCGGGCGGTGCACGCGGGCCAGCGCCTGCCGCAGGCTCATGGGCGGCGCCGGCTTGGCCAGCCGGCGTTTGAATGCCTGCAGGCTTTGCGGAGTGAAATGCGTGGGCGCCGGCTGCTGTGCCGTGGCGGGAAACAACTGCAGCCCGTAGTTACGGTAGGCCCAATACCCGCCCACCATGACCGCCAACAGCAGCAGCAAAAACCAGGCTCGCTTCGTCATGGTCCCAGGCCTCCCCGATCAAGACCGTGCAACCCGGCGCGCATGCGCCAACCGCCTCTGCCTACATGTTCCTTCTATATTCCCCGCCCACTTCATACAGTACATGGGAAATCTGGCCCAGGGAGTTGTACTTCACCGCTTCCATGAGGCTGGCGAAGATGTTCTGCCTGGTCAGTCTGAATGCAAGGACCTATCAACTTTTGCCGTCTCAGGCAACGAATCCCGCAATTGCCGGATGGCGCCGGAACGCCAGGCGAAATCCAACATGCTTTCGAATGACCGGATTTTATCGTCCGTGGACATGCGCATGCCGTCCAACAGATGATTACGCTCCGCGTCCTCGAAAGTACACTGTAATTCGTTTTGGCGTTGGGGTTTCATGGGGATGTACTTTCGCTGCCGGATAGCTGGCGCTGTATCTCCTGCAATTTCTCGATGTCATCCCGGTCACGCACCCGCTGCGTGCCGCTCTTCATGGCGATCAGATGGGCGATGCTGGCTATACGGATCGTCATGCCATCATAGACCTTGACGACTGAGTCCCGCCACAAGTCCGCGAATTTCAGCGGCTCGCGCACGAAAACGTCGATGGAGCGCTGGGGATTCCGGGGGTCCCAGAGCTGGAAAACCTGCATGTGCCGGTTTTGGTACCAGTCTTCGCGCTTGCGGGGGTCGGCAAAGTCCTGCATGACCACCGGCAGGCGCGGTTTGAGCCCAATGCCCTCCAGCGCAGCGAGGGCTTTGCGGCAATTTCCCGGCTCCAGGTCGATCACCAGATCCAGGTCCTGGGTCAGGCGGATATGGCCATGCAGGATAACCGCCAAGCCGCCCACCACTACGTAACGCACCTGCACCTTGTCCAGGGCGGTGAAGATTTCATGCACGTCGAAGGCCATACTACTTAGCGCCGGCGATCACTGGATTCCGGCTTGACCACCAGGGGTGAGTTGCGCCAGCAACGAACGAGCCTGCAGGGATGCAGGCACTGGACTTCCAGGCGCAGCAGGATGCGTAGACTGGAAGGTGGAAATGCAGATTTTGCAGGAGCAAAAATCTGTCCGCCGGAATGACGAGAGAGAAAAAACTGTTCAAATGAAATGACTGCGTCACATGTTCCTGCGGTATTCGCCACCCACTTCGTACAGCGCGTGTGAAATCTGGCCCAGGGAGTTGTACTTCACCGCTTCCATGAGGCTGGCAAAGATGTTTTTCCTGTCCCGCGCCACCTGCTGCAGGTGGGCAAGCGAGCCCGGCGCACCCTCACCCCCTGCCCCTCTCCCAGAGGGCGAGGGGTACATGTGGTTGCGGGCCGCGCGGTAGTTTTCCACGTTGTCGATCTGCTGGCGCTTTTCCTGCTCGGTTGAGCGGATCAGCTCGATCTTGGTAGTGATGTCGCCGGCGTGCTCCTTGGGCAGGAAGGTGTTGACGCCGATGAGCGGCAGCGAGCCGTCGTGCTTCTTCTGCTCGTAGTACAGGGATTCCTCCTGGATCTTGCCGCGCTGGTACATGGTGTCCATGGCGCCCAGCACCCCGCCGCGCTCGGAGATGGATTCGAACTCCTTGTACACCGCCTCCTCCACCAGATCCGTCAGTTGCTCGACGATGAAGCTGCCCTGCCAGGGGTTCTCGTTGAAGTTCAGCCCCAGCTCGCGGTTGATGATGAGCTGGATGGCCACGGCGCGGCGCACGCTTTCCTCGGTGGGAGTGGTGATGGCTTCGTCGTAGGCGTTGGTGTGCAGGCTGTTGCAGTTGTCGAACAGCGCATACAGCGCCTGCAGTGTGGTGCGGATGTCGTTGAACTGGATTTCCTGGGCGTGCAGCGAGCGTCCGGAAGTCTGGATATGGTACTTGAGCATCTGGCTGCGGGGCGAGGCGCCGTAGCGCTCGCGCATGGCGCGCGCCCAGATGCGCCGCGCCACCCGGCCGATGACGGTGTACTCCGGATCCATGCCGTTGGAGAAGAAGAACGACAGGTTGGGTGCGAAGTCGTCCACCTGCATGCCGCGCGCCAGGTAATACTCCACCAGGGTGAAGCCGTTGGAGAGCGTAAACGCCAGCTGGCTGATGGGATTGGCCCCGGCCTCGGCGATGTGGTAGCCGGAGATGGACACGGAATAGAAGTTGCGCACCTGGTGGTCCACGAAGTACTGCTGGATGTCGCCCATCATGCGCAGCGCGAACTCGGTGGAGAAGATGCAGGTGTTCTGGGCCTGGTCCTCCTTGAGGATGTCGGCCTGCACCGTGCCGCGCACCGTGGACAGCACCCGGGCCTTGATGCGCGCGTAGGTTTCCGCGTCCACCAGCTGGTCGCCGGTGACCCCCAGCAGTCCGAGCCCCAGGCCATCACTGCCCGGGGGCAGCTCGCCGTGGTAGCGGGCCCGCTGCTTGTCCTTATATATAGTGGCGATCTTCTTCTCAGCCTCGGCCCAGCGCTTGGGATCCTCCTTCAGGTACAGCTCCACCTGCTGGTCGATGGCGGTGTTCATGAACATGGCCAGGATCATGGGCGCCGGCCCGTTGATGGTCATGGACACCGAGGTGTTGGGTGCGCACAGGTCGAAGCCGGAATACAGCTTCTTCATGTCGTCCAGGGTGGCGATGCTGACCCCGGAGTTGCCCACCTTGCCGTAGATGTCGGGGCGCGTGGCCGGATCCTCGCCGTACAGGGTCACCGAGTCGAAAGCGGTGGACAGGCGTGCGGCCTTCTGGCCGCGGGACAGGTAATGGAAGCGGCGGTTGGTGCGTTCCGGCGTGCCTTCGCCGGCGAACATGCGGGTCGGATCCTCGCCGGTGCGCCGGTAGGGATACACGCCGCCGGTATAGGGATAGTGGCCAGGCAGGTTTTCCTTCATGAGGAAGCGCAGCCGGTCGGCCCAGCTTTGGTAGGTGGGCGGCGCCACTTTCGGCACCTGGGTGTGGCTCAGGGATTCCACGTAGTTGTCGCCCTCGATGGGCTTGCCGCGCACTTCGTAGGTGTAGTGGGCGTCGGTGATTTCCTTGAGCCGCTGCGGCCAGGCAACCAGCAGGTTGAGGGCTTGCGGTGAGAGTTCCTTCACCGCTTCCTGGTAGCGCTGGCGTAGGGTGGTTAAAGATAGCGACTGGGAATCCGAGCTGGACTGGACCCCGGCCTTCGCCGGGGTGATGGAATGTAAATCATCTGGTTTATATAGATGCAGCGGCTGGGGCAGTTCCGGATCCTGCAGGTCGCGCAGCACTTCGTAATAGTGCTGGGCGCGGCCGGCGGCTTGCGCCTGCGTGTCGATCCGCTGGTTGATGCCGCGGCCCTGCTCGGCGATTTCCGCCAGGTAGCGCACCCGCGCACCGGGAATCAGGATGGTGGCGCGCGGTTCCTTGATGGAAGTGTCAAGTTGAGGATTGAAGTCGCAACGCGAAATGGGGTCAGAGTCATTTTTCGATACAACTGCCGCCGCGCCGGATTTGTCGGGAAAATGACTCTGACCCCATTTCTTTTCCCGCAGCAGGCGGCACAGGTTGACGAACATCCAGGTGATGCCGGGATCGTTGAACTGGCTGGCGATGGTGGGATACACCGGCACCTGATCGTCGGCCAGCTTGAAGGCGGTGCGGTTGCGCTTCCACTGCTTCTTCACGTCGCGCAGCGCATCGTCGGCGCCGCGCCGGTCGAACTTGTTGAGCACCACCAGTTCGGCGTAATCCAGCATGTCGATCTTTTCCAGCTGGCTGGCGGCGCCGTAATCGCTGGTCATGACGTACACCGGGAAATCCACCAGGTCGGCCACCGCCGAGTCCGACTGGCCGATGCCGGCGGTTTCCACCAGCACCAGGTCGTAACCCTGGCCGCGCAGCAAACCGATGCAGTCGTGCAGCATCTCGCTGGTGGCGGCGTGGGCGCGGCGCGTGGCCATGGAACGCATGTAGAGGCGCGGGTTGCGCAGGGAATTCATGCGGATGCGGTCGCCCAAAAGCGCGCCGCCGGTGCGCCGGCGCGTGGGATCCACCGCCAGCACCGCGATACGCATCTTGGGGAAGGCCTGCAGGAAGCGCAGCAGCAGTTCGTCCACCACCGAGGACTTGCCGGCGCCGCCGGTGCCGGTGATGCCCACCACCGGGGTCTTCCTGCCGGCCAGCGCCCACTGTTTGCGCAGCCGCGCCAGTTCGGATTCCGGAATCACCCCGGCCTCGATGGCGCTGAGCATGCGGCCCACGGAGATTTCGTCGTCCGGCGAGATTTTGGCGGGCTTTGCCGGCGGCTGGCGGTGCTTCTGCACCCGCGAAACCACGTCCTCGATCATCTGCGCCAGGCCCATGTGCATGCCGTCGTTGGGATGGTAGATGCGCTCCACCCCGTAGTCCTGCAGTTCGGCGATCTCCTCCGGGGTGATGGTGCCGCCGCCGCCGCCGAACACGCGGATGTGCCCGGCATGGCGCTGCCTGAGCATGTCCACCATGTATTTGAAGTATTCGATGTGCCCGCCCTGGTAGGAGCTGATGGCGATGGCGTCGGCGTCCTCCTGCAGGGCGGCGCGCACCACGTCCTCCACCGAGCGGTTGTGGCCCAGGTGCACCACCTCCGCACCCCGGCTCTGGATGATGCGGCGCATGATGTTGATGGCGGCGTCGTGGCCGTCGAACAGGGAGGCGGCCGTGACGAAGCGCAGCGGCAGGCGCTTGGCCTGCGCCTCTTTGGCATCACTGGTTTTGGGGATGACGGTGCTCATGCACGGCCTCGCACTCATGGCCTTCCGGCATTATACCGGTGTAACTGCGGCCGCCCGGCCCTCCGGGCCGCGGGTCTTTCAGTCGAAGCGCCCGCGCACCTCGCGCAGGGAGCGCACCATGGCGTAGGCTCCGGCGCCGAAGGGCACCAGCACCGCCAGCAGGAAACCCGCGTCCACGTGCGCCAGGTTATGCACGCGGATGCCGGTGTCGAATCCCAGTTCGCCCAGCTCCGGGTCCAGGAAACCCAGGGCGCCCACCAGCAGGAAACCGATGCCGCCCCAGAACAGGGTGCGGCCCGCCACCATGCGCGCCACCCACACCCGGGCGGCGTCCGCCAGCCGGCGGCGCGCCATCCAGGCGCCCACCGCCGCGCCAAACAGGATCTGCATGGCCATGGTGCCGAGCCCAAACAGCAGCCCGGGCAGGAAACCCACATAGGCGCTGGGCATGGCCGGCGCCAGCACCGAATACACGATGAGCGCGAAGGCGCCGGTGCCCCAGCCGGCGATGAAGCCGTGCACCAGCGGCATGTAATTGGGCAGCGCGCGCGGTTCCTGGGCGTGATCCAGGCTGTGGCTATGGAACAGGTGCAGCAGCCGGTGGCGATGCACCGCGTAGTGCCCCGATAGCAGCATCACCACACCCACGATCATGTAGAGCAGGAAATTCCAGCGCGCCCCGGGGATCAGCCAGGTGAATGCGAAGTACGCCAGTTCGCTGGCGATGGCGCGCTGCAGGGTGAAAGCCAGCGAAAACAGCAGCCCGGTGCGCAGCCCGCCGCGCGTGCTGTAGCTGCCGATGGAATAACTGAAGGTGATGGGCCAGGTGTGTTCATCCGGGGTGATGCCGTGGATCACGCCGAGAAAAAAAGCCGTGGCCAGCGCCAGCAGCGGCCCGATGCCGGCGGCGGGATTCCAGAGATTCAGGCTGCTCAGGTCCATACGAACTGTTAATGATAACTATTGAGTCAAGAGGACCGCCGGATACGGAGTGCAAACACAGCGTCAGTACTTGGCGGGTACTGGTCCCAGTAGGGCGGACTGGGCCGAATGGTTATAATAGCGTGTTGCACCGGCCACTTCCGGGCCGCTGCCGCGCCGGCCGGCCGTATCACGGCCGCTGTGCGCTTCCGGTGCGTGCCTGGGCCGCTGGCCGCCGGGTTTCCACCGCCACCTTCCCTTTTCAGGAGGCTTTATGGACCTGTACGCCACCCTCGACACGATGGGGCACGAAGAAGTTGTGTTCTTCCATCACAAGGATTCAGGGCTCAAGGCCATCGTCGGCATCCATAATACGGTGCTGGGCCCGGCGCTGGGCGGTCTGCGCATGTGGCCCTACAAGAATGAAGAAGAGGCGCTCACCGACGTGCTGCGCCTGTCGCGCGGCATGACCTACAAGGCCGCGGTTTCCGGCCTCAACCTGGGCGGCGGCAAATCGGTGATCATCGGCGACCCGTCGCAGAAGACCGAAGCCATGTTCCGCGCCCTGGGGCGCTTCGTGCAGTCGCTGGGCGGACGCTACATTACCGCCGAAGATGTGAACACCAACGTCCAGGACATGGAATACATCTACCAGGAAACCGGTTACGTGACCGGCGTGCATCCGGTGCACGGCGGCAGCGGCGATCCTTCGCCGTTCACCGCCCTGGGCGTGATCCAGGGCATCAAGGCCTGCCTGAACCGCAAATACGGCCACACCGAGCTGAGCAAGGCCAGTTACGCGGTGCAGGGACTCGGACACGTGGGCTACCACGTGGTCAAGCACCTGCGCGACGCCGATGCCAAGGTGTTCGTCACCGACATGCAGCAGGAACGCATCGAGCAGTGCGTGGCGCTGGGCGCGGAAGCCGTTAAGATGGACGACATCTACGGGGTGAACGCCAAGGTGTACGTGCCGTGCGCGCTGGGCGCCAGCGTCAATGAGAAAACCATTCCGCAGTTCAAGTTCGAGATCGTGGCCGGCGCCGCCAACAACCAGCTGGCCACCGACGCCTGCGGCGACGAGCTGCACAAGCGCGGCATCCTGTACGCACCCGACTACGCCATCAATGCCGGCGGGCTCATGAACGTGTACGTGGAACTCCAGGGCTACGACCGGGAGCGCGCCAACCGCATGGTCATGGGCATTTACGACATCATCGGCAACATCTTCAAGTTCGCCGAGCGCGACAAGATTCCCAATTACCGCGCCGCCGACCGCATGGCCGAGCACCGCATCGCCGCCATGGGCAAGGTCAAGCTGCCCACGGTGAACCAGCCCTACGAGCGCTTTTTCGCCGGACGCAAAAACGGCCATTGAAAATCTGTGGCTTCTCCGCTTGCGGAGAAGGACAGGGTGAGGGGAACTAATTCCCGCCCTACTTCTCCATCAGGGGAGCAACGATCCAGCATAAGGAGTTTCAGTTTGTCGCCCATCAACACCCACCTCAGCGAGGAACTGGATCTGCTGCGCGACACGGTGCGGCGTTTCGCCGAGGCCGAGATCGCGCCACGCGCCGCCGCTATCGACGAGCGCGGCGAGTTTCCCGCCGACCTGTGGAGGAAACTCGGCCAGCTGGGACTGCTGGGCATCACCGTGCCCACCCAGTACGGCGGCGCCGGGCTTTCCTACCTGGCGCACCTGGTGGCCATGGAGGAAATTTCCCGGGCCTCCGCCTCGGTGGGTCTGTCCTATGCGGCGCACTCCAACCTGTGCGTGGGCAACCTGTTTCTGAACGCCAACGAGTCACAGCGCAAGAAATACCTGCCCAAGCTGTGCAGCGGCGAGTGGATCGGCGCGCTGGCCATGTCCGAACCGGGCGCCGGTTCCGACGTGGTGGGCTCCATGAGCTGCCAGGCAAAGCAACACGGCAAGCACTGGATCGCCAACGGCAACAAGATGTGGATCACCAACGGCCCGGACGCCCACGTGCTGCTGGTGTACATGCGCACCGCCGGAAAGGAAGCCAACTCCAAGTCCATCACCGCCTTCATCGTCGAGAAAGGCATGCAAGGTTTCAGCACCGCCCAGAAGCTGGACAAGCTGGGCATGCGCGGCTCGCACACCTGTGAGCTGGTGTTCCAGGATTGCGAGATTCCCCGGGAAAACGTGCTGGGCGAGGTCAACGAGGGCGTGTATATATTGATGCGCGGACTGGATTCGGAACGCCTGGTGCTGTCCGGCGGGCCCATCGGCATCATGCAGGCGGCCCTGGACGTGGTGCTGCCGTACGTGCACGACCGCAAGCAGTTCGGCAAACCCATCGGCGAATTCGAGATGATGCAGGCCAAGCTGGCCGACATGTTCACCGCCCTGCAGGCTTCACGCGCCTTCAGCTACCGCACCTGCGAGCGCTTCGACCGCGGCGAGGATCCGCGCGAGGAAGCCGCCGCCTGCCTGCTGTTTGCCTCGGAAAACGCGGTGAAGGTTTCGCTGGAGGCCATCCAGAGCCTGGGCGGCAACGGCTACATCAATGAGTTCCCCACCGGCCGGCTGCTGCGGGACGCCAAGCTCTACGACATCGGCGCCGGCACCAACGAGATCCGCCGCATGCTGATCGGCCGGGAGTTGTTTAACAATAGTTAGTCACGCCATAGTGCTGGCCAACATGATCTTCGTCATTCCTCGTGACCGCCAGGGATGGTGGAAATCCAAGAAATGCAGGAGCAATTTCTGGGACAAGCCGGAATAACGGAATTGTGAATATCAAAGAACTACGGATTGCAGCAGTTTTTTAAGGAGCGTAATTCCATGTCCGACCCCATCGTCATCGTTTCCGCCCGCCGCACCGCCATCGGTTCCTTCCAGGGCCAGTTCGCGCCGCTAAGCGCACCGCAACTGGGCGCTGCCGCCCTCAAGGCCGCAGTGGCCGACGCCGGTCTCAAACCCGAGGAGTTGAGCGAAGTAATCATGGGCTGCGTGCTGCCGGCTGGTCTCGGCCAGGCACCGGCGCGCCAGGCCGCCATCGCCGCCGGCATTGCCAAATCCGTGGGTTGCACCACTATCAATAAAGTCTGCGGTTCCGGCATGAAGTCGGTGATGATGGCCCACGACCTGATTGCCGCGGGTTCGGCCGATATCATCGCGGCGGGCGGCATGGAATCCATGACCAATGCGCCCTACCTGATCCCCGGCGCGCGCGCCGGCCTGCGCATGGGCCACCAGCAGATCCTGGACCATATGTTCTTCGACGGCCTGCAAAATCCCTACGACGGCCAGATGATGGGCGCCTTCGGCGAACTGTGCGCGGAAAAATTCCATTTCACCCGTGAGCAGCAGGATGCGTTTGCCATCGAATCGGTGCGGCGCGCGCAGCACGCGGTGAAGGACGGCATCTTCAAGAATGAGATCGCGCCGGTGACCGTCAAGGATCGCAAGGGCGAACGCCTGGCGGATAGCGACGAGGAACCGGGACGCTGCAACATTGAAAAGATTCCCAGCCTGAAACCCGCCTTCAAGAAGGATGGCGGCACCGTCACCGCCGCCAGTTCCTCTTCCATCTCCGACGGCGCCGCAGCGCTGGTGCTGATGCACGAGAGCCAGGCCAAAAAGCGCGGCCTCCAGCCGCTGGCGCGCATCGCCGGACACACTGGTTTCGCCCAGGAACCCGCCTGGTTCACCACCGCGCCGGTGGGCGCCATGGACAGGCTGCAGAAGAAACTCGGCTGGCAGGAAAAGGACGTGGACCTGTACGAGATCAACGAGGCCTTTGCGGTGGTGGCCATGGCCGCCATGCACGAACTCCAGCTGCCGCACGCCAAGGTGAACGTGAACGGCGGCGCCTGCGCCCTGGGACACCCCATCGGCGCCAGCGGCGCGCGCATCCTGGTGACGCTGCTGTACGCCCTCAAGGCGCGCGGCCTGAAACGCGGCATCGCCTCGCTGTGCATCGGCGGCGGCGAAGCAACGGCGATTGCTGTAGAGCTGGCATGACCAGCTCGCTACCGTCGGCCATTGCCGTGGAGATATACTGATAGCACACACAGGGAATCGGAGGGATCCACCGTGAAACTGCAAAACGCCGTCGCCTCACTGATATTCTGCATAAGCTTGTCAGCGCCGCCTTGTTTTGGCTGCAACGCCAAGTTGATGCCGGACACCAAGCATCTGGAGCGTTATTCGGTGATTTTCATCGGCGAAGTGTCCAGCGTCCGGCAGGATTACTACCAGGAACAGGCGGCAAACTGCTATTCCAATGGTTTTAACAGGTGCCAGACAGCGGTGATCACGAAACTGAGTTCGCCGGTATACGATATCTTCGTGCTGACGCGCATCAGCCTGACGGGCAGCCCCCAGGCGATCATGAGCATGCACATGCAGGGCTGCGGCATCCAGATCCCGCAGCTCGGCGGCTATGGGATATTTTTCATTCCCAAGGACAAAACCCAGCCGGTGATTCCCATTTACCAGTCGGAATCGTTCCTGTATTCGAATCTGCTGCTAAAACTCGGCAATCTGAAACCGGCAGCCTCCCACTGGGACGAGATCAAAGATTGATATGATATCCAATTACGAATTGGGGTGAACACGAATGAAGATAAAACACATCCTGGCGTCATTGATTATCAGCACGCTGGTGAGCACACCGTTCGCTTACGCCTGTCCGCCTCAGCTGATGCCCGATACGACAAACCTGGGTCAGTACCAAACCATATTCATCGGTGAGGTATTGAACGTCAGACAAGTGCATGCCGCTGACTGGAATACACTCTGCGTTAACGGCAAGCACAACAGAACCCATTGTCATTCCACCAAAAACAACAATACGGCCAGGCCCGAATATGAAGTGAACGCGGTGTCGCGCACTTCTATCATGGGTACTCCCTCAACCACGGAGAAAATGATGCTTCAGGGTTGCGGCGTGCAAATCCCCCGGGTTCTGGGTTATGGAATTTTTTTCATCCCCAAGAACAATAAACAGCCGGTGATACCAATTTATCAGACGGAATCCCTGTTGTATTCGAACCTGCTGCTCAAGCTCGGGGCTCTGGAGCCCAAAAGCTCAAACTGGGATGCCTTGAAAAAATAAGCGATTTGAATTCACCGCAACCGGCCTCCCGGTGGAGGCCGTTTAACACCATTGCTGTCCATGAAACTGATCCTTGATAACCTGATCTTCATTTTCTGGGCGGCCTGGCTGGTCTACTGGGCGCTGGCAAGCCGCAAGGTAAAGTCGGCCGTGCGCCGCGAGTCGCCCCTGTCGCGCGCCGGCCACGCGGTACCGTTGCTCATCGCGGCCCTGCTGCTGGCTCTGCCGTCCCTGCCCATTGGCTGGCTGGCAAAGCCGCTGTACCCCATGACGGCGTATGTGTATTGGGCCAGCCTGGCGGTAACCGCCGCGGGACTGGCCTTCAGCGTGTGGGCGCGCGTGCACCTGGCCGGCAACTGGAGCGGCATCGTCACCCTCAAGCAGGATCATGAACTGGTGCGCAGCGGTCCCTACCGGCTGGTGCGCAATCCCATCTACACCGGCCTGCTGCTGGCCTTCATCGGCACCGCCATGGCCCGCGACCAGTGGCGCGGCTGGCTGGCGGTGGCCATCGCCTTCGCGGCTCTGTGGCGCAAGCTGCGCCTGGAAGAACGCTGGCTGGAGGAACGTTTCGGCATCGCCTACCGCCTATATCGGCAGCACGTGGCCGCCCTCATACCCTACCTGCTGTAAGCGCAACGGCTGCACCGCGCCGGTGGAATCGCCGCAGCGGTCTATACTCACCTGTATGTTTTTCCAGCGGAGCGGGCCCATGCGCAAAATCACAATCGCCGCACTATGCATGGCCCTGTGCGCCTGCGCCGAATACCCGCCGGGAGAGGATCCCGGCGGTCTGCAACTGCAGGCCGCAGCCACGCCGGTGATGCAGGCGATCCAGAAATTCATGGCGGAAAATTCAAGCCTGCCCCGAACCCTGCAAGAACTTGTGCCTGAATACATCAAGCAACTGCCGCCTGAGCCCAAGCTCGTCTACGATCCACAGGACAACGCGGTGCTGTTCACCTATACCCAGCAAGGTTCCAACGGCAGCACTGTAACCTGCACCGCCTACATCGGCCAGACCAACTGGACCTGCCAGTGACGCTCCGCGGTTGCGGGTCAGCTGATGAAATCATCTATAGAAAGCGTGTTCATGGGCTTGTGCACGGGCATTCGCCCGCGTGCCCGTTCATAATATAGACCCCAGTGCCGGATTGCCCGCCATGCCGATCCTGAAGTCCACCATCGACAAGCACAGCAAGGAATTCGCCGCCAATCGCGCGCACATGGAAAAACTGGTGGCGGAGCTGCGCGCGCAATTGTCGAAAACCGCCTTGGGCGGCGACGAAAAGGCGCGCAAGAAACACACCGACCGGGGCAAACTGCTGCCGCGCCAGCGCATCGAAGCGCTGCTGGATCCCGGCTCGCCGTTCCTGGAACTTTCGCCGCTGGCCGCGCACGGCATGTATGACGGCGACGCGCCGGCCGCCGGACTCATCACCGGCATCGGCCGGATACACGGCCGGGAAATCATGCTGGTGGCCAACGATGCCACCGTCAAGGGCGGCACCTACTATCCCATCACCGTCAAGAAACACTTGCGCGCCCAGGAAATCGCCCTGGAAAACCGGCTGCCGTGCGTGTACCTGGTGGATTCCGGCGGTGCCTTCCTGCCGCTGCAGGATGAAGTGTTTCCAGACCGGGAGCATTTCGGCCGCATCTTTTACAACCAGGCGCGCCTGTCGCGGGAGCGCATTCCGCAGGTCGCCGTGGTCATGGGCTCCTGCACCGCCGGCGGCGCCTACGTGCCGGCCATGTGCGACGAAGCCATCATCGTTCGCAACCAGGGCACCATCTTCCTGGGCGGTCCGCCGCTGGTGAAAGCCGCCACCGGCGAGGTGATGGACGCGGAGACTTTGGGCGGCGGCGAGGTGCACAGCAAAATTTCCGGCGTCACCGACCATCTGGCCGACGACGACGCTCACGCACTCTCCATGGCGCGCGACATCATTGCTCACCTGAATTACCGGCGCCCCCAGTGGCTGGCACGGCACGATTCCATTGAACCGCGGTACGCGGCCGATGAGCTCTATGGCATCGTGCCCCAGGACACGCGCTTTCCCTATGACGTGCATGAAGTCATCGCGCGCCTGACCGACGGTTCCGAGTTCCAGGAATTCAAGGCGCTGTACGGCAAGACCCTGGTGTGCGGTTTCGCTCACCTGTATGGCTATCCGGTGGGTATCCTGGCCAACAACGGCATCCTGTTTTCCGAATCCGCACTCAAGGGCACGCACTTCATCCAGTTGTGCGAACAGCGCCGCATTCCGCTGGTGTTCCTGCAGAACATCACCGGCTTCATGGTGGGCAAGAAATACGAACAGGGCGGCATCGCCAAGGACGGCGCCAAGATGGTGACCGCGGTGGCCTGCGCCACGGTGCCCAAGTTCACGGTGATCATCGGCGGCAGTTTCGGTGCCGGCAATTACGCCATGTGCGGTCGCGC
>JAGWOR010000048.1 GCA_028870845.1 Gammaproteobacteria bacterium | reverse complement strand
CCAGTTTCCGGTTCAGCCTGCCTGCTTCATCCCCGCCGCCGGTGGAGCAAGAACGCCATGAATGATGCCAGGGCGGTCGCATTGCTGATCGAAGACGACCCTCATATCCGCCGCTTCGTGCACACGGCATTGGCATCCCAGGGATACGAGGTAATCGAGTCCGCCAATGGCGAACGGGGACTGACTGAAGCCGCAGCACGCAAACCGGACCTGGTGATCCTTGACCTGGGGCTTCCGGACATGGACGGCATCCAGGTTCTCCACAGCCTGCGCGAATGGGCATCCATGCCGGTAATCGTGCTTTCGGCGCGCGCCATGGAATCCGCCAAGATCATGGCATTGGATAGCGGCGCGGATGACTACCTGACAAAACCCTTCGGCGCGGGAGAACTGCTTGCCCGTGTCCGCACCGCCTTGCGGCACGCAACCGCCACGGGTGAGCAAAATGCGGGCGTATTAACCGTCGGCGGCCTCCAGGTGGACTTGATCCGCCGCAAGGTCGTGGTCGACGGCAGGGAAATCCATCTCACACCCATTGAATACGGCCTGCTGGCGATTCTTATCAGAAACGCCGGCAAGGTTATCACCCACCGGCAGCTGTTGCGCGAGATTTGGGGACCGTCACATGTGGAGGATAACCATTATGTGCGGATATATATGGCCCAGTTGCGCCACAAGCTGGAAAAAAATCCCGCCCAACCACGTTACCTTGTTACCGAAACCGGTGTCGGTTACAGATTTGCAGAAGAATAGTAATTCTGGAAACATAGTACTTCCCGTTTAAAAGCGAAGCAGAATACGGGACAGATCGTGCCAAACATGCATAAACCGGACACCCGGTGAAATCCCGGATGAAAATCCTCGTAATCCGCAACGACAGGCTCGGTGATTTCATGCTCGCCTGGCCGGCGTTGGCTCTGTTGCGCAAGAATATGCCCAAGGCTCATATTGCGGTGCTGGTGCCGTCCTACACCCAGCCGCTGGCGGAGGCTTGCCCATATATAGATGAGGTGGTAGTCGACCCGAAGCACGGAAGCGATTTACGCAGCGCATGGACGCTGGCGAAGCTCATAAAACATAAAAATTTTGACACGGCCATCACCCTGTTCTCACGCCTCGATACGGCTCTGGCGGTATGGCTTGCCGGTATAACACGACGATATGCACCGGCCACAAAAATAGCCCAGATCTTCTATAACCGGCGCATCACCCAGCGCCGTTCGCGTTCCGAAAAACCGGAATACGAGTACAACCTGGATTTGGCGCGGACCTTCCTGGCGGAGCAGGGAGTAGTAAAACCCAAAGCCGTAAAACCGCCTTATCTGGTGTTTAAACCAAAAGCCACAGCAGGGCTGGAACGCAAGTTTCGCAAGGCGCACCAGATTCCCGCAAAGCGCAAGCTGGTGTTCGTGCACGCCGGGCACGGTGGTTCGGCCGTAAACCTGTCACTGGGGCAATATGCAAGCCTGATCCATAAACTTGCCGTACACAAAAAACTGTATTTCGTGCTGAGCGCCGGACCCGGTGAGGAAATCCAGGTGCAGCGCCTGTCCAGCCTGCTGGTGAAAGAAGCTCATTCGGTCTATATTTCGGACCAGGGCCTGCTGGATTTCGCCAAGCACCTGCCATTCTGTGACGTCTTCATCAGCGGATCCACGGGACCGCTGCACATCGCCGGAGCTTTGAATTGCCGCACCGCAGCCTTTTATCCGCGCCGCCTATCTTCGACCGCGCTGCGCTGGCAGACCATCAATGACGCTGACCGCAGGTTGGCATTCGAACCGCCAGCCGGAAGCGCGGAAAACGATATGTCGGCCATTGATCTGGCCGCGGCGGCTGCAGAAATCAAGGCGAGGTTTTTAAGGTGAACGGGACTGGGATTGGGAAATCGTGAACAGATTGCCAGGCATGCAGCCTGAAACCCCGGGCGGGGCATTCGCCAAGCTGTTTGCATCGCTGTTGTTGATCGCCGTGGGGCTGATCGCTCTGTTCTTCGGCGCGGTCATCATCGCGGTATTGATCGGCCTGGCAGCGATTCTTTTTGTATTCCTGTATTTGCGCGCCTGGTGGCTGCGGCATAAGCTCGGCCTCGACCTTCATCCGCACCATTCCTCCAGAAAGGCGCATGATGACGGCGTCACAATCGAAGGCGAATATACGGTTGAAAGTGACAAGCAAGACAGCCGGGAAAAACCGCAGAACCGCTGACCATCAGGCTTTACGGTCGTCCCTGACCTGCAGCATGCCGTCCACGATGCGTACCGGGAAAGTTGCGACAGGCTCGTAAGCGGGTTCCGCAAGCACTTCGCCAGTGCGCACATCGAACTGGGCGCCATGGCGCGGACAGGTGATTACACACCCGTTGAGCGGACCACCTGTCAAAATCCCGCCGTCGTGGGTGCAAACATCTTCAATGGCATAAAAACTGCCTCCGATATTGAACACCGCGATCAATACATCATTGAGATCGATGGTTTTGTATTCGCCGGGAGGAATATCCTCCACACACGCAATGATTTCCCATGCGGCCAAGCGTTCGTTCCTTCAGTAGTACATGCCGGTCTGGAGTCTGGCTTCTTCAGACATCATCTCGCGGCTCCAGGGCGGATCGAAAACCAGTTCCACCCGGGCTTCCTTCACCAGCGGCACTGATTCGATTTTCTCCTTGACATCCGCTGACAGGATATTGCCCATACCGCAGCCAGGCGCGGTAAGTGTCATTTTCACATCCACAGTTTTCATGCCATCGCCGGCATCGCTGAGTTTGCAGTCGTAGACCAGTCCGAGATCCACGATATTGATGGGGATTTCAGGGTCGTAGCAGGTTTTCATCTGCTGCCATATCAGTTTTTCCAGGTCCGCATCAGTGTGGTTGTCAGGAAGTTTGGGTGTCTCCGGAGTTTCCAATCCGAGTGCATCCGCGTCCTTGCCGGCGATGCGCAGCAGGTTGCCATCCACATAGACCGTAAAACTGCCGCCCAGGGACTGGGCCAGATTCACTTCGGTGCCTTCGGGAATGACGACGCGCGTGCCGGCTGGAATCATGGCGGCTTCACAGGCGCGTTTTAAAATGACTGGATCACGGTCGTACATGGGTCATTCCGTGGATACCGGCCTGGAATCCGGGTTTTTCAGTGCGTTATTCAGGGTATGCCAGCAAAGTGTCGCGCATTTGACCCGCGAAGGGTATTCACGCACGCCCGAGAGGACCGCGAGCTTGCCCATGGATTCCATATCCCGTTTTGGGTCTTCGACGGTGAGCAGTGTGTGCATCATTTCGAACAGCTGTTCGGCCTGCGCCACGCTCTTGCCCTTGAGCGTCTCGGTCATGAGTGAAGCAGAAGCTACGGAGATGGCGCAGCCGGAGCCTTCGAAACTCACGTCGCTGATGCGGTCGCCGTCGAGCTTGAGATACACCGTAAGCTTGTCTCCGCATAAGGGATTGAAGCCTTCCTGCACGCTGGTGGCATCGGTGATCTTGCGGAAGTTGCGTGGACTGCGGTTATGGTCCACGACCACATCCTGATAGAGATCCTTGAGGTCCATCAGCGGAACACCTCGCGGACTTTGTCCAATGCCTGCACCAGCGCATTGATATCTTCGCGGGTGTTGTAGAAGGCCAGGGAGGCGCGGGCGGTGGCGGGGATGTGGAAATGCTCCATCACCGGCATGGCGCAGTGATGGCCGGTGCGGATGGCGACACCCTGCTGGTCGACGATGGTGCCGATGTCGTGTGGATGGACGCCATCCATCACGAAGGACAGTACCCCGGCCTTGTGGCGAGCGGTGCCCACGATCTTCACACCAGCCAGCGACTGCAACTGCTGCGTACCGTATTCCAGTAGGCCGCGTTCATAGTCGCGTATGGATGGCATGCCGATGGTCTCCAGGTAATCCACCGCCGCACCCAGACCGATGGCAGCAGCGATGTCCGGCGTGCCGGCCTCAAACTTGTGGGGCAGCTCGTTCCAGGTGCTGCCGTTGAAGCGCACCGTGCGGATCATCTCGCCACCGCCCTGGTAGGGCGGCATGTCAATGAGTATTTGTTCCTTAGCATACAGCACGCCGATGCCGGTGGGTCCGAACATCTTGTGGCTGGAGAACGCGTAGAAATCGCAGTCCAGGTCCCTGACGTCCACCGGCATATGCGGAACCGCCTGGGCGCCGTCCAAAAGCAGAGGCACATTGTGCTGATGTGCCAGGCTGATCATTTCCTTCACCGGGTTGACGCTGCCGAGTGCATTGGAAACATGCGCCAATGAAACCAGCCGGGTGCGGGCACTGAACAGGGTTTCATAGGCACCAGGTTGCAACTCACCGGCATCATTGATGGGAATGACCTTTAGTGTCACGCCGGTCTGCTCACGCAGTAGCTGCCAAGGCACGATGTTGGAGTGGTGCTCCATCTCCGAGAGGATGATCTCATCGCCGCTCTGGAGATGGCTGCGGCCATAACTCTGGGCCACCAGGTTGATGGCCTCGGTGGTGCCGCGCACGAAAATGATCTCCTGCTTGGAGGCTGCATTGATGAACTGCCGCAGCTTCTCGCGTGCACCTTCATAGGCCGCCGTGGCCAGCTCACTGAGCTGGTGCACGCCGCGATGTACGTTGGAATTGTAGTGTTGGTAGTAATCCGAGACCGCATCGATGACCGCCTGCGGTTTCTGGGAGGTAGCGGCGTTGTCCAGATATACCAGCGGCTTGCCATGGACCCGTTGTTTCATAATGGGGAAATCCCGCCGCCATCGCGGCGCATCGAACGCCGCCGTGGTGGCGGAATCGTGCAAGCCGCCTGGTCTAGCGTTCATGATTGCTCCATCACGGCGGTCATGCCGGGCAGCACCTGATTGACCTGACGGGCGGCATAGGCGCGCAGTTCCGGCGCGGCGATGCGTTCAATCAATCGATAGGCGAAAGCCTCCATCAGCATGTCACGTGCGCTTTGCTCATCGATTCCGCGTGAGCGCAGATAGAACAGCGCCTGCTTGTCCAGTTGGCCGATGGTGGCGCCGTGGCTGCATTGCACGTCGTCGGCGTAGATCTCCAGTTCCGGTTTGGTATCGATTTCGGCACCGCGTGATAACAG
This sequence comes from Gammaproteobacteria bacterium, assembly GCA_028870845.1. Lineage (GTDB taxonomy): Bacteria > Pseudomonadota > Gammaproteobacteria > Natronospirales > REEB76 > REEB76. The sequence continues at coordinate 14,017 of JAGWOR010000048.1, read as the reverse complement.
CAGATTGTTGTTGCTCTGAGCGGCATCGGTCTTGACCGCATGTTTGGCCACGATCACCTTGCCGTTGAACACCGCATGTGCGTGGCCGCCGATTATGCCGTGGTATAGCTCGTCGCTGCGGGTCTCGGGTGACAGATGTTCGATGCATGTGTGGTTGTCCACATGCTGCCTGCCGTTGACAGTGTACAAGCCATTGAACACGGTTCGCGCCTGTGGCGCTTGCAGGCGTGCCTGCAGGTCGGTGCGTATCCACAGCCCGCCCAAGTTAAAGGTGTGCGACGTGTAAGAACTGGCACGTTGCAGATCTATCGCCACGCGGCTTACATGGAAATCTCCAGGGCTTTCCCTGTGGATGTGCATATGCTCAAGACTGGCACTGTCGTCGAGCAGGACCTGTGTGACACTGGCTGTGAAGTTGGCTGAGCCAACTAGCCCGTAATAGGTCTCAATGACTGTAGCTTGGGAGCGTGCGCCGAGTTTCAACAGAATGCGTGGATAGCAGGCACCGGGCTGCGGTTGCTGGTGCGATACGAAGATCAACTGCAGGGGAAGTTCCAGATGAACATCGGCATCGCACTCGATGAGTACGCCATCTTGGAGGAATGCAGTGTTCAGGGCCGTGAAACTATCCCGTTTCCAGATGGTTTCAGGCGTGAGCCATGGTTGCAGGCTACGGGCATCGTGTTTCAGGGATGTGCTCAGTTCGGTGATGCGCAGGCCGGAGACCCCGTCGACAGCATCACTGAGTGCCGGCGCATACCGGCCGTTGATGAAGATAAGTTTATAGGCGGGTTGCTCGCACAGCAGAACCGGTTCGAGCAAGGCCGGCTGTATTTGTTCAGGAATCGACTGTGTTGAGACGAAACGGCGTTTTTCCAGCGGCCTCAGACTGGTGTACTTCCAGTCTTCTTCACGCTCGCCGGGGAAACCCTGTGCGGTGAAATGCGCGAACGCATCGCGGCGAAGATTTATCAACCAGGGGGCCTTATCCGCGTGCGCGGATGTTAATGCCGCGAATCCTTCCGTATACGGGCGCAATGCTTCGGCTACCGCATTCATGCTGCGGCCTCTGCCAGCACCCAGTCATAACCACGGCGCTCCAGTTCCAGTGCCAGCTGCTTGTCGCCGGATTTAATGATGCGGCCGTCGGCCAGCACGTGCACCACATCCGGTTGCACGTAATCCAGCAATCGCTGGTAGTGGGTAACCATAACCATGGCATGTTCCGGGCTGCGCAGCTTATTGATGCCCTGAGCCACGATTTTGAGGGCGTCGATGTCCAGGCCGGAATCGGTCTCATCCAGCAGCGCCAGTCTCGGCTCCAGCACCAGCATCTGCAGGATCTCGTTGCGCTTTTTCTCTCCGCCCGAGAATCCTTCGTTGACTGCGCGGTTCAGGAAGCTTGGGTCGATACCCATGAACTGCATCTTGGCTTTGACCACGGTCAAGAAATCCATGGCATCCATCTGCGGTTCGCCGCGTTGCTTGCGGATAGCGTTATAGGCAGCCTTGAGCAGATACACGTTGTTGACGCCGGGAATCTCCACCGGATACTGGAATGCCAGGAACACGCCGGCGCGGGCACGCTCCTCGGGCGGCATGCTCAGCAGGTCCATACCCAGATAAGTGACGCTGCCAGCGGTTACTTCGTAACCGTCGCGACCGGCAAGTATGTGCACCAGAGTGCTTTTGCCGGAGCCGTTGGGGCCCATGATGGCATGGACCTCTCCAGCTTTGACTTCAAGGTCCAAGCCTTTGAGAATCTCGCGGCCCTCAACTCTGGCATGCAAATTCTTGATGCTCAACATTTCTGGTTCCGGTTCATGGCTCGATGCCTGCATTTTCGAATTCAGCCCACGGCGCCTTCCAGGGTTACAGCCAGCAGTCGCTGTGCTTCCACCGCGAATTCCATCGGCAGTTCCTTGAATACATCCTTGCAGAAGCCGCTCACGATCATGTTGACAGCGTCTTCAGTATCGATGCCGCGGCTGCGGCAGTAGAACAGCTGGTCGTCGCTGATCTTGGAGGTGGTGGCTTCATGCTCGACTTTGGCGGTTGGGTTTTTTACTTCCATGTAGGGAAAGGTATGTGCGCCGCAAAGCCCGCTCATGAGCAGGGAGTCGCACTGGGTGTAGTTGCGTGCATTCTCGGCGCCCGCCAGTACTTTAACCAGGCCGCGATAGCTGTTCTGACCATGTCCGGCGGAGATGCCTTTGGAAACGATGGTGCTTTTGGTGTTCCTGCCGATGTGGATCATCTTGGTGCCGGTATCGGCTTGCTGGTAATGGTTGGCTACCGCCACCGAATAGAATTCACCGATAGAATTGTCACCCTTGAGCAACACACTGGGATATTTCCAGGTAATGGCCGAGCCAGTTTCCACCTGGGTCCAGGAAATCCTGGAGTTGGCGCCGCGGCAATCGCCGCGCTTGGTGACAAAGTTATAGATGCCGCCCACGCCACGTTCATCGCCTGGGTACCAGTTCTGTACCGTGGAGTACTTGATCTGGGCGTTTTCCAAGGCGACCAGTTCCACCACCGCGGCATGCAACTGATTTTCATCCCGCATGGGCGCCGTGCAGCCTTCCAGATAGCTTACGTACGCGCCTTCTTCGGCAATGATCAGGGTGCGCTCGAACTGTCCGGTGTTTGCGGCGTTGATGCGGAAATAGGTGGACAGCTCCATGGGACAGCGCACCCCGCTGGGGACGAATACGAAAGAACCGTCGCTGAAGACTGCCGAGTTGAGCGTCGCAAAGAAATTGTCGGAGTAGGGCACCACCGAACCCAGGTATTTTTCCACCAGCTCGGGATGCTGCTGCACGGCTTCTGAAAACGGGCAGAAAATCACCCCGGCTTCGGCAAGTTTGTTCCTGAAGGTGGTGGCCACGGATACCGAATCAAACACTGCGTCCACGGCTACGCCGGCCAGTTTGGCGCGCTCGTGCAATGGCACGCCCAGTTTTTCGTAGGTTTCCAGCAGCTTTGGATCCACCTCGGCGAGGCTTTTGGGCGCATTGGCTTTAGATTTCGGCGCTGAATAATAGGAAATGGCCTGGTAGTCAATGGGCGGATACTGGAGATGCGCCCATTGGGGCTCCTGCATTTCCGTCCAGCGGCGGTAGGCCTTGAGCCGCCAGTCCAGCATGAATTGCGGTTCGTTTTTCTTGACGGAGATCAGCCGGACGACATCTTCATTGAGGCCTGGTGCTACGGTATCGGACTCGATATCCGTGACGAATCCGTGGCGATATTCGCCGCGCATCAGTTTTTCCACATTCTGATTTTCTGCGGTCACCGGAATCCCTTCACTTTTGATCGCGGTGCTTCAGTTGAGTGAGCGGCACCCGCATCTCCAAAGGCGCAGCAACGGCGACCGCCGGACGCGCCAGATGCGCCAGGGTGACGGTTTTCAGCGACTCACGGATGGTTAAACTGATGCGCTGCCAGTTGTGGCCCACGCCGCATACCGGTTGTATGCCGCATACGTCATGTCCCAGGCTGCACTGGGTGATGGCCACCGGACCTTCAACGGCATCGATGATTTGTACGGCGGTGATCAGTTCGGGTGCCCGAGCCAGCCTGTAACCGCCGCGGGCGCCGCGCTGGGAGGTTACCAGCCCGGCATGGCTGAAAAATTTGAGCAGCTTGCTCACGGTGGGCAGGGCTACGCGGGTGGCGGTTGCCAGCTCAGCCGCGGTATGCACGGAATCCGGCCTCCAGGCCATCTGCGCCAGTACTACGGTGCCGTAATCGGTGAGTTTGCTGATGCGTAACATGATTTCAATAGCGACCTTAATTCGGACTATTTTAGTCCTATTAAGATGGGCTTGGAAGGGCATGGAATACTCTGCGCCTGGTTCGCACCGCAGGTTCCTTGGCTACACTAGGAGCCAGATAACCTGCGTAGCGCTGAATGCTGCTGTATCCGGACCTGAAAACACTGCACGTGCTGTTTGCGGCAGCCAGCCTGCTGCTGTTCGTGGTGCGTGGCGGTTACACGCTGCTGTTGGCAAGAAGCTTACGGGCCCGGGTCTGGCGCTGGCTGCCGCCTGTAGTGGACAGCCTGCTGCTGACATTTGGGATATGGCTGGCGGTTTTGCTGCGAATCAACCCTCTGCGTGCCGATTGGCTGGGCGTCAAACTGCTGTGCGTAATTATCTACATTGCAGTCGGTATTCTGGCGTTTCGGCTGCACCGGCCCCGCTGGTTGAAAATCACTCTGTTCGCCGCAGCGGTGCTGTTGTTCGCTTTTATCGCCAGCATTGCGGTGTGGCACGATCCGCGCGGTATATTTGTTCTGTCCGACTGATACAGTTTTGGAGGGGCGATGACGCTCAAATTCAGGAACTTCCAGGAATTCTATCCCTATTACCTGGGGGAACACCGCAATGCGGCCTGCCGGCGGTTGCATTTTTTCGGCAGTTTCCTGGTGTTGCTGACGCTGGTTTTGAGCATGTATACCCAATGGTGGTGGGGCTTCATCCTGATTCCGCTTTTCGGTTACGGATTTGCCTGGATTGGTCATTTCTTTTTCGAGCACAACCGGCCAGCCACTTTCAGCCATCCGTTCTACAGCTTGCTGGGAGACTGGGTCATGTTCCGCGATATCCTGCTGGGACGCATGCGCTTTTGATTCGGCATATGCAGGCGTTTCGCTGGCACAATGCTTAATAGCCGGTAGAATGCCATGGTTTTTTTATGCCGCTGAATGGATGTGAACCTGCAATATTTCCACCTCGGTTAAAATAGCCTCGCGGTACGCCGAGGTTATACGGTACACCCTACAAAAATTCCACGAATACGGGCGAAACACTGCATATGCACAGATGGCTTGACGAAATGTGGTTTTGGCTGCTGCTGTCGCTGGCTGCGGCGCTGATAGTAATGCTGGCCGCCTTGATTGTCTGGCGGCGCATGTCATCCGGGCAGCGGCGAATATTCGCGATATTCAGGAACATCTCGGATCGGTGGTTGCATCATGTGGTTCTGCCTGATGGCGTAGGGGGACAGATTGCCATCGACGTATTGCTGCTGCGCGACAACAAGCTTTACTTGCTGATGCTGCGCGACGCGGATGGCGCAATCTTCGCAGCCGAAAAAATGGATCAGTGGACCGCCATTGGCCGGCACCGGCGCTTCAATTTTCGTAACCCCATGTATCTGCTGCAGGACCAGGTGCTGGCGCTACGCGCGCTTGTACCCGAACTGATCATTGTGCCGCGCATCATATTTGTCCGACATGCGCGTTTTCCCAAGGGCCGGCCGGACTGCGTGGAATTACTTGAGGAATTTGTCAAACCATTAAGCCGACCAAAAAATACAGCTGTCACACCACTGGATGCGCGATTGGAAATCATCTGGACGAATCTGCAGGAAACCGCTGGCGTACCGCTGGGCAAGGAAACACCGACCACCAGCCGATGAATCGCGGAATTTTCAGCAAAGTTTTGTAATACGACTCTGGTCCTATTGCCGCCAATCATACGCAATCCATCGGTTAAAATTCTGTTCAACACGCCTGCCTGAAACCGTGTATGCAGCACGCTGAGCATGCAGCCCGGCTCGAGCATTGGCGTGCCGCCATGCTATCCAGACCGGCCAGGTTGATCGGCGGTTTGCTGATTTTCGCAGCATTGTCATTCGCAACGCTGACTGGCGCGCAAGCGGGACCGCCATTGCTTACCGATGACCCGGAGCCGATCCCGTACCGGCACAGCGAGTTCTACATGTTTTCGACATTGAATACCGGGGATACCGGTAAAACCATCCAGGCTCCAGCCGCAGAGATCAATTACGGATTCGCACCGGACTTCATGGTGCACATGGTGGTGCCATATGCATTCTTCTATCCCGACGCCGGCCCCACGGGGCGCGGCCTGGGGGATGTGGAACTGGGCCTGAAATACCAGTTCTTGCAGGCAACCGCCTAGCTGCCGCAATTGGCGATTTCCCCGTTTGTCGAAATCCCCACGGACCATGCCGGGCGCGGCACCGGTAACGGACAGGTGTGGTACCGGTTACCGGTGTGGGCGCAAAGCAGCTGGGGCCCTGGACCATGACCGGTGGCGGCGGCTATGTGGTGAATCACGCGCCAGGGGCGCGCAATTACTGGTTCGGTGGCTGGCAAATGCAGCGCGCGCTTACGGATGCGCTGATCCTGGGAGGCGAGTTATTCAGCCAGCAAAGCGCTACGGTCCAGGGAGCAGGCGCCACATTCATGACCTTCGGCGGTTACTATGTCGATGAATTTCTGCGGTTGTCAGCGGCTCTTCGACTGCGGCCATACCATCGCCGGCGGCAGCCAGGGCGTTGCCTATCTGGGACTGTACTGGACCTGGAGGGGGTCCCGGCCGTGACCGGTGGCGGGGGGAACCCCTTGTTTCAGGCGCGCTGGCGGTGATCTGCCAGCACCTGCGCGACGCAGGCAGTGAGTTTTTTGGCGGTCGGAATGTGCAGGAACTCGTTGGGTCCATGGGCATTGGAATGTGGTCCCAGCAGGCCGGTCACCAGGAATTGGGCCTTGGGAAATTTCTTGCCGAGCATGCCCATGAACGGGATGCTGCCGCCGGTGCCCATGTACATTGCGTCGGCGCCGAAAAATGTCCGCGACGCCGCGTGCATGGAGGATTCCAGCCAGCTGGCCACCGCCGGAGCGTTCCAACCGCCCATGGCGGATTCCACATCGAACTTCACTCTGGCGCCATAGGGCGGTGATTTTTCCAGCAGGCGTTTGATTTCGGCTCCAACTTTGCTGGCGTTGGCCGTGGGCGGCAAGCGGAAGGAGAGTTTTAGCGCGGTGTGCGGGCGCAATACATTGCCGGCATCGGCCAGGGCGGGCAGTCCATCGGCGCCGGTTATAGAAAGTGTCGGCCCCCAAGTGTTGTCTGTAACCAGTTTCACAGGGTCGCGGGACATGGGTTGCATACCCTTTACCATGGGCATTTTCCCGTACACGCTTTTACCCAGCACCTTGGCGGCGCGGCGGATCTGGAGCCGGCGCTGCGCAGGTATCACGGGTTTTAGGCTCTTGACCTTGGTGGCCCCGGAGCCGCTGTTTTCCACACGCTCCAGCAGATTGCGCAGGATGCGGAAACTGGATGGTACGATGCCGCTGGCGGCGCCGGAATGCACGCCTTCGGTGAGCACATCCACGCTCAAAGTGCCGACCAGGTTGCCGCGCAGGGTGGTAGTGGTCCATAACTGGTTGTAATTGCCGCATTCCGCATCCAGGCATACCACCAGGCTGACGTCACCGAGTCGCGAGCCAAGCTGCTGGATGTAGTGTGGCAGATCAAAACTTCCGGACTCCTCGCAACACTCGATTACCAGCACGCAGCGGGCGTGGGGGATATTCTGCTGCTGCAGCGCGTGGATTGCGGTGAGTGAGGAAAACACCGCGTAGCCATCGTCGGCGCCGCCGCGGCCGTAAAGCCTGTCGTCGCGCCGCACCGGTGTCCAGGGGTCCAGGCCCGGTTCCCAACCGGTGAACTCAGGCTGTTTGTCCAGATGCCCGTACAGCAGCACCGTGTCCTCGCCGGTTCCCGGCACCTCGATGAACAGCAATGGCGTGCGCGCTTGTGAACGCATGATTTCCAATCGCATGCCGCGCGGTGCGTTCCGGCGGCACCACTCGGCCGCGAGCTGTACGGCTTTTTCCATGTAGCCGTGCGCTTGCCACTGGCGGTCGAATATCACCGATTTGTTAGGGATGCGGATGTAGTTTTCAAGCGCCGGCAGGATGGACTCGTCCCAAGCGTTATCCACGAAACTTCTGATTTTTTCGCTGTTCATCCGCTGCTCCAGGGTGTGGGTATCGAAATCGGTTATTTTAGCTTAACCGGACTGCAAGCCGAAAAACCGGCATGCATTCGCGGTGGTTTCTTCGGCAAGTTGGTCTGCGGTCTTATCCAAGCAGCCGGCCACCACCTGGCAGATGTGCCTGAGGTACATGGGTTCGTTGCGGTGGTGGGCGGGTCGTGGACGGATATCGCGCGGCAGCAGGTAGGGCGCGTCGGTTTCCAGCATCAAGCGGTTGTCAGGTATCAGCTTTACCAGCGTGCGCAGATGGCTGCCACGGCGCTCATCGCAGATCCAGCCAGTGATGCCGATATACAGATCCATGGACAGGCAGTCCTGCAATTCAGCCTGGGTGCCTGTGAAGCAGTGCAGTACAGCGCAACTGAGTTCAGCACGGTAGCGTTTCAACAAGGTCATAAATTCGCTATGCGCATCGCGTTGGTGCAGAAACACAGGTTTGCGGGTTTCCGCCGCCAGTTGCAGTTGTGCTTCAAAACAGCCCAGCTGGGCTTCGTGGGGCGAAAAATTCCTGAAATAGTCCAGTCCGCATTCGCCGACCGCCACCACCGCCGGGTTGTGCAGCAGCTCGCGCAAGTGTGCAGGCGCGTCGCCGGCGAATTCTCCCGCGTGATGCGGGTGGGTACCGGCTGTGCAATACAGCATGTGCGGCCAACGCTGACAGAATTCCAATGCCTTGCGACTATGCTCCAGGTCGCTGCCGGTGACGATGCAGCGGGAAACGCCGGCGGCGCGTGCGCGTGAAATCACCGCTTCGCGGTCTGTATTGAAGCTGTCGTGGGTGAGGTTGGCGCCGATGTCAATGAGGGCAGGCGGCATGATGGATTGACGTAAAGTCTTCCGGTGATTTTATATTGCCTGGACTATTGTATACGGCAATTCAGCTTGGTTTACTGATATAGCGGATCACGGCGGTAAAAAGCACAAAGCTGCCGGTAAACATCCGGCAGGCTGTCACGCAATATGACCGGAGCCTGGAAAAATGTTTCGCTGGTTACCGCGAAAAATTCCGCCGGGTTTTGCAGGGCATAAGGGTTAATGGGCAATGGTTCGCCGGTCTCATGCAGTCTATACAGCAGTGTATAGGCGGCCTGAAACGTCTTTGACCAGCCGGCCCGATCCATTTCCCTGTGCAGTGGTGGAAATCCGTTGGCTTCACCGTTTTGCATATCCAGCTTATGTGCGCACTCATGGATGACCACGTTATGGCCCGGCGGAGTTCCGGCCTGCAACACGTCCTCCCATGAAAGAATCAACGGACCGCGCTGCCAGGATTCGCCCGCGATGACGGTTCGATGGCGGTGCACGACGCCGGTGGCGTCCACGGTCTGGCGATCGGGCACGAACAGCCCGGGATAAATCACGAACGCGTGCCAGCCCGAATACCACTTCAGCCCCAGGTTGAGGATGGGGAGGCATGCGTGCGCAGCCAACAGCGTGCGCATGTTTTCGTCAAGCTTTAATCCCTGCACCGGCTCCATGGATTTATCGCGCAGCAATAGCGTCGCCAGCACCCGCAAACGCGCCTGCGCGCCGGGCGACAGTCGGCTGGCAGCCGCACAGTGCGCAAGTGCAAAACCCCAGGCTGATTCCTGGATTGGGTGGCGTTTAAGGGCGCGGTGTTCGCGCCATTTGCCGATACTTTTGAACATGGGCTGTCAGCTGTGGCTCTTCGGGCCGTATTGGGATGTGGAGCTGGAAAAGCAAATATCCGGAATCAATCATTTTTCCACTTGAAACTAGCTGCGCCAACGGCCAGGAACACTATGGTCATGCCCGCTAGTGCCAGCAGCTGTGGCAGGATCTGCAGCACACCGGCACCATCCAGCATCACGGCACGCGCTCCTTCCAGGAGTTGGGTGAGAGGTAAAAATTCTGCTGTGCGTTGCAACCAGGGATGGGTGCCTTGCAGCGAGAACCAAACACCGGACAGGAACATCATGGGCCATGACAGCAGGTTGAGCAGGCCGCCGGCAAATTCCTCGCTGCTGACGCGTGCGGCCACCAGCAGGCCCAATGAAATCATGGAGGTGGCTCCCAGGATAGCCACCAGCAATAGCGCCAGATAGCTCCCCGACATGTAGAAACCGATCAGCAGGTCGGTGCCGATATACACGGCGATGGTAATGCACATGATCAGTATCAGTCGTGAAGTTACCTGGGCGGCAATAAATTCGAAGGCGTGCAACGGCGTGGCATTCAGACGTTTCAGAAAACCGTTTTTCCGGTAGCGCACGATTACATAGCCGACGCCGAACAGGCATGAAAACATCATGTTCATGCCCAGGATGCCGGGGATCAGCCAGTCCACATAACGGATGGCGCGCCCACTCACCGGTTGGCGGGTGTAGCGCAGGTCCTTTTCGCCCTGCAGGATTTTTTCCAGGATGTAGCCCTTGGGCGAACTTTGATTGACCCAGTAGCGGGGGTGCGCGGGATTCTCAAGATCCAACAGCATGTCGCTTTGATCGTGCTCCACCTTGCGAATCGCCGGCTGAATGGAGGAGACGCTGTAAAACTGGATGAAGCGGGTGCTGAGGAAATCATTATGCAGGCTGGCTAACGGTGCAGCGCCGCTGAATACCGCGACCTTGAATATGGGTTTTTCATTGCCGGAAAACACCAGCCACATACCCAGTACAATGAATACCGGCAAGGCGATGTTCCATCCCAGAGCCGACCGGTCGCGCAGGAATTCCAGATTGCGCGCCTTAAGCACTGCGAGAAAACGGCGGATCATGCGCGCAACTCCCTTCCGGTAAGTTCCAGGAATAGATCCTCCAGGGTGCGCGCCCGAATCTGCAGGCGCGCCAAAGATATGCCATGATTCAACAGTGTGGCGATGGCTGTGTTTACATCCGTTATTGTGATTTCCACGAGTTCTCCCGTGTGCCGATAACATGCCGCGAATGAATCCCGAACCGGGTGGAAATCTTCATATGGAAGTTGCAGGACCACACCGCGGAAATGCTGCTCCAGCAGCGCAGCCGGCCTGCCTTTGGCGATGATGTGGCCGTGATCCATGATGATTATTCTGTCGCACAGCAGATAAGCCTCTTCCATGTAATGTGTAGTCAGAATCACAGTCTTGCCGCGGGCTTTTATGTTCCGCACCAGTTCCCAGAAATTATGGCGAGCCTGTGGGTCCAAACCAGTCGTAGGCTCATCGAGAAATAACAGCACCGGGTCGTTGACCAGTGCAAGCGCCAGCAACACTCTCTGCCGCTGGCCACCGGATATCTTGCGGGCATCGCGATCCATGATGTCGCCTAGCGCGCACAATTCGGCCAATTCCTCCAGGGAAAGTCCACGTGGATAAAAGCTTCGGAACAGCCCCAGGGTTTCGCGCACGGTAAGAAAATCCTGCAGTGCCGTGGACTGAAATTGAATGCCTACTTCCGAGCGGAACCGCGGTCCCATAGGCTCGCCCAGATAGTGGATTGTTCCACTGGAGGCGGAAGTGATGCCTTCCATGATCTCGACAGTCGTGGTTTTACCGGCCCCGTTGGGGCCAAGCATGCCGAAACATTCGCCCTGGCTGACTTTAAAGCTGATGTTATCCACGGCCTTAACAGACGCGTACTGTTTAACGAGGTGGCTTACCTCTATGATATCTGGCATGGTGGGTTAGCCGGGTTGAGTGCTGTTTACGGCTATTATCAATAGCCACCGCAAGTCTGTCGAATCACGAATCAAGTACGCGGGACCGTGGCAGGAGATGTGGGATGTCCTATGAGATGACTATTCTGGCGTTGGTTACGCTTTTTTACCTGTTTTCCTGGCTGCCTGTGTGGCTGGCCAAATACCAGGTATATGGCGGCAGCTGGCTGGCTTCGAATCGCGACGCCGAGGATCTGCAGGTGCTGCCGGTGATGGCGCAACGGGCCATGCGCGCCCATGCGGATCTCAAGGAACATTACCCGCCCTTCGCGGTAGCGATACTGCTGCTGGCGTTCAGTGGTGGATTCACCCGTTATACCGCCATGGCAGCCGTGATTTTCCTGTTTTCCCGGCTGGTGTATATGCCGGCGTATATATTCGGAGTCCCCTGGCTGCGCAGTTCCGCCTGGTTAAGCGGGTTTATGGCCGAACTCTACCTGCTGGCAATGGTGCTGGTGGTACTGGTCTAGCAGTACCGGGGCAGGCTTAATAAAATCTGGACTTTCTTTTTACTTGGACCAGGGGTAGGCGGGTGGCCAGCGGAACAATACAACGCTATGCGTGGATGCTCGTATCCGGGTTGCTGCTTTGTTTGTCCAGCATGCCAGCATGGGCAACTCAGGACGTTGTTTTACTGCTGGCTGATAGCGGCAGCATGCATTTGAATTCCCAGGCCATCGTACAGGCCTTGACAGAGTTCACCAACAGCCGCGGACCCGATACGCGTATCTCTGTTGTCACCTACGGTAAAACTTCCACCGTGCAAATGCCGTTGACCGCAATCAGCGATGATACCCGCCACCAGATCAACGACATCTTGCGACGTCTCGATTTCCGCGGACAGGTTACCGACACCTCCACTGGTCTGCATCAGGCGCTATCGGAATTCATCAATCATGGCGGATTTGGCGCGCAACGCAGCATCATTCTCATCACCAATGATGTTGCAAATCTCGGCGACGAGGCCGCAAACAAGAGCAAAACCAGCTGGGTTCTGCAGGCTCAAATGCCGACTGCCGTTTACAACCATGTGCGTATATACGCAGTTACCTTCAATAACACCAATGTCTTCAAGACCCTTCAGGTTCTGGCTCTCGGCACCGGCGGCAATGCCTATCAGGCGAAAGCTGGTACAGACCTGTCCGGCATCTTCCAGCGCATCAGTGCCAACATGCTGAACACCAACGGTACATCCATGCTGATTACGCCGTTGCAGATGACGCCGTCCGTAACCGGATCATCAACGATTCTCTCTAAATTCAACACGCCATTGACGCATCGCAAAAGTCGCACCCTATCCACGCCCTGGCTTTGGCTGATTGGGCTGCTGGTGCTGGTGGCGGCGTTTATCGGCATATACGCAGCCTGGAATATCGTGCGACATGTACGCATACCCAAAAATCCGGTAAAACCGCTTTCATTGTATGGCGAGGGCCCGCGAGCGGTGCTCTATGACATTAGCAACCCGAATGACATCAAACGCTATGAACTGGCGGAACGCTCGACGTTACTCGGCCGGGTAGCGGGTTATGATCCTGAAGTGCAGTACATTCTGGTCAAGGAAAAAACCGTTGGCCGCTGCCATGCCGTTATCGAACGGCGCGGGCATTCATTCTGGATCATGGACCAGGGCAGTATTAATGGAACGTTCGTGAACGGTGAACGTATAACCGCTGACCGCGCTCTCAAGCATGGTGATATCGTCGCCATTCACCGCCATGAGTTTGAATTCATGATTCCTGAATATTTCGAATCCGAATCCACCGTTGTGGGCGTGCGCGAACAATTGGCTGGCTGAAAACAGACAACACCCAATAAACAGGTTAAATGCGAATTTCCGGAGTTCCGCATGTCTGACCCAATGTCTTATCACTGGCGGCGCAGTCCCCGCGCCAAGCAGCTTCAGGTGCGCATCACGCCCTGGCAGGGCGTGGAAGTTGTCATTCCCAGCCGTACCAGCAGGCAGCGCGTGCGTACTTTCCTGATTCGCCAGCGCCAATGGATCCGGGCTACCTGGGAAAGGATGCAGTCGCAGGTAGCGGATGCAGATTTGCGTCTGCCTGATAAGCTGGATCTGCGCGCGCTGGGTGAACACTGGGTTGTGCGTTATCACAGCACCAGCGGCGTGCAGGCACATGTCACGGTCAACGGGCGTACTTTGTACGTCAATCGCCGCGGCCTCAGGGAAGCTGCCTGCCGGGAAGCACTGCGTAGCTGGTTGGCCAGTCATGCTAGAAAGCACCTGGGAATGAAGGCCCAGCGCATGAGTTCGGCGCTTGCCTGCCACTATCAGAGACTGCAGATTCGAGGCCAGACAAGCCGTTGGGGCAGTTGTTCATCGAACGGCACATTGAGCCTGAATTATAAATTGTTGTTCCTGGAGCCTGAGCTGGTGCGCTATCTGCTGATCCATGAACTCATGCATCTGCGCGTATTGGATCACTCTGAGCGTTTCTGGAAGCTGGTTTCAAGACATGAACCAGAGTGGCGCTCACTGGACGAACAACTGGGTGAGGCCTGGCGCGATATCCCGGCATGG
>JAGWOR010000047.1 GCA_028870845.1 Gammaproteobacteria bacterium | reverse complement strand
GATTGGCCTTGGGCGAAATGCACGTCAGCCTAACGCAGCTTGGCAATGATCTCTTCCGAGGTAAATCGCTTTCTTGGCATGGTTGATATCTCCCGTTTCAGATAGTGTAGGGACATTCAACCTGGACCAAAAATTCAAAGGCAGGTCACTACCGCTGGCTTGCACGGCAGGCGATAACAATACAGCTGCAAGAAAAATATAAAATTTCATTGCGAGTACTGCGGTAACGACGATGCACCTTGCAGGAAATTGCGCCACACCTGTAGCGCAGGCAGATCCAGATGTGGATCAAACACTTGCCAATTGAGCCTACCCCAATTGGAGACTTCCAGAAAGTCGTGCCTGGCGATTTTTAGCGGGTTGTTTTCCGTGCTTTTGTCCGGTGATGGTGATGAGGTTGTAGGCATAGGAATAAACCTGCTCAAACAAGACGCCGGTGCTGCAGTGCCGGAAAGCGCTCACGCAGCCGCATTTGCGGCTCGTCGTCGATGACCGCCATGACCACACCCGGATCGCGGGCGCGTTCCGAAATCACTTCGCCCCAGGGGCCCACGATCATGGAATGTCCCCAGGTCTCGCGGCCATTGGGATGCCGCCCGGTCTGGGCGGCCGCGATCACATACGCAAGATTCTCCACGGCACGCGCGCGATTCAACAGCTGCCAGTGTACCGCACCGGTGGTGCGGGTGAAGGCGGAGGGTACGGCAAACAGGGTGGCACCCTGGGCGCTCAGTTCCCGGTACAGCTCCGGAAAACGCAGGTCGTAGCACACGCTCAAGCCCAGCTTGCCAAGCGGTGTGTCCACGATCACTGCGCTTGAACCGGCCTGGGTGTGTGCCGACTCGTTGTATTTTTCGCCAGAGGTGTTCACCTGCACATCGAACAAGTGGATCTTGTCGTAATACGCCACGCGTTCCCCGCTGGCGTCATACACCGGGGAACGGGCGAATACCCGCTGATCAGCGGCCAGCACCGGCACGGTGCCGCCTATGATCCAGACTTGCAGGTTGCGGGCTTTTTCGGCCAGATAATCCTGGATCGTGCCGCTGCCATCCAACTCCCCGGCAGCCACTCGCTGCTCTTCCGTCATGGCCATGAGTGCGAAGTTTTCCGGCAACACGATGAGTTGCGCGCCCTGGGCCGTGGCCTTGGCCATCAGCTTGCCGGCCTCGCGCAGATTGACCGCGATGTCGGCCACTGAATTCATCTGGATGGCGGCGATCTTGTGGCTGCTCACCGCTCCACCGCCAGGGTCACGGAATTTTCGTCCTGTCCGCTCACCGCTTTGCGGATGTCGGACGATGGTATCCCCAGAGAAACCAGCCAGTCCTGCACCTCGCTGGCCCAAAGGCTGCCCACATCATCGCCGGAATGCAGAATCACCAGATGCGAACCGGGATGCCGCATCCAGTCCTCGACTGCGGCGCGCACCGGCGGCATCTGCAGAAAGATCGCACCACTGCGCGGCTGCATCCACAGTTCCGCGGTGATGGTGTAGCTGCCCGCCCAGGCGCGGGTAACACAGCCAAGTGCGGCGACAAACAAAAACGCAATCAGCACTGGTTTTATCAGTCTGCTGGCTCTAGGGCTTGCTGGGCGGGGGCGGAGGTGGCTTTTTATCATCACTGACCTTCGTGAGTACTGGATTATCCCACGTTCCCGTGAGCCGGTAACGGACTTCGCCGGCCGCGGTCAGCGGTTTTTTGAATATTTCCGTGAGCACATACAGCACTGCACCCACACCGACGCTGCTGGCGGCAATGGCGCCGATTATCGGCAGGCTGGCGCCGACGCTGGTATCTACCACCAGGGCTTCGTCGAAGTCGTGTTTCGCCAGGCCGATCCGCCCCAGCATGTGGATCTTGGCGGCCGGACCGCTGACCAGCATGTTGCTGGTGTACGCGTCTCCGTGCTCGATGATGAAATCACCGCCGATGGAATCGAAAGCAAACCCCTTGCCGAACACGTCGCTGAAATTAAGCAGCAGCCTGCGTGGCAGTGCATTGATGCTCAGCAAGCCAAACAGCCTGCCAGCGCCGGGTTGTACTTCGAGTAATTGCCCATTCTTCAACTGTATGTGCAATTTGCCGTTCAATATCGGAGGTATTTCAGTAAATGGACTGCCCGGCCAGTTAAGGCTGGTTTGCAGTTCGCCTTGTTCAGCGGTGATGGCTGGTGCATACCCGAAGGACTTGAGGGTTTTCTCGATATCCGTGCTTTTCATCTGCACATTCAGGGTGGATGCCTGGCTGCCATTTGCGCTCTTCGTCCAGCTGCCGTTGCTGGCGAGATTGAAGGCTGGATTAGAGATGGAAAAGGACTTAAGAATCACGCCGTCTGCCTGATGTTTCAATTCCGCCTTGACGTTGTCCAGAACCAGGTCATTCACCCGCAGTTGCTTGACAGAAACCTGCAGCGGCGGCACATCGTTGGGTTGTATGCCGGAAGTGTCGATCCGGTTTTCCTTGCTGGCCGGTTTGTGCATCCAGGTGACGCGCTGCATTTCTGCGCTGATGGGATGATCATTATCCAATACATACGGAATTGTGATTTTGCCGTTCTCCGGATCACTGTCCAGGGATAATTCCCAGGCACTGGTATCGCGGGCGAGTAATACATGCAGCTGTTCGATGCTTTGCCCATATCCAGTGAAATGCCCGACCTTAAGATCCAAGCCCTGTAACCAACCCGGTATCAATGCACCAGATGGCGTGCCATTTCGCGCGGTATAGGTTCTCCAGGCATCCAGCGACAACTCCGGCAGGCTGCCGGTTACCATCAGGCCGCGCTGGGCTGGAAGGCTCGCTGACTCCGGGCCGAATGCCAGTTCTCCACGATCGAATTTCCACCCGTTTTTTGTGTCCTGAAAATGGGAGATGGCATCCAGGATGTCGCCGTAACGGAACTGGAACCGCATTCCCCGTTTGGGTGAGTAGATCATGTTCGCAATCAGGGGAATGCTGATTTCAGACTGCTTGCCCAGGGGCTCCGGCAGGTTGATGCCGAGACCGGTCAGATCCGAGGTCAGGGTAAGGGTTAGGTTTTTATTGCGCTCGGACGGATTGTTTGGCAGCTCACCGCTCAAGCGCCATGCAGTGTTGCCGCTTAAGGCTTTCTGGAATGGTGCCGGGAAAATGCTCGCCAGCAACGCGGCATTTTCACCACCCTCTACCTTGAGCGTGGTCGAATCCTGCTTGAGATCGGGCTGCAAATTGATGGTCACACGTTCGCCCAAGATCATTCCGTCTAGATGCTCAGTGCTAACTCCCTGCCGGGTTATCCTGACATCTCCATTTACACGGCTCAGCTGCAGCTTCGGAAGTTCCGGCAAGCCCACACTGACATTCTGCAAGCGTGCCAGGCAATCCATGCTGTAGTCAGCCATGTGTACGACGGGCAGTACCAGGTTGACGCTGACGTCGCTGCGACCTTTGGCTATGAGGCTGTCAAGCGAATGACCAAAGTGTTGCCTGAGTGCATCACTGCGCAGGAAATTCAGGGCCGAGGCCGCATCGCCACGCGCCGTGCCTTTGATGATCAAGACACCTTGGCGTAAATCCGTGAAGCCGGCGGTGGCGCCGCTGATGTCATCGCCCAGGTATGTGCCGCGCTGCACTTCCACGCTCATGCCCTGGTTTTTGAATTCCACATTGGCATCCAGGTTTTCCGCTCTGGGCCAGCCCTTCTCATAATCCAGAATGCCATTGACGAGATGGAAGCGGATATCGAACAGCCCGTTGCCCTTGTCGAAGGGGAAATCCTGCAACTTGCCGCGCAGCACCAGGCTGGCGGTGGGCGCCTGACCGCCAACAATGGACCGGTCCAACCACGCCACCACCGGCTTGGGCATGATGCCCACGGGCAAGTAGCTGGACTTGCTGCGTGCATTGACGTTTTGCGCCTTGGCTTGCAGATCGATGTATGGGGAACTGCCGTCGGCCGGCAGCAACAGGCCGCCTTTTGCGGAAGCCTGTAAATCCTGGTTCGACGCCGAAAAATCCCCGGTTGATATATGCCAGCCCTGCGCATCATGCTGAAAGGTAAACGTTGCATGCAGTGCGGTTGCCTGCAGCGGCCCGCGGAACAGGCTGGTGAAGGTCGCCGATGCATTGCGGCTGAGGAGCTGCAAGGTGCCGGAGTTCTGGTCAGCCGAGATTTGCCCCGACAGGCCGGAAAATCCCGGGAGTCTGCCGTCTGCGCGCATTCCGAGGCCGCTGAAAGCGGCTTTCAGGGACCAGATATCGGGTAGCTTGCCGTGCCAGCGTGACTCGAAACTCAGGTTTTGTATATCGCCGCTGGGTGAAATTCGCAGCAGGCGCTGGCTGAGATCGGAAAAGCCGGCGGGCAGCCATGCATCCAGGGCAACGATGTCCTGGAGACGCAGAAAACTTGCATCCCCCGACCAGGATTGATCGCCATCCGAGCCTGGCTGGTATTGCAGGGTGAATTCGCTGACCGGCCAGCTACTTTGATTGTGCTGCAGCTGCAAGTGAGTGACAGCCAGTGTCCAGCCGGATGTGCTCAGGTTCCAGGACAATGCGCCCGAAAGCGTGTCAAACATGCCTTGGACCGCGTATTTGCCCGCCATCACCAGCTGCTGGGCGTTAAAATCCGTTTGCAGATGATTGACGGTTGCCCCTGTACCGGAAATTTCCGCACTCAGGTCCAACTGGCCGCGGCTGAAACGTTCATTCATTGCCGGCCAAAAAGCAAGCAGCTGCGGCACATTCAGTCCATTCGAATGGATTGTCGCCTGCCATCGCCAGGTTTCAGGGTGTATGCCCTGCCCAAGGATCTCACCTTCGAACGACAAGGTCTTGCCCAACGCGGATGGCAGCAGCATACGCGCCGATACACTATGGCTGCCGGTTGTGTTGTCTACATCCAGACGGATTTTGGTGAATTCCAGCGCTGCCCCCTGGCCGCGCTTGTCCAGCAGGCTGATTTCGCCATCAAGTACTATCATGTCCGCGCTTTGAGAGAACAGTTCACCAGCTTCCCGATGCCAGTCGGTGGATGCGCCGCCTGATTCAAGTCCGAGGAGAGCGTAACTGCCGTCCACCTCCCGCACCAGGCCCAATTTTGGCGCAACCAATATGATGCGATTGGGACGCGAAAAACGTGCGTGCAGCATCGCTCCCAACGTGTAGCCCAGACGGATCTCGCTTGCGGTAACTATTACATGCCGGCCGTCGTGTGACAGGATAGCGACTTGCTCCAGGGTGACTTCCGGACCATAAAGACCCCATTGAGCACCGATGGCAGCGATATTTACCGGCCTGCCCAGTGCTTTGCTGGCCACCGCCTGAACCTGTTCCCGGTACCCGGGTATCAAAGGCACAAACAGCCTGAACAGACCGACCAGCGTGGCGAACAGCAGCACTACCGCGGTAATCACACCGACGGTCCATTTCCAAGTGAGGTGCTGCCAACGCCGCATATTCTTCATTAACCCGGTGTGCTACATGGGCACCACATCGAACTGCTCCTGATGGTACAAAGCCTCAGCCTGTAAACGTATCGGCTTGCCGATCTGACCTTCCAGTTCCGCAAGGCTGCTGGACTCCTCGTCCAACAGCATGCCGATGACTTCCTGCGAGGCCAGCACGCGCAATTCCCTGGCATCAAACTGGCGAGCCTCCCTGAGGATTTCCCGGAATATCTCATAACAGACGGTTTCCGGGGTCTTCAGTGAAGCACGTCCCTGACAGGATGGGCAGGGCATGCACAATACATGTTCCAGGCTTTCGCGCGTGCGCTTGCGGGTCATTTCCACCAAACCCAGCGTGGAGATTTCGGTGACCTGGGTTTTTGCGCGGTCCTTGGAAAGGGAGTGCTGCAACGCTTGTAACACCAACTGCTTGTGGTCTGCATCATTCATGTCGATAAAATCGATGATGATGATACCGCCGAGGTTGCGCAGACGCAGCTGGTGCGCGATGGCCTGAGAAGCTTCGAGATTGGTCTTGAGTATCGTCTCTTCCAGGTTGCGATGGCCCACATAAGCGCCGGTATTCACATCGATCGTGGTCATGGCCTCTGTCTGGTCGATGATGAGGTAGCCGCCGGACTTTAATTGTACATTACGATCCAAAGCCTTGCGGATCTCGTCCTCGACGCCGTATAAATCAAATATCGGCCGGCTGTCTTCGTAAGATTCGATGCGCGCCTGCATTTCTGGGATGAACATGCCGGTGAAATCCCGCATCAGTGCGCATGCTTCTGCCGAATCCACGCGAACGCGCTGTATCTCTTCGCTGAACAGGTCACGCAAAATGCGAATAAACAGCGGCTGATCCTCATGCACCAGGCTGCCAGCGGCAACATCGCTGGAACGCAAATGGATATTTTCCCAAAGTCGGTTCAGGAACAACATGTCAGCGCGCAACGCCTCGGCTGCCGCACCTTCGCCGGCGGTGCGCACGATGTAACCTCCGTTTAAAGTAGTCGGGGCTAATGTCCGCAAGAGTCCTAACAATCGCTCCCTTTCCATCAGATCCTCGATGCGCACCGACACCCCCATGCCATTCCCCAGGGGCAGGTAGACCATGTATCTGGACGGTATGCTGATGTGGGAGGTCAGGCGTGCACCTTTGGTCCCCAGGGGATCTTTGAGCACCTGCACAAGTACTTCCTGGCCCTCGTGCAACAGCATGCGGATGTCCGACGGTTTATCGTCGCGGTACCCGCTGTCGGCGTACGCCGTCCTGGCCACATCCTCGGCGTGCAGGAATGCAGTGCGTTCCAGGCCGATGTCGATGAACGCCGCCTGCATGCCCGGAAGCACACGGGATACCTTGCCCTTGTAGATGTTGCCCACCAGACCACGCCGGCGCGTACGTTCGACGTACAGCTCCTGCAACACCCCGTTATCCAGTAACGCTACCCGCGTTTCACGCGGAGTAACATTGATCAGAATTTCCTCACTCATGTGTTTTCCGCGGCCCTGGGCACCGCACCTGTAGTTTCTAAAGAATCCGCAAACCAGCGGCGTATAACAGCGCACCGGTTTCAAACAGCGGCAAGCCCATAACGCCCGAATAACTTCCTTCCAGGCGCTCGACGAACAGCGCAGCACGTCCCTGGATAGCATAGCCGCCAGCCTTGCCCAGGGGTTCGCCAGTCTGCCAGTAGTGCTCGCCTTCTTCCACGCTGATTACGCGGAAGGTAACCATGCTTACGCTAAGTGCGCACTGCATCCTGCCTGCGTGCCACAGACTGACGGCGGATAAAACCTGATGGCTGCGTCCTGATAACAGTGCAAGCATGGCCAAGCCTTCGGACCGGTCAACCGGTTTGCCGAGGATCCTGTCGTCCACCACCACCAGCGTGTCAGCGGCTAGAATCGCCAGCCGGCGATCGTCGCCCAGGATGCCCAGGGCCGCATGTGCCTTGTCGTTTGCCAGACGCTGCACACAATCAGCGGGAGCTTCGCCCGGGCGCACTGATTCATCCACCTGTACACGGATTATCCGGAACTGTACGCGCAGCTGTCGCAGCAATTCCGAACGCCGCGGTGATTGTGATGCGAGATAGATAAATTCGTTATCCAAGGCAATGGCCATAGTTGATGCCGACTCACGCCCGGTGGTAGGGATGCCCGGCCAGTACTGTCCAAGCGCGATACAGCTGTTCTGCGACTATGATGCGTACCATGCCATGTGGCAACGTCAATGGCGACAATGACCAGCAAAAGCCCGCGCGCACCAAACATTCTTCCGAGAGGCCGTCCGGTCCGCCGATCATCAAAACCAGGTCACGGCCCGCCTGCAACCAGCCCTGTAGCTGTTTTGCCAGATTTTCTGTGTTCATCGACTTGCCGCGCACGTCCAGTGCCACCAGATTGGCGCCAGTGGGGGCTGCCGCCAGCATGCGCTGGCCCTCATCGATAACCGCCTTGCCGGCTTCATTGTTCCGGCGTTTGGCGCTCAATGGTATTTCCTTCAGTGTCAGGCGGCACTCATGTGGCAGGCGAATGGCGTATGCATTGAATCCCGCATTCACCCATTCTGGCTGTCGGGTGCCGGCGGCCAGCAACAGAATTTGCATGGTTCAATGCCGCCGTCGGGCTGCTGCAGCCGGAAGTTTTGGCTCTTCGGCTGGAATTCCAACGATCCAGAGTTTTTCCAGATTGTAAAAATCACGCGCCTGTGGCCGCATGATATGCACTATCACATCCCGCAAGTCTACCAGCACCCATTCACCCTCCTGTTCGCCCTCCATGCCCATGGGTTTTATGCCGGCCGCCCGTGCTTGATCCAGTACATTCCGGGCCAGCGATTTTACATGCCGGTCTGAAGTGCCGCTGGCAATGATCATAAAATCGGTGATTGCGGTCATGCCACGCACTTCCAGCACCCGGATATCCACACCCTTCATGTCCTCTAACGCGGAGACAACCAGATCACGCAGTTGTTCGGCTTGCATCAATGCTCCCTAGGTTGCGCATAACAGCGGGTATTCAATATCAGCTCACGCACGCTATCCGGCAGCAGATATCGAGGATCCCCGCCAGCTGCGATCGTCGCACGTACCTGAGTGGAAGATATGTTTATTTGGGTGACTTGCTGGAACAGGATGCGGCCAGCAAGTTGCCTGGAAAGATCAGCGGGCAATTCCGTGCGGCGCTCCCGGATCATGTCTGCCAGTTCGGCTTCTCCGGGTATTTTCCAGCCGGGGCGGTGCGCGACAACAATGTGGGCTAATTCATAAATTTTCCGCCACTCGTGCCATTGCGGCAAGCTGAGGTATGCATCCGTGCCCAGCATTAACGTCAGCGGGTCCCCGGGATATTCACGCCGTAGTTCGCCGAGTGTGTCAACTGTGTATGAAGGCGCATTTCGCCTTATCTCGCGATCGTCAACAATGAAACGTGGTTCATCCACAACAGCCAACCTGAGCATCTGCAACCGCTGGCTGGCGGTGGCCACGGGCGGCTGCCTCAAAGGGGGTTGGCCCGCGGGTATAAAACGGATTTCATCCAGCGACAATGCTTGCAGAATTTCCAGCGCCGGCCGCAGATGGCCGAAATGGACGGGATCGAAGCTGCCTCCGAAGATTCCAATTCTTCTCATGCGCGGTGGTGGCGCTCCCGTGAGTTCGAATGTCCTGAGCCCGGCGGCTTCAAGCCCGCCAGTTTCACAGACAAGTTTAACAGCTCGTCCCAAGGACGCCCCGCGGCCTGGCCTTTAATCACGCGCTCCGAATGGGCGCTCAGGCATAAAAGCCGTCGCCATTCCGCGCGTTCATGACGTTCCAGGGCTTTTTGGACGATGGCGCGGCGCTTTTCCCAGACCCCCGCTAATACCCGATGCGCGGGGATACCGCTTTCGATCTCACAGGCCAGCACGGCAAGGTTGCGGATTTCACGTGCCAGCGCCCATTGTATGAAAGCCGGCTCCGTACCCTCTTCCTCGAGGCCCATGAGGATGCGGGTGGCACGGCGCAAATCGCCTGCCAGCGCAGCGTCCACCAGGGTATATGGATCGTAACGGGCGCTGTCGGCAACCGCCTCCCTGACGGACGCCGAATCCACCTGCCCCTGGCCGTTCAGCAATAGCAGTTTTTCCACCTCCTGGGCTGCCGCTAGCAGGTTGCCTTCGACTCGTTCCGCGATCAATGAAACAGCTTCAGGAGTGGGCCGCATGCCCAGTTTCTGCATGCGGCGTCCAATCCAAGCCGGCAGGCTTTTCATTTCCACCGGCCAGATGCTGACATGCACCCCAACTTGTTCCAGCGCTTCTGCCCAACGTCCGCCTCCGCGTTCCAGCTTTGCACTGATGACCAGCAGTACCGCATCCGTAGCCGGGTTATTCGCGTATTCATTGAATGCGGCAGCGCCTGCATCGCCGGGTTTTCCGGTGGGCAGTCGGATCTCCAACACACGCTTCGCGGCAAACAGCGACAAACTTGCGCCAAGGCTCGCGAGTCTGTTCCAGTCAAACCCGCGTTCCGCGAACATGACTTCGCGCTCGGTATAACCGCACCTGTGTGCAGCAGCGCGTACCGCATCAGCCGCTTCCTCGCGCTGCAGGGGCTCGTCACCCGTAATCAGATACACGGGCGCGAGTTTGCTTTGCAAATGGCTATCCAGTTTCTCGGCTGACAGCTTCATGCTTTTGAAAAACATCCGGTTGTGCAGATAAATACCGCAGCAGTACAGGCAACAGAGCAAATCACAGGTGTCATCGGGTCGATGTGGTCTGTGCAGCGGGCTTACGGCTCAGGGCTTCGAGACGGAACAGAATTAACTGCACCATGTCCTGCACCATGGCTTTGTATAAAATATTGGCCTGTTCCGTGTTGCCGACCATATTGGCCGTATTATAGTTGTATTGACGGGTTAAGATGAGTCTTTGCGTCGGGATCAGCGCTTCACCGCTGCGCGCAGTCACCGAAAAATGCACCACGTATGCCACCTGGTTTACCAGGGGCTGGCCGGTATTGCTGACTGACAGGACACGTTCGTAGCGCTTGGATTCGAGGATATAAAAGATGGCCGTGGCCTTGTCGGCGTCCCTGGTGACCGACGTGGTGGGCGTCATCAGATAACGGTTCAATTCCCGAACCAGCTGGACATCATTGTCCTTATCTGAAATATATGTTCGCTGCATAACTGCCGGAAGATTTGCCGGCGGGCGCAGCTGGAATCCGCATCCCGCCAGCGCTGATGCCAAGACCAGAATAGTGCTCGCGATTATCCGCCTCATCACACCACCACGTTTACCAGTTTTCCCGGCACAATAATGATCTTCCTTACCGGCCTGCCCTCAACATACTTGCTCACATTGGCGTCGGCAAGTGCCGCTTGTTCCAGATGCGCGCGCGCCGCATTTGCGGGCACCAAGATCCTACCTCGCAATTTGCCATTCACTTGCACTACCAGTTCTATGGTAGTGCGGACGAGCGCGCTATGATCTACGCCTGGCCAGGGAGCGGTTATGAGGGAATCGCGATGGCCAAGTTCGTGCCACAACGTTTCGCAGATATGCGGGGTCATGGGCGCCAGCAGCAAGGTAATGGCTTCGAAACCTTCCTGTTTGATAGTTCGTTCCTGTTTGCCGCAACTTTCGCTGTGAGTCATGGCATTCAACAGCTCCATGATGGCAGCCACTGCCGTATTGAATGTATAGCGGCGCCCGAAATCATCGCTCACCTTGGCTATGGTTTCGTGTATTTGTCTGCGCAGGGAACGCTGGTTTGCGTCGAGAACATCGGCATCCAGTTCAGGAGCCGGTCCGGCGTTCACATGCTCCGCCACCGCCCGCCACAGCCGCTTCAGGAAACGGTGCGCGCCCTCCACGCCGCTTTCCGACCATTCCAGTGTCTGCTCTGGCGGTGCGGCGAATAGCATGAACAGACGTATGGTGTCGGCCCCGTATTTATCCACCAATGCCTGCGGATCCACACCGTTGGCCTTGGATTTGGACATGGTGCCCATGCCGGCATATTCCACAGGTTTACCGTCCTGTTTGAGCATGCCGCCGGTGATCTGGCCCTTGTCATCTTGCATGGGCGTGACATCGTCCGGATTGTAATAGGCGATGCCGCCTGCCTTGCCTTTGCGGTAGTAGATATGGTTCAGCACCATGCCCTGGGTCAGCAGATTGGTGAACGGCTCGTTAAACTTCACCAGTCCCAGTTCCCGCATTACGCGTGTCCAGAAGCGCGAATACAGCAGGTGCAGGATGGCGTGCTCGATGCCGCCGATATACTGGTCTACCGGCAGCCAGTAATCGACCCGCTGGTCCACCATGAACCGGGCATTATCGGGACAGGCATAGCGCATGTAATACCAGGATGAATCCACAAACGTGTCCATGGTGTCGGTTTCACGCCTGGCAGCTATTCCGCACTTGGGACAGGCAACATTGATGAAGGCCTCGCATTTGGCCAGCGGGTTGCCGCTGCCGTCGGATACCAGATCCTCCGGCAGCACCACCGGCAGATCCTTGTCCGGCACCGGCACGTCTCCGCACTGCGGGCAATGGATGATGGGGATGGGGCAACCCCAGTAACGCTGGCGCGAGATTCCCCAGTCCCGGAGACGGTACACGGTACGTTTAACGCCGAGCTTGTTGGCTTTGAGATCCGCAGCAACGGCGTCGATGGCCTGTTGCGGGCTCTTGTCATCGTACTTGCCGGAATTTACCGTTAGAACATCATCATCACTTTTGGACGAATACCAGTCTTTCCAAACGGTTTTATCGAATTCATAGTGCCGATACTCGTCCAGATTCGATCCCTTCTGCTGTGCTATCTTCCAGATGTTGTGTTCAAGAACCTGTTTGATCGGTAACTTGTATTTGAGTGCAAACTCGTGGTCCCGCTGGTCGTGGGCCGGTACCGCCATCACCGCGCCTTCACCATAGGCCATGAGCACGTAGTTCGCCACCCATACCGGCAGTTTTGCTGCGCTCAATGGGTGGTCCACAAACAGTCCGGTAGGCACGCCTTTCTTCTCCTGGGTGGCCAGTTCCGCTTCGGTAACACCGCCCTTGCGGCACTCCTCGATAAAGGCCGCCACTTCCGGATTTTTTTCTGCTGCCTGAACCGCCAGAGGATGCTCAGGGGCGATCGCGATGAAGGTGGCGCCCATGAGAGTGTCGGCCCGGGTGGTGAATACCTTGATGATGCCAGCCTCATGGGGAAACCCGATTTCCACGCCTTCGCTTTTGCCGATCCAGTTGGCCTGCATGGTCTTGACCCGTTCCGGCCAACCGCTGAGCTCATCAAGCGCTGTTAACAGCTCCTCCGCGTAAGCGGTGATCCGCAGGTAGTACATGGGTATTTCACGTTTTTCCACCAGCGCGCCAGTGCGCCAGCCGCGCCCATCGATCACCTGTTCATTCGCCAGCACCGTCTGGTCTACCGGGTCCCAATTCACCTGACCGGTTTTCTTGTAGGCAACGCCTGTTTCCAGCATGCGCAGGAACAGCCACTGGTTCCAGCGGTAATATTTTGGATCGCATGTGGCAAGCTCGCGCGACCAGTCGATGGCGAAGCCCAAAGACTGCAGTTGCTTGCGCATGTAAGCAATGTTGTCGTAAGTCCAACGGGCCGGAGGTACGCCGTTCTTGATGGCGGCATTTTCCGCAGGCAATCCGAAAGCATCCCAGCCCATGGGTTGCAGCACGTTTCTTCCCTGCATGCGTTGGAAACGCGAAATCACATCGCCGATAGTGTAGTTTCGTACATGCCCCATATGCAGGCGGCCACTGGGATACGGCAGCATGCACAGGCAATAGTATTTTTGGGCGGTTGGGGGTTCTACCACCGTAAATGCGTTGTGTTTCAGCCAGTCCTCGTGGACTGCGGATTCAAGTAATTTGGGATCGTATTGTGTTTGCATCATTCAATCAGTTGACCATCCGGTCCGGATTTTGCCGGTACGTCCAACAGCGCGTAAAAAAGCGCCACGTAGATTACATACCAGGTAATCATCATGGTGTGCAAGAAAATCGTATCGGTCAGTGCGTAGATGGCAAAGCCCGCGACGGTAAGCACCCCCGCGAGTCCCAGAGCGTGCAAGACGCGCTCGGGTCTGCGTACAGCCCGCATGAAAAATCCGGCGGGCACCAAAAACACTGCGAGCAACACGATCAGGCCGAATATACCGTGACTTGCGAGCGCGTCAAGATAGTCGTTATGAGGATGGTCGTAGATATTTGCGAACGGCGCAATGATTCCGGCGCTTATGAATTGAAGTGTCATAGCCTGAAAGGCCCCGGTACCTGCCCCAAGCCATGGGTGTTCCATGAACTGCCGCCATGCCGAGCGCCACAACTCAAAACGGCCGCCTATGGACGTATTGGCTATTGACAGGCTGTATTCTCCAAAATATCCATCCAGAGGCACTAACCATACTGTCTTGTCCGGAGGTATTGTCACCTTGATATACACTTGGATGACCTGGGCTGGAGTTTTTTTGTCATTCATGGAAACGGTTTTATATGATTGATTGGAAAAATTTTCGGTGGTCTTCCCGCCGAGAAACGCCAATGTACCAGCTCCGCGCGCCAGAAGTTTGCTGTGCTGATCACTTCCCGGCGGCCCGGGGAGCCTCGGCAATATGTACTGCGCATCGCTGCTGTTATTGCCGTTCTGCAATCGTACGGCATAATCCGACTTGCATCCTGACAATCCACCGATCTCCTGATCAGTAACGACTTCAGCACTTAGGGTACGGGTCGTGGCCGGGATAATGGAACGACCAGCGTTCAGCCATGCCTGCAAGAAGGTTTTGTTATCGACGCATACAGGGTCAGCGGGTGTACCTCTGATTGGGTGGTCCAGGTAATGAAGCGCAATAAAATAATTGCGGAAATGTTTTCCGACATCCAGCAATCTCGCCTGTGTATCGCTGCGCAAAACGAAATAAAATGATGAAAATACCGCTACGAATACCAATATGATGGCAAATATATAGCGCTGTTTTAGAAATCCGTTTAACGGCGTCATCAACGCCAGCGGCAGAAGCAGCAGGGGAATCCATGCGCCGCGTGTTCCAGACAGTAATGATGCTGCAATGCCGCCGGCAAGACTCAGGATCAGCAATGGTACTGACCAGCTGCGCCGGGAAGCCGCCATTAAACCGAATCCAGCTACGGTGCATAGCACCATGGTGGTGGTGAGATCACCGAAAATGATCGAAAGATCAGTCTGCGCCTCAACACGGATTGGCCCGTGAGCCCGTATGAATTCCAGGGTTGCCATTACACCGGCAGTCAAGGCGCCCAGAGCCAGACCGATGAAAGCCGTCTTGGCTGTGGGCGGGTAACGCCGCAATGCCAGATAAACCGGCACTACAAACAGAAAACGCAGGTAACGTCCGAGAAAGTGAAACCCGTCTTCCGTCTTGAATCCGGTTATATACGTCAGTACCACCACCAAGAACAACAGTGTAAACGCCAGAAAAAGTTTGCCGTTTTCGCGATTCAACCATGTCCGGATACCTGTTCGAATCCACACCCAGAACCCGATAAGCGTCAGCAACCCGAGGGTATAACTGTCGCCGCGATTCAAAAAAAGCGAGGCTGTCGGGAACGCCAGTACCAGAAAGCTGACCACCGTCCGCAGAAAGTGGTCAGTCCTCGTGCTGACGCCATGCGTTTCAGACTTGTTTTGATCAGAATCTGCAGAAATGTTCATATACCTGCATCAGTGGATTTACGCATCCGCCACCAGAGTCCTGCAGCCAGCAGCAGGCAGCAACAAATGACCACGCCGCCATTGCCAATATAGCGATACGGTGTGCTGCCTGCGTAAGGCACGACCATACCCTGCAAGGCTGCTTGTTTATTCCGCGGCAGACTTTTTGCTACCCTGCCGCGTGCGGTAATTATGGCCGTAATGCCGGTGTTGGTGTCACGCAGCAGATAACGCCCGGTTTCCAGGCTTCGCATGCGTGCGATTTCGAAATGTTGTGGTAGTGCTATGGAATCACCGAACCAGCCGTCATCGCTTACGTTGACCAGGAATGCCGCCTGCGGCAGCGCGCGCATTATCTCATTGCCGTAGGCATCTTCATAACAGATGGATACTCCGACCGGATAACCAGCGGCCCGCAGCAATGGCTGGTCTTTTGACCCCGGAGTAAATGAGGAATATGGCAGGTCCATGCTGGCCAGCCAGTGCCTGGCCCAGTCTGGCAAGGGAAAATATTCCGACAGCGGAACCAAGTGCTGTTTGTTATAAAGCCCTTGGTTGCGGCCAAGGCCAAGAACACTGTTATAGGCGGCGCCGGTGGCCGGATCCTCAGTGGGTGCGCCGATGAAAAGTTCGGTACCGTGGGCGATCGCCAGCTTTTCCAACGGCTCCAGGTAGTCATTCCATACCAGATCCGCGTAATCCGGCAGCGCGGATTCCGGCCAAACGATTAAACGGCTGCTCCAGTTGGCCTCCGTCATGCGCCGGTAGAGATCCAGCGTTGGCTGGAATGTTTGTGGAGCCCACTTGATGGTGGAAGGAATGTTGCCCTGCAAGAGGCTGACTTCAAATGGCTTGCCGGATGGACGTGTCCACTGCACCTTGGTCAGGGCTCCGCCTGTACACCACAAAGCCAGTAACAGACCCAAAAATACAATGCGTGTGCGCGCTATGCTTTGCTTGTTCAGTACGCTCAGCAGAAGACCAGCGGACAGAGCTACAGTCAGGGATACGCCGTATACCCCAGCCAGCGGCGCATAACCTCTTAACCAACTGTCAATCTGGCTGTAGCCCAGACTTAGCCAGGGAAACCCGGTCAACAACCATCCGCGCAACCACTCAAGCAGCGTCCAAACGGCGGGCAATACCAGGATCCAGCGCCGCCAGCCGGCGACCGGAGTCAGCCACACACCCAAGCTGCAGGCGCAGGCGCTGTACAGCGCCATGACTGCAACCAGTGCGCCAATGATCGGCAAGGTCAGCCACAATGGCGCATTCGCGATATCGTGAATACTGATATAAAGCCAGTACACGCCGAAGCCAAACTCGGTTGCGCCAAACAGGAAGCCAAGCAGGAAAGCGCGCCGCTTTGAGGCGCTGCCCAGCAGCCAGAACAATACCAGCAGACTGAAAACCGCAAGCGGATAAAGATTGAAGGGCGCGAAGGCCAGGACCGCCAGCGCGCCGCAGCCCATGGACAAAATACAACCAGCCACACCGGTGCGCAAGCGCAAGCCGGCGGCGTTCAGAATGCTGTATGCAGGCAAGCGCACGCCGGGAGCAGTGGCGGGACTCATGCGGTATTGTCAGTTGCCGTTGCCGAACCCTTGCCTTTGCGAGTTACTTCCAGCAGATGCGGGCGCCGGCTGTCAGCCCGCAATACCTTGAAGCGCAGCGGGCCAATCACGGTCTTCTCCCCGCGTTTCGGCAAATGGCCAAAAGCATGCACCACCAGGCCGCCCACCGTGTCAAATTCAGCGTCGCTGTATGTGGATCCGAAATACGCATTGAAATCATCAATCGGAGTCAATGCCTTGACTGTATATCTCCGGTCGCTGTGCTTGAGGATGCGGGCCTCGTCATCCACGTCATATTCATCGCCGATTTCTCCGACGATCTGCTCCAACACGTCCTCAATGGTGACCAGTCCGGCGACACCACCGTACTCGTCAGCCACGATGGCCATGTGATTGCGGCTGGCACGGAAGTTCTTGAGCAGGATATTCAAACGCATGCTTTCAGGAACAAATGGCGCAATCCGCAAATACTCCCGCAGATTGAACGCCTCGCCGGGATCCTCCAGGAAATACCCCAGCAGGTCCTTGGCCAACACAATCCCGATCACTTCGTCTCGGCTGTCTCCCACCACCGGGAAACGCGAATGCCCGGAATCCACCACCACACCCATCACTTCCTTCAGAGACGCATCTTTCCCCAGTACCACCATCTGCGCCCTGGGGATCATGATGTCGCGGGCCTGCATGTCGGCCACCTGCAGCACGCCTTCCAGCATGGCTTGGGCGTCGGAATCGAACAGGTTGCGGGTCTGGGCGTCACGCAACAGTTCCAGTAGTTCTTCGCGGTCGCGTGGTTCGCCAGCCAAGGCCTGGCGCAGGTTGTCAAACCAGGCGCGCAGGCCGGGACTTCGGTCGCTAGCAGGCGGCTCGGAGGACATTCAGTGAGGTCGGGTGTTTGGCAATATGGCTAGTTTACCTGCTGGCGGCCTGCTCACTCAAAAGCCCCGGCAGATACCCTCAAATTAAATAGGGATCCGGGTAGCCCAGTCTGGCCAGAATTACGGTCTCCAGTGCTTCCATTTGCTTGGCCTGGTAGGCGGTATCATGCTCATAGCCCAGCAGGTGTAGAACGCCGTGCACGGTGAGATGCGCCCAGTGAGCGGCCGCCGGCTTGCCCTGTTCCGCCGCTTCCCGAATCAACACCGGCGCGCACAGCACCAGATCACCGAGCAAATCGCAATTCACACCCGCTGGTATCGACGCAGGGAACGACAAGACGTTAGTGGGGACATCCTTGTGACGATACCGGCGGTTCAGCGCCAGCGCTTCATCCTCATCAACCAGCCGCACCGTCATTTCCACGGATCCGGCTCTGTCTTCAAGCGCCGCGCTTACCCAGCGTTTGAAATCATCTGACGAGGGCAGCCTTTTCTCTTGAGTCGCGATTTGCACGGCCACACGTGGTTTACGCTCAATTGCCGGCATCATGTTCAGCCTTTCGGCTGATCGGGAAGATCGCGCTGTTCATAGGCGGCGACAATGCGCTGCACCAGCGGGTGGCGGACCACATCAGCCGCCGTAAAGAATGTGAAACTCACGCCCGGCATGCCGCGAAGCAGTTCCACTGCATCCCGCAGGCCGGAGCGGCGCGGTTGTGGAATATCCACCTGCGTAATGTCTCCGGTTACCACGGTGCGCGAGCCAAAACCGATGCGCGTCAGGAACATTTTCATTTGGTCAATGGTGGTATTCTGGGCTTCATCCAGGATTATGAATGATTCATTAAGGGTACGGCCGCGCATGAATGCGAGCGGTGCCACTTCAATTACGCCGCGTTCAAGAAGCTTGCCAACGCGTTCGAAGCCCAGCATTTCGTAAAGCGCGTCATAGATGGGGCGTAAATAAGGGTCCACTTTCTCGGTCAGGTCGCCAGGCAGAAATCCCAGTCGTTCTCCGGCCTCCACCGCCGGTCTGACGAGCACCAGGCGTCGTACCTGGTCACGGTTGAGGGCAGCTACCGCACTGGCTACTGCCAGATAGGTCTTGCCGGTGCCCGCCGGGCCAATGCCGAAGGTAAGATCGCATTCAGATATGCTTTGCAGGTACTGCCGTTGATTCGGTCCCCGACCCCGTACCCTGCCTTCCTTGGTTGAAACAACCACGTCACCTTGGCTTTCAGCGTCGGACTCCTGCTTGCCGCCCAAAAGCGCCATGATTCCTGATTCCTGCAGGCTCACATGAACTGTTTCCTTTTTGATTCGTTCATGAGCCGTAGCTTCGTACAGCTGCTTGAGTACGGCGCCCGCCGCCTGCGCCTGGGTCAGTGCGCCGATCACCCTGAACTGATTACCGCGATTGTTGATTTCAACCCCCAGCCGCTGTTCAATCTGGCGCAGGTGTTCGTCAAACTGTCCACAAAGATTTGCAAGCCGCGAGTTGTCAGCGGGCTCAAATGCCAGGTCAACCGATATCGGCGAGCTCTCAGCCAAGTGCGAAACCAGTGTGCGTGACCGATCCGGCGTAGCCAGGAGGCTGCCTGTCGGCATCCGCCAGCCTTGCACGCAGCGAATTTTGCATTACGTCGGTGATTACCACGTCGGCAAAACGCCCGATGAGCCGATTGTCACCCGCAAAGTTCACCCAGCGGTTGCATTCGGTTTTGCCGGCGAGTTCCCGGGGGTTTTTGGCCGACAACCGCTGCACCAGCACCCGTTGCCTGCTGCCCACGAGTCGCGCCATGTATGCCTGCCCGAATTCATGGATACGTGCCTGCAGGATTTCTAGCCGGCGAATTTTTTCTTTGTGCGCAACGTCATCCGCATAGGAAGCCGCGGGCGTGCCGGGGCGGCGGCTATAAATGAAACTGAACGCCTGGTCGAACCGCAGTTCCTCCACTAGTTGCATGGTGGCCTCGAAATCCGCTGTTGTTTCTCCCGGGAACCCAATGATGATGTCGGTGGACAGGCTGATATCCGGGCGTATTTTTCTCAATTTTTTTATCTTGGCCTTGTATTCCAACACCGTGTGGTTGCGTTTCATCGCCGCCAAAACCCGGTCGGAACCGCTTTGCACAGGAAGGTGCAGGTAATTTGCGAGCTTCGGCACTTCGGCGAATGCCGTGATAAGACGGTCCGAGAATTCCACAGGGTGTGATGTAGTGAAACGGATTCGCTCAATACCGTCAATTACCGCAACGTATTCGATCAGCATCGCGAGATCCGCCAGTGATCCATTATGCCTGGGGCCGCGATAGCCGTTGACGTTCTGACCGAGAAGTGTGACTTCCTTCACGCCTTGTCCAGCAAGAATGCTGACTTCCGCGAGCACATCGTCGAAGGGGCGGCTGATTTCTTCACCGCGCGTATATGGAACTACGCAAAATGTGCAGTACTTGCTGCATCCCTC
Organism: Gammaproteobacteria bacterium; assembly: GCA_028870845.1. GTDB lineage: Bacteria > Pseudomonadota > Gammaproteobacteria > Natronospirales > REEB76 > REEB76. The sequence continues at coordinate 454 of JAGWOR010000047.1, read as the reverse complement.
CATAATGGAGACAAATGCAGTGGCGCCGTCCGCGCGGGGTTCCGGCAAACTATCGAATTTTTCGATCTCGTGAAAGGAAATGTCTACCACTGGACGGAGGGTGCGACGGTTTTCTTCCAGCATTTGCGGCAGACGATGCAGACTTTGTGGGCCGAATACCAGATCCACAAACGGTGCACGCCTTATGATGTCCTCGCCCTCCTGACTGGCGACACATCCGCCGACACCGATCACCAGGCGCGGATTGCGCTGCTTCAGTTCGCGCCACAGCCCAAGCTGGGAAAACACCTTTTCCTGCGCCTTTTCGCGCACCGAGCAGGTATTCAACAGGATCAGGTCAGCCTTCTCCTGCAGGTCTGTCAGGCTATAGCCATGCGACTCCCGCAATATGTCCGCCATTTTTGCGGAGTCATATTCGTTCATCTGGCAGCCGAAGGTTTTGATGAAGAGTGTA
>JAGWOR010000046.1 GCA_028870845.1 Gammaproteobacteria bacterium | reverse complement strand
GGTCATAGTGATCCGGTGGTTCTGTATGGAAGGGCCATCGCTCAACGGATAAAAGGTACTCCGGGGATAACAGGCTTATTCCTCCCAAGAGTCCACATCGACGGAGGAGTTTGGCACCTCGATGTCGGCTCATCACATCCTGGGGCTGTAGCAGGTCCCAAGGGTTCGGCTGTTCGCCGATTAAAGTGGTACGCGAGCTGGGTTCAAAACGTCGTGAGACAGTTTGGTCCCTATCTTCCGTAGCCGTTGGAGATTTGAGGGTGAGCTGTCCTTAGTACGAGAGGACCGGGATGGACGCACCTCTGGTGTTCCGGTTGTCACGCCAGTGGCACTGCCGGGTAGCTATGTGCGGACGGGATAACCGCTGAAAGCATCTAAGCGCGAAGCCCACCCCAAGATTAGATCTCCCTGGGCACTTGATGCCCCTGAAGGTCCGTCGAAGACTACGACGTTGATAGGCTGGGTGTGGAAGCGCGGCAACGCGTGAAGCTAACCAGTACTAATTGACCGTGAGGCTTGGCCATATAACCCCAAACGGTTTGTTTGGGCATGGCCGGTAATTTATACAAGTGTGATATGCATGACGCGTCAACAACTTTCCAAATTCACTGCATGTGCCTGCGGCATGTGCAACAGTGTAACGCTTTGCCTGGCGACATTGGCGAGCGGGAACCACCCGATCCCATCCCGAACTCGGAAGTGAAACTGCTCAGCGCCGATGATAGTTTGGGGTCTCCCCATGCGAAAGTAGGTCATCGCCAGGCTCTAAACACGAACCCCGGTAGTCAAAAGACTGCCGGGGTTTTTTATTTGGGCATGGGGAGACCCGCTCGTACGGCCAGTAGGGCTATGCCGTCCCTGGCGTTGCCGTGCAACTTCGTTTGACCCCAGGCTGCACGTCGTGTGTGGCCGCTCGGAGCTTAGCTTCGAGCCCCTCTGCGAAAGTAGCTCATCGCCAGGCTCTAAACTCGAAGCCCCGTCAGTAGAACTGACGGGGCTGCTTTTTCTTTGTAAGGCGCTGAGCCGATTTAGTAGATCGCCGCTCACGCATATCCCTGTGCTCCGCGGCAGTCCTGCATGGCCAGCTTAATTGCTGGACACGTAATCGACATTCTGCATGTTTTCGGCATCGCTGAAAAAGAACCCCAAAAGTGCGAAGCGGTTGCCGGAAGTCACCGGCGTGACTTCATGCAGCAGCGAACACGAAAACACCAGCGCATCACCACGGCCAGGTTGATACAGGTCGGTGCCGAATTCCGGAAAGCGCAATAGCCCGCCTGTGTAATCGCCGGTGTTGAGATTCAAAGTCATGGCGAACCGCCGATGCAGCGTATCTTTGGATTCGTTGTCGCGATGCGGCCGGAAATAACCGCCGGTCTGGGCGTCGTAGCAGACCAGTTTGAATACTTCGTGCTGGCTCACCTGGAAATTGAAACAGCGTTTGATTTCCGGTAGCACACGCCGCACCAACAATTCCTTGATGCGTTCCAGTCGGGCGCCTTCCTGTAGATAAACATCGCGGCGCATCTTGTATTCCGGATGCACACGCCAATAGGCCTTGTCGCCCTCGATATACGCGCTGCCCGATGGCTGCCCGCCTACCTGATTGAAATACCCGATCAAATCAGCGCACGTTCCCGCATCGAATACCCGCGGAATGAACAACACTGGAGCCTGTTGGCACATGGTCAACGGATCGTGATGGGGGGTATCCCGGTACGCGGCATCCAGCTGTTGCTGGAATTCAGACAGATGTTCTCCGGCGTGGTATTCGACGCGCTGGATGATGCGGAAATTCGCGTCCATGGCAAATGCGGTGATCAGGCGTGTGCCGGAGCGCGCCGAACCCAGCAGGTGCATGGCTGCGACGCCATCATCGGCCAACAAGGTGATGCCCGCAGCCGCAAAGTTTTCGTCAAGCTTACGGCACTGTATGGGTGAACATTGCAGCATTGCGATACGTGTGATTTTCTCCCATACGCTGTTGTTGCCAGTGATATGGCGCAACAGTTCAGACGCCTGCGCCACTGCGGGATCATCGAACACCAACAGCAAGACCGGCTGGCCCACCTGCAGGTCATAGAGCATGCAGGGCTCGCCATTCGGTTTGGGCCGCACAATGTCGGGGATGCGGTCGCCGCGCACAAAACCAGAGATCATGCAAAAATTCCTTGAATGCCGGCCAGTGAAACTTTGGCGCCTGCTGCATGCCGCTTTTGAATCCGGCGAATCCGGCCTGGGGCATGTGCTTTTAGTGTAAGATTTTAACAGACGTTTTTATCACCGTTGTACTTCATGGCCAACCAAACAGAATCCCAGCTTACCGATGCCGTGCTCATGATCCGGCCGGCGCGCTTTGGCATCAACGCCGAAACCGCTGCTTCCAATGCCTTTCAGCACAGTGACCTGGAAATCAACGATCCACAACCATTGGCGCTGCGCGAGTTTGATGTGCTGGTCATGACTTTGCGCAAACTGGGGGTTACTGTCGAGGTCTTTGAGGATACGCCGGAACCCTGGACGCCGGATGCGGTTTTTCCGGGTAACTGGGTGACATTCCATACTGATGGTTCCGTGTATCTGTACCCGATGCAGGCACAGAACCGACGCTGGGAGCGCAGAACGGACATCATTGAGGCGCTGCGCAAGCAGCGTGGTTATCAGGTCACGCATATCGAGGACCTGTCCGGCGCGGAACTGGAAGGCCGTTATCTGGAAGGCACGGGCAGCCTGGTGCTTGACCGCCTGCATCATGTTGCCTATGCCTGCCTGTCGCCGCGCACCGATATGAAAATACTGCGCGAATGGGCCGCCAGGCTGGAGTATGAATTGATCGCTTTCCACGCATTCGACACCAAAGGCACACCCGTTTATCACACTGATGTGATGATGAGCATGGGCGACCGCTTCACGATTCTTTGCGTATCGAGCATCCAAGAAGTCAGCGAGCGCCGCCGCATACAACAGCGCCTGGAGCAGACCGGCCATGAAATCATTCCGATCACCACCCAGCAAATGGGAGAATTCGCCGGCAACGTGTTGCAACTGGGGACCGGCTATGGCGGATCGGTGCTGATCATGTCGATGCGTGCAGAGCGCAGCCTGACGCCGACGCAGCGCCAGATCATTAAAAAGTACACGCGCATTGCTTCCAGTCCGGTGAACACCATCGAGAATTGCGCCGGCGGCAGTGTGCGCTGCATGCTGGCGGAAATCTTTCTGCCACGGACAAACGCATAAGGGCCCGGTATGACGCAGAAATCACTCCAGGAAACCTACGCGCCAGACAACGCCTGTTTTGGCTGCGGACCGGCGAATCCCCAAGGCCTGCATATCCGCAGTTTTGCCGATGGCGATGAAGTGGTTGCAGAATGGCGCGCCAGCAAGCATCACGAGGCTTTTCCGGGCGTGCTCAATGGCGGCATCATCGGCACACTGCTGGACTGCCACTGCAACTGGACAGCGGCCTGGCATCTGATGCAAAAAAGCGGCGCTCAGACACCGCCCTGCACAGTGACCGCTGATTATTCCATCAGCTTGAAAAGGCCGACGCCCACGGACGGCCCCATTAAACTGCGCGCCCGGGTGGTCTCCTCCGGCGAGGATCGCGCCGTGGTGGAGGGTGAACTCATCGCAGGCGGCAAGGTGTGCGACACCTGCCGAGGCACGTTCGTGGCGGTCAAGCCGGGGCATCCCGCGTATCACCGCTGGTAGATTTTTCAAAACCCGCTATGCTGAGTGTGGGCAGCCGTACGGAAAACGGCATTGGGGTTCATCATGCAGATTAGATCCAGGCTTACCGCCCGAGGCATGGTGTTGCTCGTCTTCGTGGTGCTGATCCTCGTAAATTTCTTTGCATTGCACGTACTCAAGCCCGTGGAATACCGCCTGCAGGATGCACTGGTGCGTGCGCACGCCGTCGGCAAGATACCGGATCCCGACGTGATGGTGATCAATGTCGACGAGCGCAGCCTCTACGAAATGACCAAGCAGGTGGGCGGCTGGCCCTGGCCACGGGCGGTGTACGGCCAACTGGTGCAAGGCATCCTTGCGCAGCAGCCGCTAGCCGTGGTGTTTGACATTAATTTCGTGGATCCGGACCTGGTGCGGCCCGACTCCGACAAGTATTTCATCAGTGTGGTGACCGCCAGCAACAAGGTGTTTTTTCCCATGGTACGGCTGGAAGGCGCAGATGACAGCAAGAACGCGCCCATCAAGGACTACCCTGCAAAATTCGGATTTACTGCCGGCCCGGGCGCCGCCCCGAATGCGCGCGTGGCCCTGCAGTTTCCCTTGCCACAGCTCGCCATGACCGGGCGCGTGGGGGTGATCAACTACCTGCAGGACAGCGACGGCATCGGCCGGCGTTACTACCTTTACTACGATGCCTACGGCTGGCACATCCCCTCACTGCCGGCGCGCGTGGCGCAAGCCATGGGCTGGCGGGTGCCGGATCAGCCGGATCTGCTGCTCAACTGGAGAGGCGGCGCCGACAGTGTGCCGCATGTCTCGTTCTATGATGTGTACCAGGACCTGGAGCGCCGCGATCACCAGCGCCCGGCAGATGAGTTCAGCCACAAGGTGGTGATCATCGGCAGCACCGCAACCTCGCTGGGGGATCTACGGGCCACGCCTATCAGCCATCTGTACCCGGGCGCTTACATCGTGGCCACTGCAATTTCGAATCTCAAGAACGGCGACTGGATGCGGCGTCCGCCGCAATGGTTTGGACCGTTGCTGGCACTGATGCTGGTGTTCGGCGTGGCCGCCTTTTTCCGCTGGGGACGGGGCTTGCTGTTCAGCGGCGGCACGCTACTTCTGGCCACACCCGTTATGATCGCGGTGGCCTACGTGCTACTGAATCATCGCTGGCTGGTGCCGGTGTTCCAGCCATTGATGTTCGCCTGGCTGTGCTTCATCAGCCTCGGGCTGGTGGACTACTTCCGAGAACGCCGGGACCGCCTGTATACCATCGGACTGTTCAACCGCTTTCTGGATCCACGCGTGGTGAGCGACCTGGTGAAAACCCAGCGCAATCTGCTGGACGATAAGGCCAGCAGTTGCGAGCTTACGGTGCTGTTTTCGGACATCCGCGGATTTACTCAGCTATCGGAAAACCGCACGCCGGAGGAGGTGGTGTCGCTGCTGAACCGCTATTTTTCGCGGCAGGTTGAGGTCATCTTCAAGCACGGCGGTACGGTGGATAAATTCATCGGCGACTGCATCATGGCGTTCTGGGGTGCGCCGGTACCCGACCCGGACCAGGCCAGGCACGCGGTGGAGGCCGCGCTGGAGATGGCCAAGGTACTGGAGGAATTCCGCCGTGATCTGGGGGATCTTTCCGGGAGCTTCGACATCGGCATCGGCATACACACCGGCCCGGCGGTGGTGGGCTTCATGGGTTCGGAAAACAAGCTGGACTATACCGCCATCGGCGATACCGTGAATCTTGCCAGCCGCATCGAAAGCCAGACCAAGGGGTTGTCCAGGATCCTGGTTTCGGCGGCCACCCGCGAGCGCTGCGGGGATGCCTTTGACTTTGCTGACCGCGGCTCCTATAAAGTAAAGGGCCGGGAACAGTCGGTACATCTGTACCAACCGGTGGAGAAACAACCATGAAGCGTTGGGGCCTGATTCTGCTGGCTTTGCTGGTGACGGTGATGGCGGCGCACGCGGCCTCGCAATCCGGCGCCCAGACGATCCTGCAGACACCCTTGAACAACGCCCCGTATTCCGACGCCGCGCCGGTGGCCCAGCTGCCGGCCGGCACCAATCTCACGATCCTCGAGCGCCAGGGCGGCTGGTACCACGTGCGCCTGGATAATGGCCAGGACGGCTGGCTGCAGATGACCAGCATCCGCATGAACGGCGGCGGAAACACCAGTAACAGTGGCAGCGGCTGGGGATTCGGCTGGCTGGCGTCACTCTTCGAAAGCGGGCGCTCCGGTGCCACCGGCGTTACCGCCACCACCGGGGTGCGCGGTCTGAACAGCGGCGACATCGCCAACGCCAAACCGGATCCCCAGGCCACCAATGAAATCTCCACATGGGCGGCCACGCCGCAACAGGCGCGCCAGTTCGCACAGCAACTGGGACTCAAATCGGAGCAGGTGTCGTACCTGCCGCAAACAAGCGGAGCGCAGCCATGAATGCACGCCCGCCCTCGGAAATTCTGCACTGGAGATGGCCGCTGTTGCTCATGCTGGCGCTGGCGGCGTGCACCAGCAATGGCGGCCTGGACCTGAACGGCGTGTTTAACACCGTGAAAACCGTGCAGCAGGCGGTGAAGCCCGCAAATCTCCAGGAAGAGGAACAGATCGGTTATGCCACCGCCTCCACGCTACTGGGGGCCGCCAAACCCATCGACAATCCGGCGGTCCAGGACTACGTGAACAAGGTCGGTCTTTGGGTGGCCATGCACAGCAGCCGCCCGGATCTGCCTTGGCACTTCGCGGTGGTGGATTCCAACGACATCGATGCTTTCGCGGTTCCGGGTGGTTATGTGTTTGTCACTCGCGGCCTGTTGCTGCACATGCGCAGCGAAGCCGAGCTAGCCGGAGCTTTGGGTCACGAGATTAGCCACGTGGTCCTGAAGCAGCAGCTCAAGGCGCTGCAGAAGGCCGCGCAATTGGACCTGGTGGGGGAGGTAGCCCAGGTTGAACTGCGGCAGCATGGCCAGAACACCCAGCTGTTCAACAGCGTCGCCAACGCCACCCGCAACCTGTATTCCAAGGGCCTGGACAAGCAGGATGAGTTTGAAGCCGATCGCATGGGCGTGGTGCTGGCGGCGCGCGCCGGTTACGATCCTTATGGACTGGTTGCGGTGCTGCAGACCCTGGAGACCGTGGATCCCAAGAGCAGCAGTGTGCAACTCTTGCTGGCCACACATCCCACGCCGGCTGCCCGGGTGGCGCGGCTTTCCGCCGAAATGACGGCCGGCCACATGCAGCGCTACGGCCACCAGGTGGAAGGCGTGGAGCGTTACCGGCAGATGATCGCCAAACTGGTGGCTGCGCCCGCTACGAGCTGACGATTGGTGAACGCCATGTACAGGCGTTAACCGTTCACGCCCCACAACAATTATTTCCCCGTCCTTTGGATTCGTTGGAGGTTACTAATGATGAAATCATCCGTATTGATGGCCGGCATCGGCTGCCTTTTGCTGGCTGGCTGCGCCGTCACCACTTCGGAAATGCTAGTAAATCCCGGGCTGGCAAATGGTCCCACCCGCGGCAAGGATATGGGCGTGATCCGGTATCTGGCACAAGGCAGCGCCGCCGACATCCAGGCGCGGCAGCTGGATGCCAACCTCAAGATGTCCAACGCATGCCATGGCAAGTACCGGGTAGTTTCCACCGGCGTCAACAACAAAATCAATTTCAGCGGTGCGGGGCGCTTCCGCACCAACGCCACCAGCACTGATTACGTATATATAAGATTTGTGTGCACCGGGCGCTAGTTCCATTACTGCGTTGCCTGTGAGAGTCGACCCTACTGCTTGGAGGCAAGGGGCGCATCACAAAGCAGGAGGCAGCCTCTGCCAATAGCAGGTCTTTCAGGTGCGATTTCATAATCTGATTGGGTACGGCCAGCTGCCGGGTATTCGGGTCACTAATACCTGGATGTGAAACCACGCTGTTTTACATATCTATCCACCGGCCATTTGACCAGGATCATGTTCCCGGCCGGCCACCGCGCCTACTATTCAGCAACGAAAAGTTTGGAAACCAGGGATTAAAGTCATTCAGGATCAGAATGCATGGGAGGAACCAATGTTAAAAATTTCAGTATTGACGCTTGGGGCAGCCAGTATGATTTTAGCGGGTTGCGCGATTACTACCTCTGAAATGCTGGCAAATCCAAGTCTCACGGGCGGACCAAGCCAGGGGGCCAACGTCGGCGTGATTCGTTATCTGGCGCAAGGCAGTCCCGCTGATATCCAATTGCGGCAGCAGGACGCCAATGTAAAGATGTCCAACGCCTGTCAGGACAAATACCGTGTGATTTCAACCAGCGTGAATAACCAGCTCAGTATCAGTGGCGCCGGCCGCTGGCGTGCAGATGCGCAGACAACCAATTACATATATATAAGGTTTGTGTGCACCGGACCGTAGCGTAAGGCTTCCACTTGTGGTTGGCCGCAGTTGAAATTCAGCCGAGCAGGTGTCTGCTGCCCTTGGCGTAGCCGACGTGTGTGTATGCGGGAGGCTGATCAATTCCAGAGGATGGTGCGTCCTAAGGCTGATTGAATCAGCCATACGGCGAATTTGCCGGTGCGGTTCTCGGTATCCAGGATGGGATTCAGTTCCACCACCTCCATGCTGGTGAGCCGGCCGCTTCTGGCGATGACCTCGCACACCAGATGCGATTCGCGGAAGTTGAGCCCGCCCGGCACTGGCGTTCCGGTTCCCGGCGCAACCGAGGGATCGGAGCCGTCCAGGTCATAGGAGAGATGGATCCCGGCGCTGGCCCGGTTGAGGATCTGCATGGCTTCGTCCAGGCAATTGGCCGCGCCGCGGGCGTCGATTTCGCTCATGGTAAACACCCGCACACCGGATTTCTTCACCAGATCGGCTTCTTTCTGATCCACATCGCGCGCTCCGAATATCACCACGTGCTCGGGCTTGATGGCGGGCGACTGTCCGCTGATATCCGTCAGCAGTTTCGGCCCCATGCCCAGCAGTGTGGACAGGGGCATGCCATGGATGTTTCCAGACAGGCTGGTTTCGGGAGTGTTCATGTCGGTGTGCGCGTCGAACCAGAACACCCCCAGTTCCCGGCCCTGGCGGCGGAAATGCCGCGCCGCGCCGGCCACCGAGCCGATGGCCTGGGAATGATCACCGCCCAGGATCAGGGGAAATTCCTCCTGCGACAGCGTCTTTTCCACGTCATCCGCCAGTTCCCGGCAAACTTCGTTGATCACCTTGAGATAGCGCGCGTGGGGATCGCCCATTTCGGCGGCTTCCATGGATACCTGGCCGATGTGGCGCATGCCCACCACCTGGTGGCCGAGTTTTTCCAGCGCCGGCACCACACCGGCCACGTGCATGGCGGATGAGCCCATGTCGGTGCCGCGGCGGCTGGCGCCGAGATCCAAATGCACGTTGGTGATACGGATTTTTACTGGCATGAGGGATCATGCTGCCGGGAGAAGATACACTGAATTGTAACATGGTGCCCGCTGCGCCGCGGACTAAAACAGCGTCCACGCTCGGCGCATAACAAGCAGATTTAATATATTTTTCAACTCGGCTCCGGGTAACCGGTACTATAATTCCAGCGCCGATTTTGGCTGCAGTACTGGCACCGGCATGAGCACAAAAACATATAAACCCATTCCGGTCATGATGACCGCAGCTGAAACCGGCCTCATGTGGCCCGCCCACAATCTCCCGGAACATGTAACGCTGCAAAGCCCGGCACTGGAAGCGATGACGGACTTGAGCAGGGTAACGCCGGTCACTGTGGAACCCGAAATCAACCTGGACGAGGCGGAACTGCGCATGCGTACTGCACATGTGCGCCTGCTGTTTATCCTGGACGCGGCCGGTACACTGCTCGGCATCGTCACGCTCAACGACATCCACGGTATGCGTCCGCTGCGCTTTGAGCAGGAACGTGGCATCGGCCGCGATGAAGTGCTGGTGCGGGACATCATGACGCCTCGCGAGCGGCTGGAGGCGCTGTCCATGAACGACGTGACGGAGGCCAGCATTGGCGACATCATCGAGACCCTGAAAAGCACCGGCCGGCAGCACGCCCTGGTGATCGAGCGCAGCGGCCCGCGCAACCTGATACGCGGCCTGTTTTCCGCTTCCAGCATCGGCCGGCAACTGGGCGTGGTGATCAATACCTCTGGCATCGCCTGGACATTCGCCGAACTGGAATCCGCCCTGGCGCGTTAAGCCCGCCATTTCCCGAACGCTGCATGTGTTGCCGATTACCGGCGAAGAGTGTCTTCCCTTCGCCATTCAGCATTGTGTCACGCCAACACTGAAACCGGACATTAGCCAGCCGGCTTACCTTGCCTCCGTTAGAATAGGCGCCCCTGTCAAACCACCACAGCCTTATGTTCAACCTTATCCTCGGCGCGGTCATGATCAGTTTCTCGGCGGTGTTCGTGAAACTGGTGAGCGTGCCGCCGGAAACCAGCGCGTTTTACCGCATGCTGTTTGGCGGCCTGATCCTGTTGGGCATCGTGCTATGGCGCCGGGAACGGCTCAAAATCACACTGCGCGCGGCCGCAATGCTGCTGCTGGTGGCGGTGTTTTTTGCCCTGGACCTGACCTTCTGGCACCGCAGCATCCTGTATGTGGGTCCCGGCCTTGCCACACTGCTGGCCAACTTCCAGGTTTTCGTGCTAACGGCCGTCGGCGTGCTGGCATTTGGCGAGCGTATGACCTGGTTCCAGATGGCCTCGATTCCGCTGGCGGTGGTCGGCCTGGTGCTGCTGGTGGGTCTGGACTGGCAGTCGTTTTCCGCCCATTACCGGCTGGGCGTGCTGCTGGGTCTGCTCACCGCTTGTTGTTACGCGGCTTATCTCTTGGCGTTGCGACGTACGCGCATTTCGGAAACCACCGGTTCCCCGTTTGTAACCTTAATGGCGGTATCGTTGCTGTGCGCCGGCATCCTGGCGCTGCTGATCTTGCCGGAACACGCGTCTTTCGCCATTCCCCACTGGAAGGACGCAGGCTGGCTGGTGGCCTACGGCATTTTCGGACAGGTGCTGGGCTGGGTGCTGATCTCCAGCAGCATCTCCAAGGTGCGGGCATCTCAGGTGGGTTTGGTGCTGTTGCTGCAGCCAGTGTGCGCGTTTATCTGGGATGTGCTGTTTTTCGGCCGGCGTTTCACGCTGGTGGAAATCGGCGGCACGGTTCTGGCCATGGCGGCCATCTATCTGGGTTCCGTCAGGCAACCACGCTGAGTTTTTTGGGCTCGATGGAAATCTCCAGCAGTCGCGCGTCGGTGTAGCGGATTTCACCGTCGGCGTGCACCGGCAGCCCGCTGTCCGATTCAATGAGCAGCCGCTGGGTGCGGAAATCCACAATCCCCGGACGTCCCAGGTGCGTGCCGCGCAATACCTGCGGCACCAGCCGCAGAATTCCCAGGCGGCTGAGAGCCTGCGCCACGATCACGTCGAACTGCCCGTCGTCGATGATTGCGTGGGGCGCCAGCTTGAAAGCGCCGCCTTCACAACAGCCGTTGCCCACGGCAATCAGAGTGATGCGGGACTCCAGCGTGCTGCCGTCATGCAGCAGGCGCACCTTTGGAGTCAGGTGTTTGAACAGCAGCGTGTGCATCACCGCCGCGCTGTATACCAGCTGGCCGCCCAGCCACTGTATGCGGTTGGCGGTCAGTGCCACTTGGGCGTCGAAGCCTACACCTAAGCTGTTGGCGAAATAAAAATCGTTGCAGCGCCCCACGTCCACATGGCGGATCCGGCCCTTGGCGATGCTGGCGCAGGCCGCATGCCAGTCGGCGCCGGCCGCCAGCATCTTGCTGAAATCGTTGCCGGTGCCGATGGGGATCACGGCCAGCGGCGCGCCGCCTCCGGCCAGCATCCAGCCGTTCACGGCTTCGTGCACGCTGCCGTCCCCGCCTGCCACCATCAGCAGTTCGGGGCGTGACTGCAGCTGTTGCTGCACCAGGCGAGTGATGTGGCCGGGGGATTCGCTGTAGTAGAGTTGCGGCTCGATGCCTAGACCGGATAACTCGGCTGTGATGCGCGGTGCGAGTTTGCGGCCGGCGCCGCGGCCGGAGGCCGGGTTGATGAGAAGCACGGCCCGCATGGGTTGCGCTTACGCGCAGCGGGTGCAACAGCCGCAATGGCAGGGGCAAGCGCGCCCGCGCGGCGGATTATTTTTTTGGCTCATTGCGGCGGTCCGCCAAATCTGCCAGGAACAAAATCGCGCGTTGCAGTTCCAGCCGCTCGGCTTCCGCCACCTGCTGCAATGCCTGTGTCAGGCGTTCCGCCATATAAGAAGGCGCGGCTTCCGCCGCGTTTCGGCCAGCTTCGGTCACTGCCACCAGCACCCGGCGCTTGTCCTCCGGACGGCGTTCCCGCGTCACCAGGCCGCGGCGCTCCATGCGGTCCAAAATTCCGGTCACCGTGGCCGGGCTTAAGGCAACCGCCTGGGCCAGCATACCGGTGGTCATGGGTCCCCGTTCCAGCATATGTTGCAGACACATGAGCTGCGGCGTGGTGATGCCGTGCCGGTTGATCAGCTGCCGACTGGCGATGTCCATGCTGCGCATGATGCGCCGCAGGGCCAGCAGGATGTCTTCCGCCACTTGATCCAGGTTGTTGGGCATGCGGTCTGGAATCCAGAAGTACAGGCTGCTGATTGTTGAACAGCCGTCGGCGGGCTGCAAGCCTTGAGCCCCGGCGGCCCTGATAGAATGTGTCCGGGCCGCTCCCCGATCACTGGAAGATTATGCTGGAACTGGGCATCCGAATACTTGTTGCATACCTGCTGGGCTCGGTCATCGGCAGCCTGGTGGTGGGTCGGTTCTATGGCAACGTGGACATCCGCAAATCCGGCAGCGGCAACCCTGGCGCCACCAACGCGCTGCGCACCCAAGGCAAGATATTCGCCTTGTGGGTGATGCTGATCGACGCTGGCAAGGGCATCCTGGCGGCTGGCATCGTGCCTTATGTGCACCCGGCAACGCATCCGCTGTTACCCATCACCTGGGTGGCGGCACTGTGCGCCGCCGCCGCCATCGCCGGCCATGTGTTCCCGGTGTTTTTCCGCTTTCATGGCGGCAAAGGCGCGGCCACCCTGCTGGGTACTTTGCTGATGCTTTCCTGGCCGGCGCTGCTGGTGGCTCTGATCGTGTGGTTGTTGGTGCTGGTGCTAAGCGGCTATGTGAGCCTGGCCACCATCCTGGCGGTATGCTCGGTGCCGGCGTACGCGCTGCTGGAAACGGTTGGTGGCTGGCGCTCGCCATTGTTCTGGTTCGGGCTGGTCACGGCGGCCTTTATTCTCTACACCCATCGCAGCAATCTCCGGCGCCTGAGCCAGGGCAACGAAAACCGCTTTGCACGCGCGATGTTGCTGCATCGCCTGCGCCGCTGACAGGGGCAGGTTTCAGCATGTGCCCGTCTTCCGGGAACCCGCATGCCCTGACCGCATTGCTGGCGGATGGTGATTTCCACTCCGGGGAAAAACTTGCCGGGCGGCTGGGGATCACGCGTGCCGCGGTGTGGAAGCAGGTGCGCCAGCTTGCGGCCCTGGGCTTGGAAGTGCACTCGGTGCGGGGCCGCGGCTACCGGCTGGCGCGGCCACTGGAACTGCTGGACACTGCGCGCATCCGCCGCCGGCTTTCGCCGGCCTGCCGGCGGCGCCTGCAAGCGCTCTCCGTGCTGGACACTGTGGATTCCACCAATCAATGGCTGCTGTCACAGCCGGGCAGGTATCCGGCGGTGTGCCTGGCGGAAATGCAGAGCAGCGGGCGGGGGCGGCGCGGGCGCACCTGGGTATCGCCGTTCGCGGCCAATATGTATCTTTCCATGGGCTGGCAGTTCGATGACGTGCCGCCTGGATTTTCCGCACTCGGCATGGTGGCGGCCATTGCCGCGGTGCGCGCACTGCGCACATCGGGCGTCGGCGATGTAGGCATCAAGTGGCCCAATGACTTGCTGGTACGGGGGAAAAAACTCGGCGGCATCCTGGTGGATGTGCAGGGCGAAACGCCCAACCGCATGCGCGCGGTCATCGGCATCGGTATTAATGTGCACATGCCGGAGTCTGCGGCCGCCAAGATCGACCAGCCCTGGACCGACCTGGCGTCGCTGCGGGAGCCGCCGCCGGAACGCAACTTGGTGGCAGCGGCACTCGTCGAGGAATTGATGCAGGTGCTGCAGAACTTCGCCACCCAGGGTTTCAGCGTATTTGACAAAGAATGGCGCGCACTGGATCTCGCCGCCGGCAAGCAGGTCCAGCTGCAGTACCAGGAGCAGGTGATCTGCGGTATAGCAGAGGGCGTGGATCAGGATGGCGCCCTGCTGCTGCACACTGAGTCCGGCCTGCGCCGTTTTGTGTCCGGTGACCTAAGCTTGAGGATGCAGACGTGATGCTGATGGTGGACGCGGGCAATACCCGTATCAAGTGGGGGCTCGCGACAGCCGGCGTGCTTTCAGCCCCGGGCGCGTGCACCTACAAGGGTCTGGCGTTGGCGGAAACTTTGGGCCAGGTCTGGTCCGGTTTGCAAACACCGGAGCGCATACTGGCTGCCAACGTGGCGGGCGCCGGTTTAGGCGGAAGCCTGGCGGATTTTTGCCGGCAACGATTCGGCCGGGAAGTGGAATTCGTGCAAGCATCTGCAAAATCTTGCGGCGTCACCAACGCATACGCGCAGCCGGTGCAGTTGGGTGCGGACCGCTGGGCGGCCATCATCGGCGCGCATCATATATATAAGGGACCCGCCTGTGTCATCAGTTGCGGTACCGCCATTACCATTGACGGTGTCACGGGTGACGGCCGCCACCTGGGCGGACTCATCGCTGCGGGACTCACGGCTATGCAGCAGGCGCTTGCCGATGCTGCCCCGGTGCTGCCGCGGGAGGCGGGCGGGAACCACACGCTGTTCGCCCAAGATACCCAAACCGCGGTCACTAGCGGCTTGCTGTACGCCGCCGCCGGTTTTATCGAGCGGACTACCGGAGAGATGCGGGCGCGGTTGGGTGAAGATACGAAACTGCTGCTCACCGGCGGCGATATCGAACGTTTGCGCCCGCTGCTACACGGCAGGTTTACACTAGCGCCCCATCTGGTGCTGGAGGGGCTGGCATTGCTGGCAGAGCAGGTATGACGCGCATCGTATTTCTGTGCCTGGTACTGGTGAATGTGGTGGCATTTCTCTGGCATGGGTGGCTGGCGCCGTCCATGCAGGCGGAGCACCGCATATCGCCACTGCCTCACGTACAGCCGCTGAAACTGATTTCACAGCTCACGCCGGCACAAAAACAGGCGCTTATCAAATCCGCCACGCCGCCGCCGACACCGGAGGCTACCGCTCCCAGAGCCAGTCCCGCCCCCGGTCAGAGTGAGGCGCTGGCATGCGCAAGTTACGGGCCGTTTACCAGCAGCGAAGACGCACACAAGGCCTCCGCGCTCCTGCAAAAAGCCGGCAACCAGGTGAGCCAGCACACGCTGCCGGGAAAAGTGCGCTTGGGCTACTGGGTGTACCTGCCGCCTTTCGGCTCACGGCATGAGGCCGAACAAGCCGCCAACATGCTGAAATCCAGCGGCATCAAGGATCTGTACATTGTGAACGACCCGGCCAACCGCAACGCCATATCCCTGGGCGTGTTCAGCGATCGCTATGGCGCCCTGGCGCACCAGAAGAAAATCCGCTCCATGGGCTACCATCCATTGCTGACCGAGCGTTTCCGGGATGCAGCCCAATATTGGCTTGACGCCCATGGCAGTGAGAAACAGTTGCCGGAAGCTAAAGCCTTTGCCGATCTGGCCGAGGGTGACGTGATGATTGAACGCCAGGCCTGCAAGGCCGGTACCTGACCAGCCGCAGGGGCCCTGCTAGAATTCCACAATCAGTCCGATTAGCCGGCATAGCTCAGCTGGTAGAGCAGTGGTTTTGTAAACCAAAGGTCGGGAGTTCGATTCTCTCTGCCGGCACCATTAGATCAAGATGAAGAATAACAAAATCCTATTCACTCCCAGGGTGTCTTTTTGACCAGCCTGACCCAGAGGCATGGACACCGCTTGAGGGCTCCATAAAAGCCAGCTAGAATCGGTCCATACGAGTCGGAACAATGTTCCGGGCCGTGTTTGTTTGATTGGAGCAGGGACGCACATGTATAGCCAATGGATTGCTGGTGATGCCGCCAGGGGCATTGCTATGGGAGTTTATGCACTGCCTGGAATCCTGTGCGAAACCCCGTCTCTCAGTCTGCAAACGGCCTGGCCGTTGTTCCGCTGCATTTCCCATAACAAAAATCCCATTGCCAGCCGCCCGGTAATTCCGGAGCCACCCGCAAGGGCGTGCGCCGGGACGCCCGCGCGGCTTTTGTTTTTCATCACCCTCAGGAGTATGACCACCATGTGTAAGCATGTATTTTCCCATTGGCTGCCGGCTATGCTGGCTGCTGCTGTGACCCTGTTTGCCTCGGCGAGCTACGCTGATTCGCTCACGGATTTTCTCAGCCAGGGTACCTACAACGGTTATTTCCGTGAATATTATTTCACCCGTAATTACACCGCCGACACCGCTCCCTTCAACCAGAAGGCCAATGATTTCGGCGGCATGTTTAATTATCTGAGCCCCACCTTCGGTGGCGGCTTCAGCGCGGGCGGCACCTTTTGGGCGGCCCAGGACATCTTCGGCCTCAACAACGACACCCAGAACTACGCGCATCTGGACACCACACTGGCCGGCACCCAACCCATCTACACCCTGGGGCAGGCCTACCTGCAGTGGAAGAACGACATGGTGCTGATCCGTGGAGGCAACCAGCTGCTGTCCACGCCATGGATGGGAGCCTCGGACTCGCGTATGGTGCCGGCCACCTATCAGGGGCTGCTGGTGGATTTCACCCTGACCAAGGGTCTGGACCTGGTGCTGGCGCGCGAATTCCGCTGGAAGAGCCGCACCTCCAGCACCTTCTCGGCCACCACGCTCTATAACGCCAACGGCTTTGAAGACATCTATGGCGGCTCGCCCAATGCCAACGTGGGCACCCAGACCAACAACGGCACCGCCGCCGCCGGCCTGACTTACAAGGCCGCCGGCCTGAGCGCCGAAGCCTGGTACTATGACTTCTATGACCTGACCACCGCCGCCTACGGCAACGCCAGCTACGTGTTCAACACCGGCGGCGGCATCGCACCGGTGATCGGCGCCCAGTACCTGCATGAGTCCCATGGCAGCGACAACCTGTTGCAGTCCAGCGTCAGCAACAGCACTTACGGGGCCATGGCTGGCATCCAGTTCAGCACCGACAGCCTGGTGGCGTCTTACAACCACATCTCCGCCAGCAACAGCGACTTCCGCAACGGCGGCATCGTCTCCCCTTACAGCGCCGGTTACGCCACCGACCCCCTGTACACCACCTCCATGACCGCGGGGCTGGTGGAGAAGGGCGTGGGCAACGCCTGGAAGCTGGCCGGCACCTTCTACTTCGTGGACAAGCAACTGCGGCTGATCGCCGGCTATGCGCGCTATAACACCGAACCCTATTTTGCCGACACCAACGAGACCGACATCGATGTCACCTGGTTCTTCTCCGGCAACCTCAAGGGCTTGTCGCTGCGCAATCGGCTGGGCATCGTGCACGGCCTGAATGGCAGCTACGGGGCGCCCAATCTGGGGACCTTCTATTACAACCGCTTGATGGTGCAATACGACTTTTAAACTTTCTTCTGGGGAGTCGACCGTCCACTAGGGCGGCAAGGCGGACTTCGGTCCGCCTTGTTTTTTTATAGAGGTCAAAAAAATCAGCCATCCAGCTGTCACAGGATTTCAACCAAAAAGTCATTAAACCGTCACATTCGTTCTCTACCCTCTGCGCTTGTCAGTTCGCTGACCACCTGAATCTAAAACAACACCCAATTAATTTTTAAAATTTGGAGAACCAGACATGCGCAAGATTTATTGGGCTTCAATGTTACTGGCGGGGGCCGCATTATTCACACTGCAAGCCCATGCCGATTCCACGGACAGTTCCACTACCATTAATGGCAAGATGTACACGGATCTGACCGACCTTACCCAGGACACCAATGGCACAGCCACCAATAACCAGGGCTATGGCCTGGACATCAAACGCTTCTACATCGGCATCAATCACGTGTTCGACGATGTCTGGTCAGCCAATTTCACCACCGACATCACTTACGACAAGAACGGCGGCTATGAATCGCCCATGGTCAAGACTGCATTCGTGCAGGCCAAGCTTAGCGATGCCGCCATCTTCCAGGTGGGTTCGGCCAACATGCCCTGGATCCCGTTCGACGAAGACGTGTACGGTTACCGCTTCGTGGAAAATACCCTGATTGATCGCCTGCACCTGGGCAATTCCGCCGACTACGGCGTGCATTTCCTGGGCAAGAGCGACGGTGATGTTGTGAATTACAACTTCGCCATGGTGGACGGCTGCGGCTACAAGAACCCATGCCGCACTAAGAGCATGGATTATGAAGGCCGCGTAGCCTTCATGCCCGTTAGTGGCCTGATTCTAGCAGCCGATGCCTACACCGGCTACCTGGGTGCGAATACCCAGTCCTCACCGGCCACCAACACCGCCACCCGCCAGGATGCGCTGATCGCCTACAAGACCAAACAGTTCACCATCGCTGGCGAGTACTTCCATGCCAACAATTTCAGCCCGGCGTTGGTGACCGGCCCGCAAACCGATTCGGCCAGCGGCTATTCGGTTTACGGTGACTATGTGGTGGCCGACAACGGTACTGCGATCTTCGCGCGTTACGATAACGCCGATCCCAGCAAAGATCTGAACCCATCGGAGAAGGACAAGTACTACAACTTCGGCGTTTCTTTCCCGGCCAACAGCAAAATCACCTGGGCGCTGGTCTACAAGCACGAGGACCTGTCCAGCAACACCTCGGATACCACCACCAAGGAATTCGGTGTCTGGGCGCAGATCGTATTTTAATTACAGAGTTAATCCACTCCGTAAGGGTGATTGTGGCGGACTTCGGTCCGCCATTTTTTTCGGCACCTGCGGGTTTCTGACAAAAGTCAGCCCAAGCAGCCGAAATGATTAGGGTTTATTGCCTTAACTGAAATGACAAGAAAGTGTCATCGTTCTGTCATGCGGTGCTTTTAAAGTTCCAGTCTGGAAATCGGTAAATATTTCACAATTCTTCCGTTGCATCGATACAAGACATCCCTGAGGAGGGAATACATCATGTGGAATAAAGTCATTATGAAGGCGGGTGTGTTGGCACTGGTTGTGGCTACAACGATAAGCATAAGCGCATTTGCAGCGCAGACCCTTACCGGCGCAGGCAGCACCTGGGTGTATCCGCTGATTGCCAAATGGGCAGTTGCATATCAGAAGAAAACCGGTGTGCAGGTGAACTATCAGGCCATTGGATCTGGCGGTGGCATCAAGCAGATCACCTCCGGCACAGTTGCGTTCGGTGCGAGCGATATGCCGCTTAAGCACGATGACTTAATGAAAAACAAGCTCATTCAGTTCCCGACCGCGATTGCCGGTGAAGATCTGGTAGTGAATCTCCCCGGTATCAGGCCTGGAGAACTCATTCTCAGCGGCCAGGTGGTGGCGGATATCTATCTTGCCCACATCACCAAATGGAATGATCCCGCGATCCAGAAACTGAATCCACACGTCAAACTGCCGGACATGGCGATCACCGTGGTGCATCGTTCCGATGGTTCTGGTACTACCTTCACTTTCGCTAACTATCTTTCCAAGATCAGCCCTGAATGGGCCGAGAAAGTAGGCGCCAATACTTCCATCAACTGGCCTACCGGCGTCGGCGGCAAAGGTAACCCGGGTGTTGCGGCCTATGTGCAGCAGATCCGGGGTTCCATCGGCTATGTTGAATACGCCTATATCACGGAAAACCACCTGACCTGGGTGCGCATGTACAACAAGGCCGGCAAGCTGGTTAGCCCGACGCTTAAATCCTTCCAGGCCGCGGCCGCCAACGTGGATTTCACCAAGGCACAGGACTTTTATGTGATCCTGACGGATCAGCCGGGCGATGCCAGTTGGCCGATCTCGGGTGGAACCTGGGAGATCATGCGTACTGATATGCCCAAGTCCACCAACGAGCCTGTAATCCGATTCTTCTCCTGGGGCTATGAGCATGGCCAGAAGATGGCAGAAGAGCTGGGTTATGGCCCGCTGCCCAAGAGCACCGTGGATGCCATCCGGGCCTACTGGAAGAAGAATCTGGGTATCGAATAGCCAGTTTAGAGGGACGGCTCACCGCCATCCCTCCCCGTACCTAGCATTCACAGCGCCGGAGGAAGCTCCGGCGCTGTTTTTATCACTCCGTGAATTTAAGCCGGATGCAGCAAGCGGGGATTCAGGCAGTTACCCGGTGTTTTGGTCAGCAAAGACCTGAAAGCGGAGCTGGAATTTGCCCATTGAGGTGTGCTATCGGCACCCCTCCGGCCCGCTACCGGTTGACACAAATCCGCGAAATATAAGACAATTCCCGGCTTCGTCCGTGGAGGGGTACTCAAGCGGCCAACGAGGGCAGACTGTAAATCTGCTGGCTTTACGCCTACGAAGGTTCGAATCCTTCCCCCTCCACCAGAACGTGTAGTTTCAAGAGCCCCTGGTTGGCCGGTTCAGGTACCAATGCCCGGACGCTGCGGGTGTAGTTCAATGGTAGAACCTCAGCCTTCCAAGCTGATGACGTGGGTTCGATTCCCATCACCCGCTCCAGGGTAAAGCGGGTGGATGAGGTGGCAGTGATGGTCGAATCGCCCATGTAGCTCAGTCGGTAGAGCACGTCCTTGGTAAGGACGAGGTCACCGGTTCGATTCCGGTCATGGGCTCCACCTGCTGCATAGGGCAACAGACCGGATTTAGGTAATTTCAGTCACAGACAGTTAACGGAGTACGCACCGTGTCCAAGGCAAAATTTGAGCGTAAGAAGCCGCATGTGAATGTGGGGACCATCGGGCATGTGGATCATGGAAAGACCACGCTGACGGCGGCGCTGACGGTGATCCAGGCGAAGAAGTTTGGTGGTGAGGCGAAGGCCTACGACCAGA
>JAGWOR010000006.1 GCA_028870845.1 Gammaproteobacteria bacterium | reverse complement strand
TAATGTGCAGCAAATCGCAACTTAAGAGTTCGCGTGCAGTTTGCGGCAAGCGGCCATTTCGATAGCGGGGGCTGCAGGCTGGAAACATATCTGTTTGGAAAAGCATGTCGGCTTTCAATCCCCGCCAGATTCCCAAGCCAGAACGCAGTGCCAGATCCACATCTTCACGGCTAAAGTCAGCCAGTGCGGTGGTGGCACGCAAACTGACATCAATCCGAGGGTCACGGTGATGGAAATCCGATAGCCGCGGCACCAGCCAGCCAGATGCAAAAGATGGCACCACGCTGATATTGAGAGTTTGTTGATTGGCACCGGCGCGCAGTTCAGCAACAGCCTTGACGAATCGCTCCAGTCCCTCTTTTACCTGGGTGTAGAAACGTTGGCCATTATCCGTGAGCAGCATGGCGCGCCCCGCGCGTCGAAACAGCCTGGTATCCAAACTGCTTTCCAAAAGCTTGATCTGATGGCTGACAGCGCTTTGGGTCAGGAAAAGTTCCTGCGCGGCACGGCTGTAACTCAAATGGCGTGCCGCAGCCTCAAAAACCCGCAGCGCGTTAAGTGGTGGGAGTCGCTCAGGCATAGATAAATATTAGTTTTATTCATATATAAAGTCAAAAAATATCGTTGGATTACCTTAATAACAAGGGATAAATTACAACTGTGTATTCAGATTATTCATGTACTTAGATAGGTTGAAAAGTCATGTCAGGCTTGTTTGCACATCTTTTAGCCCGGGTCCGGCGGCAACCTGCAGTTGTTGCAGGCGCGACTCCCTACCTATGGACGCTGATTATGCTATCCGCAGCCAGGGTCCTGGCTGCGGGAACGGCACGCTTTGCTTATAAACAACTGCTACCGGTATTGCAGTCGGATGTGCACTGGAGTGTAGTTCAGGCCGGCGCATTGTACTCAGCCTTCGCTGCTGGGTGCCTGATTGGAACCATGCTGACTCCGCAACTCGAAAAAGTTTTCGGAACCAAACAATGTGTAGTCGGCAGTTTACTGGTCACGGGAGTTGCGTTTGCCGCAATTCTGTTGCTGCAAAATTTTCCCGGCATATTGATGCTATGGTTTCTGACCAGTTTGGCTAACGGCCCATTGTTTATCTGCGGCTCGCATTGGGTCATTAAAGCCGGGTATAGCGTGAGAACCCCAAACACACGCTATAAAAATTGCCGGTGTTTATAAACGGTGATTAAATCCAGCGACGCACGCGGCTCCTGTATTGCCGGTAACTGTCTCCGAATTTTGCCTCCAGGTAACGCTCTTCTTTGCAGATCACAAGGCGATCAATGGCCAGCACTACCAACGGCACCGACAGCAATGGCCACAGCATGTTCGCCAGCAGGCTGATTCCGATGCACAGCATTGCCATGCCCAGGTAAATCGGATTACGCGTAATTGTATAGGGACCCTGTAACGCCAGTACGGTGCTTGGCCGGTGGGGATTGGGGCTGGTACCGGCTTGATTGAAAGTGAATAGCGCCCACCCCGCCAACAGTACGCCCAAAAGGATCCAACTGATTCCCAGCGTATAGATAATCAGATGGTGGTCCGGCCTGCTTAATCTGACGGGAAACAGCCAATGCAGCGCATAGCCTGCCAGCAGGCCCAGCAGGAAATACAGTGGCGGGGGGAAACGGATGCCCGGGGTGTCCTGCAGGGGCTGATTCTCAGCCATGGCGTTCCGTTCAGGTGTCTGCACAGGTTTTCATATTAGCCCAGAAACACATGCGCTGCGACGGCGCAGATCAGCAACTTCATTAGCCACCCTATGGCGTTGGAGAGCGTATTCAGTGGATGGATTTTGATGAACAGCGCATTGGTAGCCAGCAGGGGTAGTGGTGCCAGCAGCCAGATCCCCAATGCCAGACCCAGCACCTGTGTCCACCCCAATGCATGCAGACGTGCTGCAAGGTAAATAAACACCGCGCAGGTCACTACGATCAGCAGGGTGGAGCCTGTGAGCATCAGGCTCTCGCGCTGGCCCACGGATTCACGCCAGATCTCCGGGTGGGCGCGGTACTTTTCGTGGAACAGGAAACCGCCAAACAACCAGTCGCTTAGCGATGCCAGTACGGATGCAACGATTACCGTGACCAGGAACCAGCCGGTATTCATTTAGATCTCCTTACACGATGTTTGTTGTTGTCATGCTGCAGCCGGATTACGCCGATTAATAAAGCACCCGAAAACGCAGGGTGTGCGGTATATGGCGTATGTCCTCCAGCAGCGAATCTGAATAATCACGGTTGATGTCGGTGATCACGTATCCAATATTTCCGCGGGTCTTGAGATACTGGCCGAGGATATTGGCGCCGTGGTCCGCCAGCGCCTGGTTGATGCTGGCCAGGATACCGGGCAGGTTTTCATGCACATGGATCAGACGATGGGCATCCACCTGCGGCGCCAGCCGCAGTTCCGGAAAATTCACACTGTTCTCGGTGCTGCCGGTGTTGATGAAATCCACAAGCCGGCCGCTCACGAAACGGCCGATGTCCTGTTGCGCTTCGATGGTGCTGCCGCCGATGTGCGGGGTGAGCAATACATTTGGCAACCGCTGCAGCGGATGCTCGAAAGCTTCACCATTGGCGCGCGGCTCCCGTGGAAATACATCCACTGCCGCACCGCGCAGCCTCCCCGATTCCAGCTGCTGGTAAAGGGCGTCGAGGTCCGCCACGTGCCCGCGACTCAGGTTGAGGAACACCGCGCCCGGCTTCATGCGGGCGAATTCACGCGCCCCGAGCATACCGGCATTTTCCCTGCGACCATCCACATGCACGGAGACCGCGTCTGAATTGTCCAGCAGTTCCTCAAGGCTCGTGCATTTGCGCGCCCGGCCGAGCGCGAGTTTTTCCGCAATGTCGTAATAGCTCACTTCCATGCCCAGCGACTCCGCCAGCACCGACAGCTGCATGCCGATGTTTCCGTAGCCGATGATGCCGAGGCGCTTGCCGCGCACCTCGCTGGCGGATTTAGCGGATTTGTCCCACACTCCGGCGTCCATCAAGCGTAATTTTTCCGGAATGCCGCGCATCAGCAGGATGATTTCCGCCAGCGCCAGCTCCACTACCGAACGGGTATTGCTGAAGGGAGCGTTGAAAACCGCCACTCCCATCTTGCCGCAGGCTTCCAGGTCAATTTGGTTGGTGCCGATGCAGAACGCCCCGACCGCCAGCAGGCGCTTGGTGGATCGCAGCACCCGTTCCGTTAACTGGGTTTTGGAGCGGATGCCGAGGATGGCGGTGTCCGCAAGCCGCTGCGTTAGCTGCGTTTCATCGAGACTTCCAGCTACAGTCTCCACCGAGCAGCCCTCGCGTTCAAAGGCCGCCACGGCCTCGGCATGGATATTTTCCAGCAGCAGCACCTTGAGCCGGTTCTTGGGATAGGACAGGGCGCCGCGCTCGCCGCAGTCGTGCAGGATTTCATCGAAACTCGGGGCAATCTTCTGGGCCACATCAATCACCGGTTTCCGCCGTACGTTTTCGGTAAAGGCGTAGAAACGCTGTGCCACTCCAGATCGGAAAATCTCGTAATCGCTCCAGCCATCGCCGACTACTGCGATCTCGCCCGGCAGCCCCAATGCCGCCACCACTTTGGATTTTCCATCGTCAGTAGACAGAGGATTGGACAAATCCACTCCGTTTATATAGCCAGCGTCATCAAAAGTCAGGCTGTTGGCGTGCACATGCCCGGCACTCAGTCCCAGGCGCTCCACAACCGGTGTTACCACCGTCCGGAAGGAACTGGTCACCACATGGATACGGCCGGCGTTGCTTGCCAGAAAACTGTGATTGCGGGCGAACGAGGGCGTGATTTCCAGCTGCAGGCGTGCTGCGAGTTGCGGCAGCAGGTCGCGATGAAAATGCAGCAGTCTTAAACGTTCCGTCAAGGCGCGGCGGAATTTCATGCGACCCTCCATGGCCTGGCTGGTTATATTGCGGATGCGTTCGCGACTGTCCGCATCGCAGGCCGCGAGTTCCGCGGCCAGTTCCAGGGTTTCCACCCGCACCAAAGTGCTGTCGAAATCCAGGATGTAATGTATATCAGCGGACATGAAACGTCCCTACCTCTGTTTCCGCAACCCCATGGTACACTGGCCGCGAATCCGATCGCCATCTCCGCTTCCGCGGATTTCGCCATGCAAACCGCCTCCTGCCTGATCGATCTGGAATGCTCCGCATGTGGTCTCGCGCATCGCGCGGATCAGCTGCAGAAGCTTTGCAGCTCCTGTGGCATGCCGCTGCTCGCCCGCTACGACACCGCCAGGGCCGCCAGCACCCTCACCCGCGCCGCACTCTCGTGCCGGCGCGCCGACATGTGGCGGTACCAGGAAATGCTGCCGCTTCAGGATGACGATTTCATGCTGGCGCTGGGCGAGGGCTGGACGCCGTTGTTGAAGGCCCGTTTCGGGGAGCGCATCGGCTGTCCATCCACCTACATCAAGGATGAGTCGCTGAACCCCACCGGAAGTTTCAAGGCCCGCGGACTGGCGATGGCCGTCAGCCGGGCCTGGGAGTTGGGAGCAAAGACCCTGGCAATCCCCAGTGCCGGCAACGCCGGCAGTGCCCTGGCCGCCTATTCCGCTGCCGCCGGACTCCAGGCTCACGTATTCATTCCCAGTGATGCACCCAAGGCGTTTGCCGCCGAAGCGCGCAGCTACGCAGCGCGCGTGGATTTGGTGGATGGTCTGATTACCGATTGCGCACGCCGGGTGCGAGAGGGAGTGGAACGCTACGGCTGGTTCGATGTCAGCACGCTCAAGGAACCGTATCGTGTCGAAGGCAAAAAAACCATGGCTTATGAGCTGGCTGAGCAACTTGATTGGCGGCTTCCGGATGTCATCATCTACCCGGCCGGAGGCGGCACCGGACTGATCGGCATGTGGAAGGCGTTCGGCGAAATGGAGCAATTGGGAATGATCGGGCCTGAACGGCCGCGCATGGTGTGTGTGCAGGCGGAAAACTGCGCACCCATCGTCAAGGCCCTGCGCGAAAATGCAACGCGTGCGGAACCCTGGAGCAATGCCCGCACCATCGCCGACGGACTGCGGGTACCGGCCGCGATTGGTGACTTCCTCATGCTGCAGGTGCTGCGTGACAGCCACGGTACCGGGGTGAGCGTAGACGACGGACAGATGCTTGAATATGCCCGTGTCATGGCGGCGGGCAGCGGCGTATTTCCGGGTCTGGAAGGGGCCGCCACGCTTGCTGCCCAGGTACAACTGCTGGACAGCGGCTGGATAGGACGAGATGAAACCGTGGTGCTGTTCAATACCGGCACGCCACTGAAGCACATCCATCTTTGGGCGTGATGCATCCATGCAATCCGCCGCGGCTTTTATTATTCATTTATAAATTATTGCTGATTCAAGGAACGCACCGGATGCTTGGGCTATAAAGAAGCTCATGGTCTTCCCGTGGGACCAGACAGCAACAGCATAAGACTGTTACCGGCCCGGATAGTTATAAATGATCCGGAGTTATGATGTGGTTATTTTCTGGCTTCATCAGCTAAGGTACTGACCGACAAGCGTATGGTTGACGCCCTGGACACGCAACAAACGAGATTCGTATTTGGCGATTTCGAGTTCGATGCACGCAGCGGCGAACTCTTTGACGGCCAAAAAACCCAGCTATTGCGCCCGCAGGTCGCCAAGCTGCTGAACCTGCTTTTGAGCCATGCCGGCATCATCGTGTCACGGGAAGAGATCCGACACTGTCTGTGGGGCACGCATACGGTGGTGGAATTCGAAGAGGGCATCAGCGCCTGCATGCGGCAGTTGCGCATCGCGCTGAATGACGGCACCACCGGCACCCGCTACATCCAGACGATCTCGCGGCGCGGATACAAGTTTGTGTATCCGGTAAGCGCCGCCGACGCCAGCAGACCGGTCGTCAAACACGAGGCTGCGGAGCATGCTTCCCAACCACAGCAATCGCCGCCGGCGGCCAGCCGGGGATCGCGCTGGCAGTATCCCCTGGCGGCCGGGGCGATTTTGGCGGTAATCATCGCGGCCCTGGTGTTTGCCTATCTGCGCAGCCCCCTGGAAATGTTCTCCAGAAAACCGCCAGCCAGGCAGATTCCGGTGATTGCTGTACTGCCATTTGCCAATCTCTCAACCAACTCAACCAATACTGTGCTTGGGGCTTCCATTGCCAGCGATTTAATCGATCTCCTTGGCCCGGTATCACCCGACCGGTTGGGGGTAATCGCAGACACTTCGACCATGCATTTTGTCAACAGCGATAAAACCATCAAAACCATAGGCCAGGAACTGGGCGCCTCGTATGTTCTGGAAGGCAGCATCACAGAAAATCAGGGGATTTTGAGCATCTCCGCACGCCTGATCCGGTCCGTTGATCAGAGCTATGTATGGGGCAACAACTACAATCTTGACAGTAAATTCCAGAATACCGCGTTTCAGCAAATCATCGTGCAGATCGCCAATCAGGTTACGGGGATTCTGGATCCTGAAGCCAGCATCAAGCCTTTGGAATACACCAGTAACCGGCAAGCCGCCCTGGACTACCAGCTTGGCCGTTACCTGCTGGTCCAGGGGAATGCCGACAAGGCCGGCGATTATTGCCGTCATTCCATGCAGTTGGATCCATCATTCGGCGCTGCTTATGAGTGCAGCGCACGTTCGTTGCTGGCACTACCCACCATATCCCAGGTACAGGTTAAAACCGCCAGCGAGCTTGTGAATCAAGCGCTGAAATTGAACGCCAATTCTTCGGAAGCACATTTACTGCAGGGCGTACTCGACATGTTTTACCGGTGGAATCTCACTGCTGCCGCTGGCGAAATCAGACAGGCACTGCGGCATAATCCGGGGAGTGCGGCGGCCTGGCAGGCACAGGCTGCTTATTACGCCGCCATGGGTGAAAACCAGGAGATGCGCCAGGCCATGGCCATGGCGCAAAGCCTGGACCCGGTATCCATCCGCTTATCCGCGAATTCCGCCCTGCTGTTTTTCATCGACCGCCAATACGACAAAGCCGTGCAGTACGCACACACGGCGGTAAATCTCATGCCAGACGATGAATTCGCGCGCCATGTGCTGATACTCGCGCTGTTGGGAGAGGGTCGTTATGCAGATGCCAGCCGGCAAGCAGTTGAGGAAATGCGCGTTTCCGGCGCAACTCCGGCAGCCATCGCCCAAGTCACCGGCGGCAAGCAGCGGGCCCTGATCAGGTATTTCCGCTGGTATACGGGCGCGAACGCATCCCAGTCTTCCACTGACAAGTTAAGGGCGGTTTTTGTTGCCGATGTGTATATGCACCTTGGGCAACCCCAACAAGCATTCGAGACCCTGCGCAACGCTGTTACACAACATGCCGTCAGTATCCTGATACCGTTCATCAGC
Organism: Gammaproteobacteria bacterium; assembly: GCA_028870845.1. Taxonomy (GTDB): domain Bacteria; phylum Pseudomonadota; class Gammaproteobacteria; order Natronospirales; family REEB76; genus REEB76. The sequence goes on along the minus strand of JAGWOR010000006.1, from coordinate 72,906 downwards.
GTGTGGCCCAGCCTGCATCCGCTTTGCGACGACCATCAGTTCCTCGAAATGACCCAAAACCTGAACCAGCCGGGGTGCACGCCGAACAAATAAACCAGCAGCCTGGCTTACTTCCGCATGTCCTGAACAGACGCGGACGCCAGGTCGTGGCTGAGCTTTTCCGCCGCCTGGATCTGTGCGGGTGACATACCCTGGGAAATGATTTTCACGGCATCTCCGGCATCCAGACCGCCTTTCTTCGCCAGCAGCATCCAGGCGTACGCTTTCACATCATCACGCGCAGTCTCATCGCCGTTGTGGTAAATCACCGCCAGGTTGTATTGCGCGGGCGCCAGTCCCTGGTGGGCGGCCTTTTCATACCAGTAGATTTCCTTGGCGGCATCCTTTTGCACGCCCTGTCCGGTGTTGTAGGTCATGGCCAGCTGGAACTCTGCGTACATATTTCCGCGATTCGCAGACTGCATGAACCAGTGGTGTGCCGTCACGTAATCCTTGGGAAACCCCTGGCCATTGAAGTACAGGGTGCCCAGGTTGTAGGCCGCGGTGTCCAGCCCGGCATTGGCGGCCTGTTCTTCCCAGTACGCGGCTTTCGCATATTCACCGCGGCTCGCCAGCATGACGCCAAGATTGGATTGGGCTTCGGCATCGCCGATTTTGGCAAGCTGCATTGCTTCCTGGATGTCCTGTTTGGTGTAGGGACCGGATCCTGCGGGCTTTTCCATGTAATCGGGCGGGGTGCGGAAATGGATGACCAATATGCCCGGAGGCAGATGATCCGCGCGGACCGGCGCAACAGCGGCGAACAGCAGCGCGCCCAGCAATGGCAGTAGCCATTTATGCAGTGTTGGTATCGATTGTATTTGTACGTAAGTCATGTTCATGCTCCTAGGGTGATTCCAGGACCGTGTGGCATAACAGCAATGCCCGCCAACGGCCCGTGTCTTATACATGATGACTGTATAGCTCAATTATTCCGGCATGCGCTTGAAATAACTCCGATTCATTTCTTATTTCGAGGCCCGCACCAGGATTTTCACCGTCCCGCAGCCGGTCCGGCAGATGGGCTAAGGTTTGCCGATCACGCTACGCCACAGGGATGGCGTATTAGTTGTGATGTCATTAATGATCTCGACAGGCGGGCGTCTAAACCGGGCGCAGGTATCCGAAATACCTGGCTTCCGGCTGCATGCGCTGTCCGGCTAGTTTGCAGTGAACGAATGCCGTGGTCAGATGTGAATTAATCGGCCAACTGCGGCGCAAGCAGTGCAAGTTTCAATAGAAACCCCAAATTATCTTGAACACCAAGGTATTGCCGCTAACTGTCTGCTGGCCACCTTGCAGCAGGTTGGGATTCAGCGTGAGCCCATGGCTCCAGACCAGATACAGGATGCGGTCGGATAGGATATTCCATTGGAGAATGGCGTTTTCAGACACGTTGTGACTGATGTTGTTGTACTGGGTGAGGGTCGAGAGCGTCAGATCCGGCGTGAATGAGTAGCCCAGGTTCATCTGTCCGAATCTCAGGATGCCGTTGCCGCCCGGCGTGTAAAGCCAGATGGTGCCGAGGGCGATACTCGCATTGAAGTGGCCGCCGGGTGTGGCCCAGGATAACTGCGGCACGAGGTCGTGATAGTGGCCATCATATAGCCCGCCAAATTCTCCCGACATGGAATACACCAGCGGGTCCGATGCGGGGGTGGAAAAAGCCACATGATTGGTGGTGAAGTAGTAGGCGCCTGCGGGATAGGTCACGCTGGGCAGAATCTGGTAAGGAGTGGCCAGCACCTCATAGCTGGGTTGCACGCGATATTGCGCTGTCCAGCCTGTTTGAGTTGTAAATTGAATGGGTGTGAATGACCAGTCGTTGCTTTGCATGCCGCCATCCAGGCCGGACACGTAATACCAATTGGCGTTGAAAAAGAACTGCCGCACCCAGGAGAAGATGCTGCCGGCATCAGGGCGCGGCTGGTATGTGGCATCCATGTAGGTTTGTTTGGTGCCGGGACGCTGGATGAACCCCAGGGCCGGGTTCAGCGCGTCGCCGAAATAATTGTAGTTGATGTCCGCGTACCACAGGTCATTGGGATATTCCAGGTCAAAGCCGTAGCCGTTGGGGGTGCCGGACGGCAGGTTGCCGTAGGAACGCGCGCCCCAGGCGGACACATTCAGATTCTTGTCACTATTGAAGCTGGAAGTGCTCCAGGTGGTATCGAAGCTGGCGAGCGTATTGCTGGACTGCCCCAAGGGATCGCCATGGGTAAAGAGTGTGCCCACGCGCCACTGGTTATTGACGTTGTATACCGCGCGCCCGGCAAACAGGTTGGTGGCGTCGGAATATGGAGTTCCCGCCATTTGGGTGTCCAACAGACCCAGGGTCCAGCCGTCGGTGTGGCCCAGCAGCTTGACGCCTTCATTAAGCGGTACGGTTTCGCCGTTGATGAGGCCGATGTTGCGCGAATAGAAGGGTATGAAATTCTGGCCCAGGTTATGGCTGAAAGTGAAAATATTCGCTCCATCCAGGAAGAACGCGCGTGTTTCCGGGATGGTTTGCGGATAGGGAGAGCCATTAATCTGCTGTGAGTTCGCCTGGGCTTCTGAAAAATCCGTGTGGTAAGTGAAGCGGCCGGCCAGTTCGGGTGTGAAATTGTATTTCAGGTCAAAACCCGTCCAGCTCGCGGTGTCATGCTTGGTGTCGCTGTATTCGGTCACCAGATAGGGGTCGAATTCCAGACCACTGCCCTGGCTCAGGTGCTGGATGCCGTTCAGGGTGCCTTCCCATTGGAGATTAGTGGCTGTGGCATTGAGATTGATGCCTGACCAGGCCAGGGTGAGTTGTTTGCGGGGCACATAGCGGCTGACATTAAGTCCCCAGCTGGCATGGCGGTCGGTAAACTGCAGGCTCTGGGTATCGATGGCGATTTCAGCCGTCCAACCCGTCGAAGTATGTCCGACGGCGGTCCGCCAATAGCCGTTCCAGCTGTAATCCACCGTGGGAGTGTTGCTGTTGCCGTTGTAGTAGCCGGGTGAAATCAGGCCATCGGCCATGGCGCCGCCGGCATTTACCTGAAAGGCATAGGCGAGTTTATGCTGGTCAAAGCTGTCGAGTACGATCATGACGTTGTCGTCGCTTGATTGATCGCCATCGCGTTGCAAGGTGTGCACTTCAATCTTGTCTGGATGGGGATCCTGGCAGACGATGCCGAAATACAGGTGATGCCGACCGCGAAGGATGCGTACCGTGGTTTTGAAAGGCGTCGGCTCGCCAGGGTGCGGATTTTGCTGGGTGAGCGTGATCACCGGCGCGGTTTTCCAGGCCGGCTCATCAAGCTTGCCGTCCAAAGTGATTGGTCCGGTTTTGACGCCGGCTGTTACCGTTGGCGGGACAAACCGCGGCGGCTGGCCAAAGGCGGCAGGTGACGATAGTGCGGCAAGCATCAGTGACAAAGCGGGTCTGTTGAAGCGAAGCAAGATACTTCCTCCGGGATGAAATGGGTTTTAATGCAGATGCGTCGCGACGGCTGAGCGTCGCAGCGATGCCTAGGGCGGCGAGGTACAGTGCGGAATTTGACGGGACATACGCTTATTCCTTAATTAGTCAGTCGGACATTTCAGCAGCATCACGCCGGTAGGTGCGTCGCCGCTGTATTTCGTGGCGGTGACGCCCTGCACGCCGTGGATCACGGCGCTATCGCTTACATAAAGCTGGCCGGGGCGTTCGAAAATGATGCTGCCGCCCACGCTGGCGTGCGGCCCGATTACCACCACCGGCGGAGGGTTGTTGCGGCTGCCGTTTGGCTGTTTAGCAGTGATATCACCCTGCACCGTGCTGCCGTCAGCCAGCCAAATGCTGCCGTTCACGAAGCGCAGATGACCGGATACCACTGTGCCGCACAATGCCATGTCGCCGTTGACGACGGCCGCGTAACCTTGAATGCGGGTGCCGGGAGCGCTGCGCAGGTTGCCGTTTACTACGGCAATGTCTGAACTGATTAGCACGTTCTTGCCGAGCGTGACCGAGCTGTTGACGCCCGCCAGCTTCCCTGCGTGTGCGCCGTCGGCCAGGGTGATGCCGCCATTTACGATGGCCAGGTCCCCGGTATGGGCGCCGGCCTCCAGATGAATTGCGCCATTGATGGTGCGCAATCCGCCATCCACGGTGGCGCCCGCGCCTACGGTGATTTCGCCGTTAATGGTGCTGCTGCCGTTGGACCAATGCGCGTTGCTGGGCACATCAATGTTCTTGTTGACATTGCAGCCCGTGAGCAGCAGCGCCACAACGACCATCAAGCTACCGTAAACAACCAGCCTGGTATGCAGTCGCATGATTTTACCCCCGGGTTACATTGATATCGCCGCTGCCAGTGGAAATGGTTCCCTGTCCTTCGGCTTTGCCGAAATCGGCCACGAATTTTCCACGGTGCATGACCACGTTATGCATCTCCGGTAGATTGATGTTGACATCCCCGCTGTCCGAATGGGCATCCAGATGCATCGATAGGCCTGTACTGGTTTTGATAGTGGCGTCACCGGAACCGGTATCGATGTAAAGATTGCGCACCGCGGACAGGTCACCAAACAGGCTGACATCGCCGGAACCGGTATCCGCCCATACACTGCTGCCTGCAGCATAGTTTCTGGCGATTACATCTCCGGAACCGGTATCGGCATGCAATGAACCCTTGCCGCCTTCCAGTTTCACATCCCCGGAACCGGTGTCAAATTTCATGTCGCCCTTCACTTCGGATAACAGCACGTCGCCGGATCCAGTGTCGGCATACAGCGTCTGCCCTTGTGAATCAGATACGTGTACATCGCCGGAGCCGGTATCGGCGTGCAGGTTGCCGCGCAGGCGTTCGGCGAAGACGTCGCCACTGCCGGTATCCACGCTTAAATTACCGGTGAGATCTGCCACATGCACGTCACCTGAACCTGTATCCGCCGAAAGGCGGCCTTGCATTTTGCTGACTTGCACGTTGCCACTCGAGGTTTTTATGCGCAAATCGTTGTGTATGCCGCTGGCCTCCGCCAGACCCACGTAGTTGACCAGAGACATGGACATGCCGGCCGGCAGCTGGACGGCCACATCCACATGCAACGGTACGCCGCGTCGGCCACTGCGATATACGCGGACATCCGTATCCTGATAACTCAGGCTGCTGCCGCTCGCATCGACACAGAAAATGCCCACAAAGCAATAATTCTTGTTGCCGTTGTCGCTGCGCTCCGGGTAGCTGTAGCTGGTATAGCGGTCCACCGGGTAATGCACATGCAGGGTAAATTCATTGCCTGACTGGCTGGTATCGAAGTGCACGCTTTGGGCGAGTGCCTGGGCATCGGCTTGATTACTGCCGCCGGCCACCACGGTGGCGGTCACCCGGAAGCTGCTGCCTTGGGTTACGCTCAGGTGGCCCACTAGGTTTTCTAATTTGATCCTGGAGGTGCTCGCCGGCAGCGGCCCGGCATAGTTCAGGTTGGCCTGGATACGGGCGGCATCGCCTTCTGACGGGCCTGCTGTGGCCAAGCCTGGGAAGGCCAACACAGTCGTGATGAGGAGACCAGCGAGAAGACGGCGGATGGACATAGGGCACCTATGTAAATTGGTGATGTAATTCACTATAACACTGGTTCTTGGTTTGTCAAGACGCGGGCAGCTGTTATCGCTCCACTTACCACGGTGCCGGCGCCGGCTTAAGAAGAACTGTCTGCAAGCATGCATGAGGTGTAGGATGCCGAGCCTGGCCGCTAATCCAGCCAGCAACCAACACAACCTAGTCCGAACAAGATTGCCTGATCGTCACACGGCAGGGATGCCCGTAGTCACGGGAGATTCAACCGCATGTCTAACAAATTCCTGTCCGTTAAATCCCACATGTCCTTGGGTCTGGCTCTAGCGGCTTGCCTTACGGTATTGCCGATGCTGCCAGCCCTGGCGGAACCTGCGGCTTCGACTCCGGAATTCACCTCCAGTTTCAAATTCCGCGATATCGGCCCGGCGGCGGCCGGAGGTCGCGTGACCTCGGTGGTCGGCATTCCGGGCAATCCCAACATATATTACGTGGGTGCCGCTGCCGGAGGCGTATGGAAAAGCACCGATGGCGGCGATACCTGGAAAGCGGTTTTTTCCCACGCGGATACCGCATCCATAGGCGCAGTTGCTGTGGCGCCCTCCAATCGGAACCTGGTCTGGGTCGGCACGGGTGAAGCCAACGTGCGCAATGACACGCTGACTGGTGCCGGTGTGTACTACTCGCCGGACGGCGGTAAAAGCTGGCAATTTAAAGGCCTTAGGCAAGCCGGCCAGATCTCGGCGATCGTCATCGATCCCAAGAATCCGGAGATCGTGTTTGTGGCCGCATTGGGCAATCCATGGGGGGACAATGCGGAACGCGGAGTGTTCCGCACCACCGATGGCGGCAAGAGTTGGCAGAAGGTGTTGTTTGTGGATGATCGCACCGGCGCCTCCAGCATCATTATGGAGCCGGGTAATCCCCAGGTGTTGTTTGCCGGCATGTGGAGCGTGCGACGTTATCCCTGGACACTGATCAATGGCAGCTCCTCAGGCGGCGTGTGGCGCTCCACGGATGGCGGCAGCACTTGGCACAAGCTCAGCAAAGGCCTGCCTGATGGCGATACCGGCCGTATTACCCTGGCTGCGGCCATGTCCAATCCGGAACATGTTTATGCGCTGATCCCCACCAAACAAGGCATGCTCTGGTCATCCACTGATCTGGGTGACAGCTGGACCATGGCCAGCAATGATCATGCGCTGGCGGTGCGCAATTGGTACTTCGCCGGCATGGTGGTGGCGCCCAATGACCAAAACCGGATTTATTTCAGTTCATTGAATCTCATGGAATCGGACGACGGCGGCAAGACTGCGCATCCCATCGATCGCGGCGTGCACGTGGATCACCACGCCGTATGGGTGGATCCAATGAATCCGCAACGCATCATTCAGGGCAACGACGGTGGCGTGTTTTTAAGCGTTAATGGCGGCAAGAACTGGCGCTTCCTTGACACCCTGCCCATCGAGCAGGCCTATACGGTGTCGGTGGATGACCAATCGCCTTTCCATGCCTGCCTTGGACTGCAGGACAACAGCGCTTGGTGCGGACCCAGCAGCGCCCTGAACCAGAGGGGGGTGACCGGCAAGAACTGGTTCACCACCGTTGGCGGTGACGGCGAATATGCAGTGATTGCGCCCAGTGATCCGCACATTATTTATGCCGATCTGGAGGACGGATATACGGTGCGTTATGACACGCGCACGCATCTCTCGCGGATGATCCGTCCTTCCACTTCTTATGGACTGCAGAACACTGCCAAGACTCTGGCGGAATCCGAATATCGATTCAATTGGACCTCGCCCATCGCGGTCTCGCCTACCGATGCCAATACCGTGTATATCGGCGCCGATGTGCTGTTCAAGAGCAATGATGGCGGAACCACTTGGCAGGTCATCAGCCCGGATCTGACACGCAATGACAAGAGCAAGCAGCAAATCCCTGGCGGCCCGATTTATCACGATGTCAGTACCGCTGAAAATTACGACACCCTGCTTTCCATCACGCTCGCACCTACAGACCCGGACAAGGTGATCTGGGTGGGTAGCGATGATGGCCTGGTGCAGGTCACCCGTGACGCCGGGGCGCACTGGCAGAATGTCACCCCGCGGGGGGCGCCGCAATGGGCGCGGGTTTATCAGGTCGGGGTTTCACCGTTTGATGCCGGCACCGCCTACGTGAGTTTCGATGCCCATATGCTCAACGACGACCAGGCGTATGTATACCGCACCAGCAATTTTGGGCGCAGCTGGACCCGCATCACCGACGGTCTGCCGCAGCACACGCCGGTGCTGGTGGTGCGCGAGAACCCCAACCACCGGGGCATGCTGATTGCCGGCACCATGACCGGCCTGTACTACTCCATGGATGACGGCGGCCACTGGCGGCCACTCAAGGGTAATTTTCCCACTGTGCCCGTGTTCGATCTCAAATTCGTGCCCGCCACGCATTCATTGGCGGTGGCCACCCATGGCCGCGGCCTGTTCGTGCTGGACAACCTGCGGCCGCTGGAGGAATGGAGCGATACGCTGCGCACCAGCGACTTGCATCTGTTCAGCCCCCAGCCAGGCACCCTGTATAACCACTGGTCCACCGACGAAGGCCAGCAGTGGACCTACTCGGCTCCAAATGCCCCGGAAGGCGTGGAATTCAGCTATTACCTGAAAGCCGGTATCCAAGCCAAGCACAAGCACGACCACAAGGGACCGGTCAAGATTGTGATCAAGAACGCTGATGGACATACCGTAAACACCCTGCATGCACCGGGCAAAGCCGGCCTGAACCAGTTCGTCTGGGATCTGGATTACGCCGGACCCAGGCCCATTGATTTCCTCAAGGGCGCCGGTGAAGAACGCGGCGGCGGCCCGCAGGTACTGCCGGGCGGCTACACCGCGACGTTCGACGCGGACGGCCACACGCTCACCCAAAGCATCAGCGTACGCATGGATCCGAATGTAAAGGTCAGCCTGGCGGACTATCGGGCGCGCCTGTGGATGGCCTTGACCCTGCGCAACCAGATGAGTGCCGTGAACGGCATGTTGAACCGGCTGACGGCCTGGCAGCAGCAGCTTGATGGCATGGACGGGAAGCTCAAACAGGCGGGCGACAACAAAGCCAACGCCGGGCTGGCGGCGGCCGCGAAAAAGCTCAACGCCAAGATCACGGATCTGAAAAATGAATTATGGGATCCGGGTTTCCAGCACAACGTCGATGAGGATTTCCTCAAGGATCTACCGCATTTCCAAGGTGAACTGCAGTGGAACGGCTTTTTCCTCGGCGGCTTCGCGCAGGCGCCCAGCGCAGCGTTTAAAAACAAAGTGGCGGACTTGCAAAATCGCCTGAACGCTTACCTGGCGCGCTTCAATCAGCTCTTGCAGCAGGACATCCCTGCCTTCAACAAGGCGGCTTATGCTGGCGGAGTCCCCACCTTATTGGTGGGCAAACCTGCGGCGTTCGAGGCACCACAGTTGCCGCAGACTTGATGTCATGAACCGAAACCGGCGGCTGCCATCAGCAGCCGCCGGTCTGCATGGATGCTCAGGGACCACCAGCCCACACCTGGGTGGACAGGTAATAATCGTGGTGCCCCGGCCCTGGATACTGTGCTTCACCGAAAACCGCCATGTGCAGGTTTTTGGGAATCTTCAGGCTGTAGTCGCATGCCTTTTGGCGGCAAAACACCGGGGTCTTCAGCCACAGTGAATTGCGGAAGTCATGGGTTGTGGAATACGCGCGCCAGATGCGCACCCGGTCAGGCGCCACGTTGGACCACAAGCGCAGCTGGATGTGTCCAGCGTGGCGTATGAACCGCCAGTGCAGTTTCGCCAGTGGTGTTCCATTGTTCATCTGGCATGCCAGAGCCGCGAGATCGGCGAACAGCCGCCGGTAGTCCGTGGGATCGTGGCCATTGTTGGGCAGATACAGCAGGTATTTGTCTCCCGCCAAAGATGGCCAGTAGATGTTGGCTGACACCACCGGCCAGTAGGGGTCGTTGGTGCCGTCTACCACGAGTTTGGGCTGATGGATTTTGTTGCGGTAATTCCAGGGGTCCACCAGCTGCATCAGACCATGGGCCTGGCCCGCCTGGACTTTTTCGGTCAGGTTGGTACGGCTGTAGTCGGCGATCTGATTCGAAAGTCTGCCCCACAGGGTTTGCTGTAGGTGCAACTGCTGCGGGATATCCAGCATGCTGAAGGACATGGGGGCGATGGCTTTGACGCGTGGATCCACCGCGGCGGTAAGCCAGGTGGTCCAGCCGCGTTTGGAAACTCCGAAGACCAGGAAATCCCGGATGTTCTCCTGCCAGCGTTCCCGGGTGTAGGACTGCACCGTATCCATGGCGCGCACCGCGCTGTTAACCATGGGCATTAACAGTGGCCAGCTGGGATCGCGGGTGGCGAGATATTTCTGAAAACTGTAAGCGATGAGTGCATCCTCGGTTTTGCCACCGAACAGCGGCTCTTCCGGCACTTGCTGCAAGACCGCCAGCGGCATGTGCAAGCTGGCAGCCAGGCCCAGGTAGACGCCTGCGTCCGGATTATGCCGGCATCCCACTGTCGCGGGCGTTTCATCCTGTGGGCGCCAGTGCCCGCCGGTGATGAACAAAGCCGCGGAATGGATGCTGGCGGGCGTGCTGTCAGGCCGGATGATGTATAAATGGTGTCGCCAGACCAGGCCATGCCAGGTTTGGGAGGCCATCAGCAGCTCCGCATAATCGCCGCCGGCATAGCGAGTCGCGCACAGCACATGCCAGTTGTATGACGGATCGGGCTTATTGACGTACTGTGCGAGTAATTCCTGTAACGGGTTGTCATTTGCTGCAGCCGCGCCCGCGGCAAGCAGCAGCAGGATGGCAATGGCTGCGGGTAATTTCAAGCAAAGCATCGCTGTAAATGCCAGTATCGGATTCGCGGGCTGCGGCGAGTTTTATTCCAGGCCGGCTGCCCGGTTTGCGGAGTCAGGCGTGCGCCGCTGGTACCAGGTCCAGATCCAGTAGACCGGCAATCCCACCAGGATCAGTGCCAGGCTGAAGCCGGTATCCAGGGGGTGCAATCGAAAATGCTCATAATAAGTGTCACTGATCACCAGGAAAGTTCCCAGCACGAACAACATGGGTACGACCGGATAGCCCCATACCTTGTAAGGCCGCGCCAGCTCAGGCCGGCGCCGGCGCAGCACGTACAAGCCGATGGTAGACAGCGCCAGGAACGGCCAGATGCCGAGCACATAGGCTTCAGCCAGATCCAGGAAGTTGCGGAAGAACAGGAACACCATGGCCAGCGCCCAGCTGAACACGATGGCCACATATGGAGTCTGGAAGCGGGGGTGAACCTTGCCCACGGAACGCAGGAACAGACCGTCCTCGGCCATGGCGTAGAACACCCGCGGGTCTGAAAGGATGCTGCCATTCATGGAGCCGAAGGTGGAGATCATCACCAGAATCACGATTACCACGGCTGCTCCAGGCCCAAGCACGGCAGTCAACGCGTCACTGGCCACGGCCTTGGATGAGGCCAGCGCATGGAACGGCAGGGCGGTTGCAAAAGCCGCATTCATGATCAGGTAGACCGCGAGCGTTACCAGCGTACCGTAGATCAGGGCGCGCGGTAGCGTCGTTTGGGGCTGTTTCATTTCACCCGATAGCGGGGTGATGTTTACCCAGCCATCGTAGGCCCAAAGGGATGCGATCAGGGCCACGCCGATACCAGACCAGATGATGTGTCCGGAGCCCAGGGCGGTAAGACTGGAGCTGGTGTGGGGTGCGAAAGCAAACAATGCTACCGCCAGGCCTGCCAGGGCCACGAGTTTGGTGCCGGTGGAGAGGTTTTGCACCCAGGCACCCAGATTCACGGAACAGTAGCTCACCGCCGACAGCAAGGTGATGAGCAAAGCCGCCAGCAGCTGTTTCTCAAAGGCCGTGAATGCCACCGAGGTGCCGAAGTAGTCGGCGAAGGTCACTGCCTGGGCGGCCCAGGCATTCGGCGTGGTGATCAGCCACATCCAGCCGAACATGAAGGCCAGCGGGCGGCCGAAGGCCTCGCGCAGATAGACATAGGGGCCGCCTGCATCCGGGAACATGGCCGCCAGCTCGGCGATGGAAAGCGCACCAAACAGCGAGATCAAGCCGCCCAGTATCCAGACCAGCGCCACGCCGCTGAGGCTGCCGGTCAGGTGTGCAACGTCAGAGGGGATTTTGTAAATGCCGCTGCCGATGATGACGCCCACCACCACGGCGGCACCCGTCCAGGCGCCCAGCTTGCGAGGTAATCGGGACGATTTGGCGTCTGGAGAAGCGACCATGGCGCAGCAGACTGCCACACTAAGCGCCTGCCGTCACCTGTGGAACAACGAGGGTAAACCGGTATATTGGTGACGGCGTAAATCCGTATAGTAAGTGCCATATGCGAACAGAACCGGCAGCCAGCTGCCGGCATCCACGCGGAGCGGATTTAAAACCATGATTTCAGCGTCATGAGCCTGTTTAGCGGCCGATGTCACTGCGGTAGTCTGCAGCTCGCTTTTGTAACCGGTTTCGAGCCCGCAAACCTGCCGCTGCGAGCCTGCCAATGTTCCTTTTGCCGCATGCACGGGGTAGTCAGCGCCACGGATGCCCGCGGCAGGGCGGTCATCCGCGCAGATTCCCCGCAACACCTGCAGCGCTACCGCTTTGGACTTGGGATTACGGATTTCCTGCTGTGCGTTGAATGCGGCATTTATGTGGCCGCGGTGTTGCAGATCAAAGGTATGGGATACGCCAGCATCAATGCCAATGTTTTGGAAGTACGCCATTTGCTGCAACAGCCTGCGCAGGCTGTGGATTATTCCGGCGAAAACATGTCGCAACGTCTCGCCCGGCGTGAAAAAAACTGGACTCCCGCGGTTTTTCCCGGGGTACCGGCCTGAATGCGGCTACCCGGCGGCTGCCTGCAGGTGGTGTTATTGGCGCTGGCATTACTGGCCAGCGGCTTGGTTCAGGCCGGCACCTGTCCGGCTCCGCTGACTTCCTCGGCAAATCCATGGCAGGATGCCGCTGACTGGGACGAACTCGCTGCCCGGGGCTATCGTATCGGCCAAGTGCATATCTTCGTGGATAACGTATTCGAGCTGAGCGACCCGCAGCAGGACACCTGGTATGCGCGTCTGGCCAACAAGCTGCACATCGAAACCCATCCCCGGGCCATCCGTGAACAGCTGCTGTTCAAAAGCGGTGATCCTGTGGATCCGCTCATCATCTATGAAAGTGAACGGCGGCTGCACGCGCTGCTGTACCTGCGTGCTTCCAGCATCCGCCCGGAGAACTGTCATGACCATGTGGTGGACGTCAACGTGCAAGTCAAGGATGCCTGGACGCTTAAACTGGACATCGCTTTTGCACACATTGGCGGCCAGAACACCCTGCAGTTCGAGGCCACCGATGACAATTTCCTGGGTACTGGAAAAGCTTTAAGTATCGGGCACACCAGCGATCCGCAGCGCAGCGCCAATCTGGTGAGTTACAAGGACCCATCGTTATTCGGCAGTTACTGGAACCTGGCGGCCACCTATGCGGATCTGTCCGATGGGCATCTCAAGTACGTAACCGCCGGCCAGCCGTTCTATGCGGACCAAACCCCGTGGTCGGTGGCCGCCAGCTTTTATGATCAGGAGGAAAACCTCAATTTTTACAACCAGGGGACTCTTGCCTGGTATACCCCCAGCACCCAGGATCAGCGCTACCTGTCATGGGCGCACCTACTATATTGGGATGCCGCCGACAGCAGCGGCATGCGGGCCGGAATCCTGTACAACGACATTGATTACGGTTATGGCCAGCTGCAGGAGCAAACACCTGGTTTGCTGCCGCCTCCCGCGCTAGCGCCGCGAAGGCTCGCTGGTCTCGGTTTGAGCTGGGAATATTTTCAGGATCAGTATGCCAGTTTTACCAATATGGTCTATATCGACCGTACTGAGGATTACAACCTGGGCTGGCAGCTGGACCTGCAGGCTGGTCATTACGGCGGAGGTTTTGGTGGCAGCGTGTCAGCGCCGTTTTATGGCGTCACGGCTTCCTGGGGCACGCGGTTACCTGCGGACAGCATTTTATTGGCCTCGGCATACGCCGATGGTCGTCAACAGGATGGCGTCAGTCACAATCTGCAAACTAACCTGGCACTCACTTCCTACACTCAATACTTTCCCTGGCAGACACTGGTGGGGCATGTGCAGTGGGATTCGGTGCTGCGGCCAGACCCGGAAAGTTATCTGTATCTCGGCGGCCTGCAGGGACTGCGCGGCTACCCGAATTACTATGCGATCGGCGATCGCCGCTGGCAGGCCACCTTTGAAGACCGGATCGTCACCCCGGTGCAGATCCTGAACCTGTTCCAGCTGGGATTCGTCGGCTATGCGGACGCGGGGCAAATACATCAACTCTCGCCTTCCGGCTGGAGTCCCACCTACAGCGATGTCGGCCTGGGTTTCCGCATCGGCAGCATCCGCAGCGCATACGACAACACTTTCTATTTCACGATCGCATGGCCGCTGAAGAATGCCCCGGGTGTGAGCGGCCACGAGATCGTGATCGGCAACATCATCAGTTTCTGAGTTCCAGGGTTTCCGACTCGAGCACCGATTGGGCCAGCAATTCCATGTCGTCCGCGCGGCCGATGATCCTGGCCGGCAGGGCCGGTAACGCGGAACATATCGCCAGTAGCAACGAGGCGAAATAGGGGATCGACTGAATGAGCAGGACGATCACCCAGAGCGTCAGATCGCGCATGCCGGTGCCCACCTGGATGAAAACCGCCACTGCACTCAACCACAGCGCCAGCATCAGCAGGATTTCCTCGCGGCTGGCGCTCAGGGAGTGTAATAGTGCATGAGTGTGCGTCTGTTTGGGGGTGCGGAAAAATGCCCGATTTCTTGTAATCAGGCCGCTGAGTATCGCCAGACCGATGGTATGGGTCAGTGCCAGCCCGGCAAGCGCGGCTGCCAGAGTCTGGCGCACGTTGGCACCGACGCGTGTGCGATACAGGTATGCCAGCTTGGTAATCTTGAAGGTGAACAGGGCCAAAGGCAGCGCCGAGACCATCAGCATCGGCGGATCGATCTTATGCGGGAAATCGATCATGGCCAGCGACCAGACCAGGGCGCTCAGGTTGAACAGCAGATTGAGCCCGTCCGCCAGCCATGGCAGCCAGCCGGCGAGGAAGTGATACCGCTGGCCCGGCGTGAGCCGGCCGGAACCTCCCAGCAGTAACCCGGCGTGCCGGCGCAATATCTGCACGGCACCATAGGCCCAGCGGAAACGTTGTTTTTTGAAGTCCAGGAAAGTATCCGGCATCAGCCCCTTGCCGTAGCTGCGCGGTATATAGGCAGCCTCCAGGCCGTCCGCGAACACGCGCAAACCCAATTCAGCATCCTCGGTGATGCACCATTCCGCCCAGCCATGCAGGATATCCAGCTCCTGCCTGCGGATCATGGTCATGGTGCCGTGCTGGATGATGGCGTTGCGTTCGTTACGGGTGATCATGCCGATATAGAAAAACCCGCGATACTCGGCATAGCACATGGCCTTGAAGGCGTTGAGGTCGGCATCACGGTAATCCTGGGGTGCCTGGACCACGGCGATATTTGCATGGCTGAACAACGGCACCAATTCCCTCAGCCAGCAGGCATCCACCTGGTAATCGCTGTCGATCACAGCGATCACTCTGGCATCCGCCGAGGTATGCCGCAGGGCGAAATTCAGCGCGCCGGCCTTGAAGCCGCTAAGCGGCGCAACGTGGAAGAAATTGAAACGTCGCCCCAGTTTCTGGCAATGCTGCTGTACCGGGCGCCATACGCTTTCATCCCGTGTGTTGTTGTCGATCACCAGCACCTCGAAGCGCGGATAATCCAGCGCCGCCAGCGCATCCAGGGTCTGGTTCAGCATTTCCGGCGGTTCGTTATAGACCGGTACATGCACGGACACCAGCGGCAATTCGTCGTCGTGCAGCTGGGGTGGTTCGAACAGGCGTCGTCGCATGGTGATCCAGTGGGCCTCGGCCCATTCATGGGCCTCGGCAAGCAGCACCAGGATGACCCCGAGCATGCCCAGGAAAACCAGTAATCCCACCGCCACGCTGGTGAGGGTGAGGTATTGGCGGGAATAGTCGTAGATCACCCAAACGATGGCGGTGGTCACTGTGTACACAATGATTGCCAGAAAACTCCGGCCTCGCTTCTTGAGCGTGCGGCTATCCCAATACAGCAAGGTCAGCAGCAGCACCGCGATGACCACCGAGACGGCCGCCAGCAACTGCCAGTGGGGGATGCGCACAATTGGCCGGGTGAAAGTGAATTTGGGCTGGCGATAGACGTTGTACACACCCCAGTAGGCGCCCACCGCGCCCTCGGTTTGCTGCTTCCAGGGCTGATCAAAAGCCTCCATGATGTAATAGGTCCAGTGCTGGGATGCGGCATAGGCCAGGAAACGCCGCAGAAACGCGGCTTCATTGGCAGTGGACGCCACGGCTGCATGCCGCGAACGGCCGTCGCTGGGCCAGCCGACTTCGGCGATGACGATGGGCTTGTGCGGATAGGTCTTTTTCAGGTCACGCATGCGTGCCGCGATATAGGGCACGGCCTGATTCACTCCTATGCCTTCCCAATAAGGCAGCATGTGCACCGCGATATAGTCCACATGCGCCACCAGTTCCGGGTGCTGGAGCCAGGTGTACCAGGGCTCGGCGGTGCTCACCGGCTGCTGTATTTCCGCGCGCGCTTCATCCAGGTAGGGGATCAGTTCTTCACTGGAAACGTCACCGCGCAGCACCGCTTCGTTGCCGATGATGACGCGCACTACATTGGGATTGGATTTGGCGATGGCGATGGCGCGGGCGACATTGGCCGCGTCCTGTTTCTGGTCCTTGTCGATCCAGGCGCCCAAAGCCACGTTGATGTGGTATCTGCGTGCCAATGCCGGAATGTCGGCCAGTGTGCCTTCCACGGTGTAGGTGCGCACCGCGTAGGTTTTTCCGGCCAGCAGCTTCAGATCGGCAGCGATTTCCGCATCCGTCGGCAGTTTGTGGGTAACCGCATCTTCACCGGCGCGGAAAGGTGAAAAAGCAAATCCCTGTATGGTCGCCGGCCACGGCGGTTCATGCTCCGGCTGGTTGAGCCATGCCCAGACACCCACGGTCAGTGCGGCGGTGGCGATGGCGATGACGAAACTGGATTTGCCCACGCTAGGTCAGATGCACAGCCAGCAGCGTCGCCGTTGATGGCCGTACCCCGCGCCATAGGTAGAAAGTTTCCGCAGCCTGTTCCACCAGCATGCCCCAGCCATCCAGAACCGTGGCAGCGCCTTCCTGCACGGCCCAGTGCATAAACAGGGTAGGACGGTCACTGTAGGTGAGGTCGTAGCAAACTGCGCTGGGATTCAGGCAGTCATGCGGCAGTTGCGGCAGTTCGCCGCCGAGACTCGCAGAAGTTGCGTTGATAACCAGATCAAAGCCCAGCCGGCGAAGCCCATCAAAGCCACTGCCAATAACGCGCTCGGCGGAATGCTGGTTGGCCAATTTCACGGCGCGCGCTGCGGTGCGATTGGCGATATGCACCAGGGCCGGCTTTTCCGCCAGCAAGGACGGCAGCACCCCGCGTGCCGCGCCACCCGCGCCCAGCATCAGAATGCGGGCATTCTTCATCGCCACCCGGTGGTTGTCCCTGAGATCTTTAACCAGCCCGACCCCGTCGGTATTGTCACCCAGGAGCTTGCCGCCATCGCGCACCGAGATGGTGTTGACGGCACGGGATTTCCTGGCTCTGGAGGTGTGCGCATGACAAATGGCGAAGGCTTCTTCCTTGAAAGGCGCGGTGACATTCAAGCCCAGGCCACCGGTTTCGAGAAATTCCCGCAGCGCCGCGGTGAAACCATGGGGATCGGCATCGATGCGCGTGTACTGGACGGACTGGCCGGTAAGGCGGGCAAACTCCGCGAAGATTTCCGGTGATCGGCTGTGGGCTACCGGATGACCGATGATGGCGTAACGCGCAGCTGCCTGTGACATTGAACTTCCCCGGCAATTCCACCAGCAGCAATTCGTGCTGCCGATATTCTTGGTTGTGGTCCCGGTTTGAGTTGTGGCTTTATTCCTTCAGCCAGCGTGCCGCGCGCTTGGCGAAATACGTGAGGATGGCGTCGGCGCCGGCACGTTTGATTGCCATGAGGGTTTCCAGCACGCTGCTTTTTTCCTCCAGCCAGCCATTCTGAACGGCCGCCATCAGCATGGAATATTCGCCACTCACCTGATACACACAAGTAGGCACACCGAATTCGTCTTTTACGCGGCGCACGATATCCAGATACGGCAGCCCGGGCTTCACCATCACCATGTCGGCGCCTTCCTCAAGATCCAGGCCCACTTCCCGCAGAGCTTCGTCACTGTTGCCCGCATCCATCTGGTAGGTATGTTTGCTGCCTTTACCCAGACTGGCAGCCGAACCCAGCGCGTCCCGGAACGGCGCGTACAGGCTGGAAGCATATTTGGCCGAATAGGCCAGGATGCGGGTGTTTTTGTGGCCGTGTTTTTCCAGGGCTTCACGGATGGCGCCCACGCGTCCGTCCATCATGTCTGAAGGCGCCACCACGTCGGCACCAGCCTGGGCGTGCGACAGCGCCTGGCGCACCAGCACCTCCAGGCTCTCGTCGTTCAGCACGTAGCCGCCGGCATCGATGATGCCGTCCTGGCCATGGGTGGTGTAGGGATCCAGAGCCACATCCGTGATGACCCCCAGTTCTGGAAATTTTTCCTTGAGCGCGTGCACCGTACGCTGCACCAGGCCATCCGGGTTGTAAGCTTCGGCCGCATCCAGGGTTTTTTTCGTGGCGGGTACCACCGGGAACAGTACCAGCGCCGGTATGCCGAGTTGCAGCAACTCCTCTGCCTCTTGCAGAGCCTCATCAGTGCTGACGCGCTCAATCCCGGGCATCGAAGCCACAGGCTCACGCTGGCGGCTGCCCTCGCGGATGAACAGCGGATAAATCAGGTCGTCGGCTGAAACGCGCGTCTCGCGCATCAGCCGGCGGGAAAATCCATCGCGGCGCATGCGCCGCATGCGGGTGGCGGGGAACGCGCCCTTTGGCCGGGGCCGCTGGCTCACCTAGATGTCCTCTGTAACATGCTGCTGTCCTCTGCAAGCTTGAAATCCAGGCCGGCTCCGCTCACAGGCCTTGAATACGGGTGGCGGCGACCCGGATGTTCCAGGGTCTTGATTATACTGGTTGCTTGGGTTGCCGGCCGCTCGGCCTGTCGGGTAATAAAACCAAGCTTAGAAGGGTCTTTACTACATGCCGGTACGACAACACCGCTTCGAGCTTCTGGCGCGCGCCCTGGTGCCCAGCCTGTACCGCTATGCTTACTGGCTGTCACGCGACAAGACCCTGGCCGAGGACCTGGTGCAGGAAACCCTGTTGCGCGCCTGGCGCTCCCTGGATCAGTTGCGCGATGAAAATGCCGCCCGCCAGTGGCTGATCACGATTGTAAGGCGTGAGTTCTTACGAGAGCTCTCCAAGCGCAAGGACACAGTGGATATCGAGCAAGAGGCGCTGGCAGATAATCGCGCCAGCCTGGGCGGCGACGACACCGACATGCACGACGTGCGCCGGGCCATGCTCAAGCTTGCGCCCGAGTACCGCGAGCCGCTGGTGTTGCAGGTGCTCCTGGGTTGCAGCACCGGGGAAATCGCCGAACAACTTGAGCTGACCCAGGCGACCGTATTGACGCGCCTGTACCGAGCCCGTCAGCAACTGCGTGAGCTGCTGGACGGAAATACCGCCCGTATGGGGGAGGGAACCGCATGAGCGCCGCCATCAATTGCCTCGAAGTGCGCCGCACCCTGGGCGCCGAGCCGCATTGCCGCGACCCGGCGGTGGTGGAACATTGCAAGGCATGTGCCGGTTGCGCGGCCTTCATGAAAGAAATGCTGGAGTTGGATGCGCGCTTGAAACCGGCGCTGGATATGGAGGTGCCGGAGGGGCTGGAAGCGCGCATTGTGTTCAATACCGCCTTCCGACACGCGCCCCGCCCCGCTTACCGCTGGCTGGCCGCCGCCGCGGGCCTGGTGCTTGCAGTCGGCCTCGGAGTTGGTGCCTGGCGCATGCTTCCCCGGCAAAGTGAAATGCCGCTGGCGGAGGCTATGGTGCAACACGTCATACAGCAGTCACCGGAAATCGCCAGCACCACGCCGGTGGATGCTGATGCCGTTAACGCAGTACTGGAGCGCGTGGGTGCCAGGCTGCAGGGCAGCATGGGGCCAATCACCTATGCCGGCACCTTCCGCATGCATGACCACATGGGCGCGCATTTGGTCATGATGACGCCGCATGGTGCGGTAACCTTGCTGCTTATGCCGCATGTGCATGTGGACAAACGCATGCAGATGGACACCCAGGGCTACCATTGCATGATTGAGCCCATGGGTCGCGGCAGTATCGCCATCCTCGCCAGTACCGGCATGCCCATGAACGACATGGAACAGCACATCCTGTCCATGGTGCAGTGGGTTACCTGAGATGCATGCGGCCGGATAATGTGCCACCCGGCGGTAATTGAGTGACTGGCGCGCAGGCCATGCCGGGGCTGCATCTATAATACCGGCCGTTCGTCTTTTCCCCGAGGCCATCCAGCATGAAAATGCTTGACCGTACACTGCTTGCCAGCCTGCATTCACGCGCGCTCGCCTCACCGCGGTTGCGTACGCACTACAATCTGCACGCCTCGCACCAGGAAAGCGTGCAGCGCATGTGCATGGCCATGGAGCCTGGCACCTACGTTCGTCCTCATCGCCACCCAAATACATGGGAATTGCTGCTGATCATCCAGGGTGAAATGCTGGTGCTGGGTTTCGACGAGCATGGCAGCGTGTTGGCGCGCACGCGGCTGGCGGCCAGCGGTGAAGTCGCCGGCGTGGAAAGCCCCGCCGGCAGCTGGCACGCGGTGGCCAGCCTGTCGCCAGCCACGGTGGTGCTGGAAGTGAAGTGCGGCCCTTACCTGCCAACCTTTGAACGGGACTATGCAAGCTGGGCGCCGCCTGAAGGTCACGCAAACGCTTCAGCGTTTGAGCGCTGGTATCTGGGTGTGCAAGTGGGCGGCAAGCCCCCGACCTTGCCAGCATGAAGCGCAAGCCGCTTAAACGCTGTACCTGGGCGGCGCTGGACAGCGATCCCGTGTACCGTGACTACCATGACCGCGAATGGGGCGTGCCGGTGCGCACCGACAGACGCTGGTATGAGTTCCTGATACTGGAGGGCGCCCAGGCGGGCCTGTCATGGTCCACGATCCTGCACAAACGCGCGAATTACCGCCGGGCCTTCGCAGGGTTTGATGCGCGCAAAGTTGCGCGTTTCACTTCACGTGACCGGCGACGCCTGCTGCAGGACGCCGGCATCGTGCGCAACCGACTCAAGATCGAGGCCGCCGTCATCAATGCCCGGGCATTTCTCCGGGTACAGGCAGAATTTGGCAGTTTCAATGCCTACATCTGGGAGTTCGTCGGCGGCAGGCCGATCCATAAACGGCGCAGCAGCCTGCGGCAGATACCGGCACGCACAAAACTGTCGGACGCCTTAAGCAAGGATCTCAAAAACCGCGGCTTCAAATTCGTCGGTAGCACCATCTGCTACGCTTTCATGCAGGCTACCGGCTTGGTCAATGATCACCTTGAATCCTGCTTCGTGCATAGAGTGCGCCGTTGAAGCCCTTCAGCATTGTATAATCCGCGCTCCTTTTTCGCGCCCCTGATTCCAATTCCACAATGTCGGTGACTCTGATTGTTGCAGTGATCCTGATGGGGGGCCTGGCCGGCGGTGTTGTGGGGTCACTCACCGGACTCGGCGGCGGATTCGTAATCGTGCCGCTGCTCACGCTGGTGTTCCATATCCCCATTTCGGAAGCAGTGGGCGTCAGCCTGCTGGGCATCATCGCCACCTCCACCGGTTCCGCGCCGCGCTTTGTGGGTACCGGCCTGAGCAACATGCGTGCCGCCCTGTTCCTGCAGATCGCCGCTTCCAGCGGCGCGCTGGCCGGTGCCATGGTGGCGCATCATCTGCCGGCTCGCTTGCTGTTTGCAGTGTTCGGCATCGTGCTCGGCTATTCGGCGATCATGGCCTTCATGCCGCAGCACAGCGATTTCGCCGGCGCGCGCTACAGCTCGCCACTGGCAAAACGACTGCGCCTGGCCAGCAGCTACAAGTTCGGCGGCGAGCGGATTGATTACCAGGTAGTGGGCGTGATTCCGGGCTTTGGCATCATGATCGGCGCGGGATTTCTGTCGGCGCTGCTGGGCATCGGTTCGGGTGCCTTCAAGGTCTTAGCCATGGACCGGGTAATGAAACTGCCCTTCCGGGTGTCCACCGCCACCTCCAATTTCATGATCGGAGTGACCGCCGCCACCAGTGCGGGCTTTTATCTGTCCCATGGCGACGTGCAGCCGGTGACGGCCGGTGCGGTGATCCTGGGCATGATCACCGGCGGCTACGTAGGCAGTCACCTGGTGAAGAGCCTGCCGGTAGCCATCATGCGCAAGGTGTTCGCCGCAGTGATCCTGCTGGTGGCCCTGCAAATGCTGCTCAAGGGAGTATTTAATCTATGAACCAGCTGGTGCGTGAACGCCGTCTGTTGAATACCTGGATTCTGCGCACCAGTATCGGCGCCTGCCTGTTGCTGATCATGGTCGGGCTGGCGATGTTTTTCCTGCACGGCGTCCGCCTGCCGGAACCTCCGCGCGGCTCGCTGTGGGAAATCCTGCGACAGGCCATCAGGCGCGGCGTCCGCCTGCACAGCGATGCATTCCTGGATGTGGCTATCGTGGTGCTGTTGCTCACGCCCATGGCGCGGCTCCTGGCCGGCGTGTATGTCAGTGCCCGTGCCCGAGACTGGCTGTATGCCGGCATCGGCCTGCTGGTGCTGGCGCTGGTGGTATCCGGCGTGATCGCCGGTCAGTTTGGGATCTGAAACCCCGGCCAACAGATCGATGCGGGAATCTCAGCCGCGCGCGAATATCTGTGCAGGGTCGCGAAAGGTCTTGAATTCCAGGGCGTTGCCGCTGGGGTCCTTGAAAAACATGGTCGCCTGTTCGCCTGCCTGGCCCTGAAAACGAATTCCGGGCTCAATCAGAAAATGGATGCCGGCAGCCTTAAGCCGGTCAGCCAGTCTATGCCATTCGTGCCACTCCACGATCACGCCGAAATGCGGTACCGGCACCTGTTTGCCGTCCACCGGATTGGTGGCAATGGCGGGTTCTGATGATGCCAGATGGGCCACGAGCTGATGGCCGTAGAAGTCGAAGTCGATCCAGCGCTCGGATTCCCGCCCCGTGGGGCAGCCCAACAGGTCTGCGTAAAATTTTCGCGCCTCTTCCAGGTCTGTGACCAGAAATGCCAAATGGAACGGCGGAGTTTTATTCATGTCGCGCCAGCCTCGCTGTGTCACACCTTAAAAGCAACATTACAGCCAGTCCCTGGGTGGCAGAAACTTTTCATAAAGTTCAGCTTCCGGTGATCCAATTTCAGGTTTAAAAGCATACTGCCAGCACGCATGTGGTGGCATGGACATGAGTATGGACTCAGTCCGGCCGCCGGACTGCAGTCCGAACAGCGTGCCGCGGTCGTATACCAGATTGAATTCCACGTAGCGCCCGCGACGGTAGAGCTGAAACTCACGCTGGCGTTCAGCGTAGCGGGTGAGCTTGCGCTTTTCCAGGATCGGCAGGTAGGCCGGCAGGAAGTGATCGCCGATGCTGCGCAGAAATTCGAAGCTGCGTTCGAAACCCCAGGCATTCAGATCGTCGAAAAACAGGCCGCCGATGCCGCGGGCTTCATTGCGGTGGCGGATGTAAAAATACTCATCACACCATTTTTTGAAGCGCGGGTATACCTCGGCACCAAAAGGTTCACAGGCGGCCCTCGCCGTGCGGTGCCAATGTCGTGCATCTTCCTCAAATCCGTAATAGGGCGTGAGGTCAAACCCGCCACCGAACCACCAAATGGTCTGCTGGCCTGGCTTGGAGGCCGCGAAAAACCGCACATTCATGTGGCTGGTGGGCACATAGGGATTCCATGGGTGCAGCACCAGCGAGACCCCCATGGCCTGCCAGTTGCGCCCCGCCAGCTGTGGCCGGTGGGCTGTGGCCGAAGCCGGTAAGCTGGTTCCCTGTACGCTGGAAAAATTGATGCCTGCCTGTTCGAACACTCCGCCATGACGCAAGACACGGGTGTCGCCACCGCCCGCCTCCGCGCGTTTCCAGGAATCACGCTGGAAGTGCTGCTTGCCGTCCAGTTTTTCCAGTTCCTGGGTGATGCGATCCTGCAGCGCATGCAGATAGGTCGCCACATTCTGGAACTCGCTGTCTTGCATGTTTAACCCTGGCGCAGTAGCGCACCGCTGGTTGCGTCACGAATTTCCGTGGGCTTACGCCTGGCTCCGACCCTTCCCGGCAGGATGTAATCCAGACGCATCCGCAGCATTCGGCGCACCGCCAGCGCGGAACGCAGCGGTGGATGACCGCCCAGGTTAGCGCTGGTGGATATCAGTGCCAAACCGGTGGCGCGGCATAACATGGCCGCTACCGGATGGGCAGTAACACGTACTGCGAGCGTATCACGGCCGCCGGTAAGCCATGCGGGTACGCCAGCGGCTGCGGGTACCACCCAGGTGACCGGGCCGGGCCAGGTGTTAAGCAGCTGTTCACGCAACCCAGTGGTCAGTTGCATGAATGGTTCCAGCTGGATGATGTCAGCTGCGATGAGGATGAAACCTTTGGCGGAATCCCGGTGCTTGATCGCCAGCAGTCTGGCGACGGCTTCCGGGTTAAGTGGATCGCAGCCCAGACCAAACACGGCTTCGGTGGGATAGGCGATGACACCACCGCCCCAGACTGCTTGACGCGCATGCCGCAGCGGCCAGCGCAGCGCATTCATGCACATGCATCAGTTTGCCACCGCCGCTTCCTGTTCCTGTGGCGGTGCGAGTTCCGGGGCGGGTTCGGCAAAACCACATTCCTTGCGGGGGCATACGCGCTCAGTACCTTTGCGTTTGGTGGTTTTGATGGTGAGTATCGGCCAGCCGCACTTCGGACAGGGTTGCGCCAGCGGTGGATTCCAGACCGCATACTTGCAGTCCGGGTAGCGGGAACAGGAGTAGAACACCTTGCCGTAGCGGGATTTGCGCTTGAGGAACGTGCCTTGATGGCATTCCGGGCATTCGACCCCCATGTCCTGGGGTTTCTCCAGCGGTTCGATGTACTTGCACTTGGGGTAGCCGGTGCAGCCGATGAACTTGCCGTAACGGCCGCGGCGGATGATCAAATCCGAGCTGCATTGCGGACACTGCCGGCCTTCGATTTTTTCCGGTTGTGAAGCCTGTTCGGCAGTTTCATCCAGGTTGCGGGTGTAATCGCAGTCCGGATATCCGGTACAGCCTATGAAGCGCCCGCGCCGTCCCAAACGGATGGACAAGGGCTTGCCGCATTTCGGGCATTTTTCATCCAGCTTTTCGGTGGTCACGTCCTTGCGCGAGACATTTTCCTCCTTGTGGTCCACCAGCTTTTTGAACGGATCCCAGAATTCATGCATCACCGGCACCCATTCCTTCTCGCCACGTGACACTGCGTCCAGCTCATCCTCCATTTTCGCGGTGAAATCGTAATCCACGTACTGGGTGAAATGTTCGGTCAGGAATTTATTGACCACCCGGCCCACATCCGTGGGTTTGAAGCGCTTGCGGTCCATCTCCACATACTCGCGCTGCTGCAACGTGGAGATGATGGCGGCGTAGGTCGAGGGCCGGCCGATGCCGAATTCTTCCAGGGCCTTTACCAGGCTGGCTTCGGTATACCGCGGCGGTGGTTCGGTGAAATGCTGTTCACACTGGATGTCTTTGAGGGCGATGGTTTCCCCCTGCGTCAGTGCTGGCAACAAGTGCTCCTCGTCATCATTGACGCTGTCGTCCTGGCCCTCCTGGTACACCGCCATGAAGCCGGGCACCACCAGCACCGAGCCGCTGGCGCGGAAGCTGCCAGCCTGGCCGGCCTCCAAGTCGGCGGTAACGGTATCGAACACCGCCTGTTCCATTTGGCAGGCAACCGTGCGCTTCCAGATGAGATCGTATAACTTGCGCTGGTCCTCAGTGAGCTTGCCATGAATGTCTTCGGGTGCACGCGCCGCCGAAGTGGGGCGAATGGCTTCGTGTGCCTCCTGGGCATTCTTTGATTTGGTTTTGTAGGCACGCGGAGATTCCGGTAGATAGTTCTCGCCATAACGCTTGGCGATTACCTCACGGATTTCCGCTAGCGCCTCGTCCGCCAGGTTTACGGAATCCGTGCGCATGTAGCTGATCAGCCCCACTGCGCCTTCGCCGGTCAGGTCTATACCTTCGTACAGCTGCTGGGCGGTACGCATGGTGCGCTGCGCCCCGAAGCCCAGCTTGCGCGAAGCTTCCTGTTGCAAAGTGGAGGTGGTAAACGGCGGCGAAGGATTGCGCCTGCGCTGTTTTTTCTCCACCTGACCCACCAGCAGTTTGCCATCCGCTGATTTGAGCAGCGCCGCTTCTGCGGCGCGGGTGGATTTTTCATCCCGGAAGGTGAATTGCTCGACTTTCTCGCCGGCATATTGGTACAGCCGGGCACTGAAGCCCTGCCCATCCTTATCCACATTGGCGGCAATGCTCCAGTATTCCTCGCTTTTGAATTTCTCAATTTCGTTCTCGCGCTCACAGATCAGGCGCAGCGCAGGTGACTGCACGCGGCCGGCGGAAAGGCCGCGGCGGATTTTTTTCCACAGCAGGGGCGAGAGGTTGAAGCCCACCAGGTAGTCGAGTGCACGGCGTGCCTGCTGGGCATTCACCAGCTCGGTGGACAGCGGGCGCGGGTGGGCCACGGCCTCGTTTACAGCCCGCTGGGTGATCTCATGGAACACCACGCGATGCACGTCCTTGTCCTTGAGGGCGCCGCGTTCCTTGAGAATCTCGTTAAGGTGCCAGGAAATCGCTTCGCCTTCGCGATCCGGGTCTGTGGCCAGGTACAGGGCCCCGGCTTTCTTGAGGGCCTTGGCGATGGCGTCTAGGTGTTTTTCATTGCGCTCAATGAGCGCGTACTTCATGGTAAAGCCGTGTTCGGTGTCCACCGCGCCTTCTTTGGGCACCAGATCGCGGACATGGCCGTAGGAAGCCAGCACCTCGAAGCCTTTGCCGAGGTATTTCTTGATGGTCTTGGCTTTTGCCGGAGACTCAACAATGACTAGATTTTCACTCATATATATCCAGCAATACTACAAACCGTATCGCGACGGCAAGTCCGGGGGGCTCAAGCGCTTATCGCAGGCGCCAGTGTTAGCCGCCGCGACGCCAACAGCAACGCCTAGTGCATCACGCCAAAGGTATCGTCGAAAACCAGGTCTTCCATGCGTGAGTAGGCATCTTCCTGGCCGGGATGATTGAACAACACCATGAGAATGATCCATTTAACCTGTTCCAGGTCAATCTCGCTGTTCTCCAGGGCCATGATACGGTCAATGACCACTTCGCGCTGCACAGGTTCCAGGATACCGATGTTTTCCAGGTACTGGATGAAGCCCCGGCATTCGGTGGTCAGACGTGCAAATTCCGGTTCCGCGTACACCCGAAAACCGTCATGGCGATTGAGCGAAGCATCCGATGCCGGAGGGTTCTGTGCCAGATTTTCCAGCCAGTCGAAGGCTTTGTTGATTTCCGACTTGGGGAAACCGGCTTCTTCCAGTTCCACTGTCAGGGATTCACGATCGGTTTTGGTCTCGGCTTCATCATCATCCAGATAATTTTCAAACAGGTACATGAGCACGTCCAACACGTTCTCTTTCATCATGACGTCGGCCTCTTTGTTACCCGGGAGTAATGCCCGCCCGGCGTCGCTTCCACCTGGCCTTGAAGCTCTAACATCAGCAGCATGGAGGAAACCACGTCGGGCGTCAATCCAGTACGCTCAACCAACAAGTCGACGGAAATGGGTGCGTGATCCATTGAATTCAAGAGCAGGCGATATTCCGGATCCTCCACGTCTGGCTCAGGGACTGGCGATTCCACACTGGCATTTACAGGCTCGAGCTTCAGCAGTGGTGCCAGTTCCTCGAGAATGTCGCCTGCGGATTCCACCAGCTTGGCACCCTCACGGATCAGACGGTGGCAACCACGTGCCATCGGATTATGGATGGAACCGGGTATTGCGAATACCTCGCGTCCCTGTTCACTGGCAAGGTGCGCAGTGATGAGTGAGCCGCTGGTCTGGGCTGCTTCCACCACCAAGGTGCCCACCGACAGGCCGCTGATGATGCGATTACGCCGCGGGAAATTGTGCGGCAGCGGCGGCGTGCCTGGAAGAAATTCCGACACCAGTGCGCCATGCTCGGCGATTTCTTCCGCAAGTTCCCGGTGGCTTGGCGGGTAAGGTTTATCCAGGCCCGCACCCCATACGGCGATCGTGGTGCCGCGACTCCTGAGCGCACCCCGGTGACTGGCAGCGTCAATGCCCATGGCCATGCCGCTGGTGATACCGAGCCCGCAATTTGATAAATAGGCGGAGAACTCCTCAGCATTGCGGCGACCTTCGGTACTAGGGTTGCGGCTGCCCACCATGGCCAGCTGAGGCAGACTTAGTGCCTGCAAATTGCCACGCACGAACAGCACCATGGGCGGGTCGGATATCTGCCTGAGCAGCGGCGGGTATGCGGGATCGGTGCAGGCCAGCATGTGGACGCCGGTGTCTTCCAGCCAGCGCAGATCCTGAGCCACGGTATCCCAGTCGGGATTCTCCAGCCATTGACGGGTGTTTTCCGCTAGGCCGGACAGCTTATGGGATGAAGCGGTGAAAATGCCTGCCAGCGAGCCACAGCGCGCCAGTAATGCCGGCAAACCAGCGACGCCAAGACCGGGTGTCCGGATCAGCGCCAGCCAATAATTAGCTTCCTGTGCCTCTATTTCCAAATCCCCCTGGGGGTTATGGATTCTTGACCGCGTCCAGAAGATGAATCTCTTGCGTGGCTTCCATCACCAGTCCGTAACTAACCTTGGGATAGGCGCGAAACACCAGCAGTATGCCCTCACGCTCACCCGGTAGGTACACCGAGCCGCTCAAGCCGTCGAATGCATAGGGATCACTGACTTTCTTCTTGCGTCCGTAGATTCCCAGCACCGTGCCAGAGTCGAGACCCTCATTGGTGCCCCGATCCAGTACCACCACCTGATACTGACCGATTTCGGCAACTCCCCCCAGCACGGCGATGATGTCGCCCTTGACCTGTTTTACAGGCGGATGCGGCAGGAAATCCTGATTGAGCTTTTCGGCCACCACCGGCAGGAACCGGTCACCAGGCATGGCTTCCTGGGTGGTGGCGGTAAGCAGGACTTTTGCCGGATCACCCCAACGCACCACCGAGCCGTCCCCGATGTAGGTGGCCTGGTAGCCCAGGGTGTCACCGGATTCCGGATCCACGTACTTCTGACCCAGCCGGAAGAGGTTATAGCGGTCGCCATCGGCGCGTTTCAGGCCACGAGCATACACATCGTTACCGACCCCCATAATCGGACGACCATCGATGGCCTGCAACAAGTAACCGGCATTTTCCAGCTCATCCTTGCTGACCACGCGGGTGCCGCTTAGGAAAGGCCGGATAGCGTTTAAGGGTATGGTAGGAATTGCCTGAATGATGGGAGTGATGCGAATCTCAGGCTTGAGCGTTTCCACCGGCAGACTCGGTGCGGCTACCGCTTCATTCACAACTTTTCCGTTACGTACAACCGTGATGGTCGGCCGGCCGTTGATATAGCCCAATATGAACTGGTCTCCCGGGTAAATCAGATGCGGGTTTTTAATGGCTGGATTGGCGTACCAGATGTCTGGCCAACGCCAGGGATCCTTGAGATACATGGAAGCAATGCCCCACAAAGTGTCGCCCTTTTTGACCACGTAGGTTTTGGGCGCCTGCGGCAGGATCACTGGCGGTGGTGGAGGCGGGGCAGGCTGGACTTGGGCCTGCGGAGCGGGTGCCGGAGGCGGCGGCGCTGCTGGAGCAGGTTGCGGCTTTTTCGGCGCGCTGGCGCAAGCCGCCAGCATGCCTGCCAAGCACAGGGCGGTGAAGCAGCGGGTCGCGTTATAATCTTTCATTGGAGCTCTCCACGACTCGCCTGACAAATCCCCACGGTTTCCAGGCCCTCCCGCGGTGGCGGGTCTCCTGTGATGGCGGAGCTGCCGGGCAACTTGTTAAGTCGGGTAGGAGGGGATCCTCATGGCTGCCCTCCCCCCTAAGAACCGGACATGCGGGTTACCCCGCATCCGGCTCAAGCCGCTCTAAGCATAACCTAACTTAAGGTTATACCGCAGCTTTCTCGCGTAAGTATATGCCATTGCCTGTGACAGTTGGGGTGGAGAAGGCATTGATTGGCCAATGCCTCCCTGCCCATCTGGCCCTTGGGCAGCAGGTGGTGTCGGTGCCAGCCGGTCGCCTGAGTGATCAGGGCCCGACATTGTGGGCATCGCCCCGCCTGCCGTTTCCAAAGGTACAGGTGCCTGGGCCGGTGGGCCAGAACCCTTTGCATATTCGCCCCATTACGGGCCTCAAAGTATGCAGTCCAAGCCGGATCAAAGGGGTTAGCCTCCCCCATGATCTTCCGATGGCGCCGGATTGGGGTTCGACTGGCCGAAAACAGCCATAAACCCTTCATAAGAACCCGGCCGCTTTCGGCGGCCGGGTTTGTTTTGATTACGAAACGGTCTGTTTAATGCTGGTGCCGTTCGTTTTGCTCTTTGTGCCCATGGGGACGAGAGAGGTAGTCAACCACCACTGCTCCGGCAATCACGAGACAGCCGACTAATATTGTCAGTGCAGTAAAACTCATGACTCTTTCCTCCTTAACCAGATTGCTGCAACATAAGAAATAATCGCCATTCCAACACCAATTACTGCAGACCATGCCCCAATAGGTTTCTTCCCAAATAACTCCTGAACGAAAACAGCGCCTATCAACAGTGTGCCGATATTTTCCGCCGCTTTCGCCATCGTTTCTCGCTGGGCCTTATTTAGCCTCATTTGGCGCTCCTAATTCCCGCCATCGGCGGGGCCATTGATTGACCATGGCTCGGAGTACCGTTCAGTCCCTCTGCGGGACCGAAAGATCCCCAGAGGGCCATGCACTATGCCCTGTTTATACTTACGCATTCAGCCGGGCCAGCCTTTATAAAACATATTGTATCACCAGATCACTTTTCAAGGCCTGCCGGGCCAGCTAACGTGAGCTCCGTCACCAGGGCCCCCTTGACGGCATACTCACCCAGGACGGTTTCCCCATAGCGGTGGATCACCCGGTCCAGCCAATAGCGCTGCGGATTACCCTCAGCATTTTTTTTTACCGAGTTCCGTATAGGTAACGCCAGTTGTTGGGGACTGCCTTTTTGCCGGTGAACTATATTTAGCTATGTGCACCCAATGCTAAAGGATGCATCTCGTTCACTTCCCGTTTTGGGTCGGGCCTAACAGCCACTTGGGCCCGTTAGTTATAACGACATTTAACAGCAGTTCAATACTTTCCCCACATACCGAAGCCTAGCGCCTTGACCGGCTTGTGGCTACCAGTCGCACAGCACTATCCCTCGCGGGACAGACTGTATCCCGCAGGATGGCTACATTTAGGAAAGCTTGGCACCTGGCGATTACTCACCACGCACCTTTCCCTCAGCTACCGCCGATAGCACGGCGGGTCTGGACAGCCAATTGCTGCTGCCAGACAATTACCTACACGGCTTGCACCGCATGCTCAGATGGCTATCCCGCTGTTGCGGATGGGGCCAACTGCCCACGCGACTCTCGTCGCACTAGCATCATAACTTTAGCAGCATTTTATGCAAAAGTGCATGAGGATTTAACCGGCTCCCCTTGAAAACCAGGGCTTACCCGCCCAGAGTGTCTTGGATTATGGCTACCCTCACCATCCTGCATTATCCAGACCCCCGTCTGCGAATCCGTGCCCGGCCAGTCGCGGGCGTGACAGCCGAGATCCGGCAATTGGCAGCAGATATGTTGGCTACCATGTACGCGGCCCCGGGCATCGGCCTGGCTGCCACCCAGGTGGGTGTCGATCAGCGGCTGATCGTGGTGGACGTCTCCGAGCATGGTGATCACCCGCAAGTCTTTATCAATCCGGAAATACTCGAAAGTCAGGGCAAGGAGAAAATGCAGGAAGGCTGCTTGTCGGTGCCGGGAGTTTTCGAGGATGTGGAGCGCGCCGAACGCATCCGGGTGCGCGCACTGGATGGTGACGGGACCCCCCTGGAATTTGCAGCGGAGGGTTTGCTGGCGGTGTGCATCCAGCATGAAATTGATCATCTCGATGGCAAGCTGTTTGTGGACTATCTTTCGGAGCTTAAACGGCAGCGGATCCGCAGAAAACTGGAAAAAGAACAGCGCGATGAATGCGCGGGCGTGAACACCGCTGCGCCCGCAATCTGAACGTATGCCAACCAGCCATTGATTTGCAGCTGCCCGCCGTCCATAAATGACCGTAAATCTGCGCATCGCCTTTGCAGGCACACCTGATTTTGCACTACCGGCCTTGCAGGCCCTGCGGGCAAGCGGACACGAAATATTGGGTGTTTGGACTCAGCCGGACCGTCCCGCGGGCCGGGGTCGCAATCTGCGCGCATCGCCTATCAAGCAATACGCACAGGCGCACTCGTTGCCGATCTACCAACCGGCCACTTTCAGGTCGGGAGTCGCGCAAAACCAGCTGGCGGCGTTGCGTCCCGATGTCATGGTGGTAGCGGCCTACGGATTGTTGTTGCCGGAAGCAGTATTGGCCATACCCCGCTATGGATGCATCAATATCCACGCATCGCTACTGCCACGCTGGCGCGGTGCTGCGCCCATTCAACGTGCGATCCTGGCTGGCGACAAGGAAACCGGCATCACATTGATGCAGATGAGCAAAGATCTGG
The DNA here is from genome assembly GCA_028870845.1 of Gammaproteobacteria bacterium. Lineage (GTDB taxonomy): Bacteria > Pseudomonadota > Gammaproteobacteria > Natronospirales > REEB76 > REEB76. Next base: position 40,369 of record JAGWOR010000006.1, on the reverse strand, counting down.
ATTGTGGCGACATCCTGTTGGTGCGTAAAACCGCCATTCATGCTGACGATACCGCCCAAAGCCTGCATGACCGGCTGGCCTCACTGGGCGCAAAAGCCATTGTCGATCTGCTGGCTGTGATCCCCGAAGTACACCGCACAGTTCAACGTGATGCTGCGGCGACCTATGCGGCCAAACTCACTCGCGCTGACGCGCGTGTTGACTGGACTTCGTCGGCTGTTGACATTGAGCGGGCGGTGCGTGCTTTTAATCCATGGCCGGTGGCGCATACCCGATGGCGCGGCGACTGGCTGAAAATCTGGAATGCTCAGGTTGTGTCCGTGGCCGTGAGCGAAGCACCCGGCACGGTGATCGCTGCAGGCCGGGATGGCATTGATGTGGTGACGGGCAAAGCGGTGTTACGAATCAAGCAGCTGCAGGCCGCCGGCCGGCGCCGGGTTGCGGCGACTGATTTTGCCCATAGCCATGCTTTGGTAGGCGAACGCTTCAGCTAATGACGCAACCCATACCGGTACGGGCGCTGGCGGCCAGGGTGTTGGCCGAGGTCATGCGCGATGGCGCCTACCTGGGCGATGCACTGCAAATTAATGCAGCCCGAACCTATGCGGCGCGTGACGCTGCACTGTTGCAGGAATTGTGCTACGGCACACTGAGATTTCAATCCAGGCTGGAATTCTGGCTTGCCGGCTTACTGCAGCAGCCATTACGCACGCGTGACATTGATCTTCAGGCATTGCTGCTGCTGGGGCTGTACCAACTTACCTGCATGCGCATACCTGCGCACGCGGTTGTCAAGGAGACCGTGGAAGCCTGCCGTTATCTGCACAAAGCCTGGGCGGTCAAACTTGTGAATGCGGTGTTGCGCGGTTTCCAGCGCCAGCGGGCAGCACTTGAATCCAATGTGGGCGCTAATCCGGTAGCCGAGTATTCCCACCCGAGATGGTTCATCGAACGTGTGCAGGCGGACTGGCCGACGCAGTGGCAGGCGCTTTTGCTCGCCAATAACCAGCGCCCGCCGATGACCTTGCGCGCCAACCGCCGCCTGATTGCGCGCGATGCATTGATTGAGAAATTCACCAGCCATGCGATTGCTGCACAGGCCTGCCGGCATTCCGCGGATGGACTGGTGCTGACGACTCCTGTGGATGTCCGGTTACTGCCGGGTTTCGGTGACGGTGAATTTTCGGTGCAAGATGAAGCAGCCCAACTGGCGGCAAACCTGCTGGATGTGCATCCCGGGATGCGGTTGCTGGATGCCTGCGCAGCACCGGGCGGCAAAACCTGCCATCTCCTGGAACATCAACCGGAAATCGGCCGGCTCATGGCTCTGGATATCGACGCAAATCGGGTTGGGAAAATCCATGAGAACCTGCAGCGCCTGGGGCTGGCCGCAGAAGTCAGGCAAGCGGACGTGTTGCAACCCGATGACTGGTGGGATGGCGAGTGTTTCGAGCGCATCCTGTTGGATGCGCCCTGCAGTGCCAGCGGCGTTATCCGGCGGCATCCCGACATAAAATCCCGGCGCCGTCCCCGGGACCTGGAGACCGCTGCGGCGCTGCAACGACGGATGCTGGCGGTACTATGGCCGCTGCTGGCCAGTGGCGGTAAGCTGCTGTACGCCACCTGTTCGGTATTCCGGAGAGAAAATGACGATTGCATACTGGCGTTTCTGGAGACTCAAAGTGATGCAAAACTTTCGCCTTTTTCAGGGCAGGCTGCTTGGGGTGTTGATACCCCTGCAGGCCGGCAGGTGCTGACCGGCCAGGAAGGTATGGACGGATTCTTTTATGCTTGCCTAGAGAAGCGCGCCTAAGATTCGCTCATATGATGCATCCCGCCGGTGTCTCAGCAACAACCCGCCGCCTCACGGCTGTGATGTTGTGCTGTTTGGTGAGTGTGTACGTTGTGGCACCCGCTGCGCTGGCCGATAATTCCCAGGGCGGTTTTGTGATCAGAACCGCCTACACCGAGCTGTTAAACGGTGTCTATTACCTGAACGCTGACGTTGACCTGGGCATGAGCCAGGAGGCGCTCAACGCACTCGTAAATGGCGTGCCGTTGACTGTCGAATGGCAGATTGAGGTCATCAAGCATCGCAGTTTCCTCTGGAATAAGACCGTAGCCACCCTCACTGAAAGATTCCAGATCAGCTATCATCCGTTGACGCGCCGTTTCATCATTAAAAACCTGAACAGTGGCGAACAGCAGAACTTTGCGAGTTACCGGGATGCCATTACCACCCTGGGTCAGGTCAATGATCTGCCGGTAATTGACGCCAGCCTGCTGGAGCCGGATACACGCTACAACATCCGCATGCGGGCAGTGCTCGACATCACCGACTTTCCAGGTCCACTCAAGCTCATCGCCTCCTGGTTCAAAGGCTGGGATCTTTCCAGCGACTGGTATGCCTGGGTACTGGCGTCATGAAGCGTTATCTCATGCCACTGGTGATCGCGGCCGGCATGGTGGTCATGCTGATATCCCTGGTGCTGCTCAGCAAGAGCACGCAGAACTCCATGGATTTCGACCGCCTGCACGAAGGTTTGCTGGTCCTCAATGCGATTGCCGTGGCGATCTTGTTGGTGATTATCGGGTTCAATCTGGTGCGGTTGGTGATTCAGTATCGCCGAAACGTCACCGGTTCCCGCCTCACCACGCGCCTGGTCATGATGTTCGTTGCCCTGGCCATTGTACCGGTGGTGCTGGTGTATTACTTCTCGGTGCAGTTCATTAGCCGCGGCATAGATTCCTGGTTCGATGTGCGGGTGGAGCGCGCGCTGGGCGATGCCATTGAGCTGTCGCGCACCGCGCTGCAGATGCGCGTCAGGGATTTATTGACACGCACCCGGCAGATCGGCAACACCCTGGCAATCACCAGATCGGCAGATGTGGCAGTGGAGCTGGATCTGCTGCGCCGGCGCAGCGGCGCCGCCGAGCTGACACTCCTGAACGCCGAGGATGGCCACATCATTGCCACCAGCTCCAACATGTCCATGCAGCTGATTCCGGACCTGCCCGATCAGGTGATGCTGATGCGGGTGCGCAGCGGCAACGTGTACGTGGGCCTGGATCCCGCGGGCGATAACGGCTTGCACATTCGCGCTTTGGTGCCGGTGATCGTCAACGGTACCTGGTGGCGCCCGGAAGTGCTGCAGGCGATATACCCTGTGGCGGACCAGCAAAGTGATCTCGCCAACCGGGTGCAGGCCGCCTATTCCAATTATCGCGAGCTCACCGTACTGCGCCAGCCGCTCAAGTACAGTTTCATGCTGACGTTGTCGCTGGTCTTGCTGTTGTCGGTGCTCATGGCCGTGTGGGTGGCGTTCGTGGCGGCCCGCAAGCTGGTGGAACCAATCCAGAATCTGGTGGAAGGCACCCGCAACGTGGCACGCGGTGATTTCAGCACCCGACTGCCATTGCCTTCGCGTGACGAAGTCGGGTACCTGGTTTCATCGTTCAATGAAATGACACAGCGACTGTCGCTCGCCCAGGAAGCCGCGCGCCGCAGCCGGGCTCAGGTTGAGAACGAACGCAGCTATCTGGGCGCAGTATTGACGCGGCTGTCCTCCGGGGTGATCTCGATTGACGCCAGTCTGGCGCTCAAGACCGCCAACCCCGCAGCCAGCGCCATCCTGGGGGTGGAATTGCAGCAGCTGCTGAACAGATCCCTGACATCCGTGAGCGGTGACAGCTCACTCTTCGGCCAGTTCGTCAGCGCCTGCCGCGCGCATTTGGATGCCGGTGAAACCGAGTGGCGCGAGGAAATGCTGCTGCACGGCGCGAGTGGACGGCGCATGCTGATGGTGAGTTGTGCCACGCTGCCTGGCAGCGGTGAATCACCACCCGGCCACGTGATCGTGTTCGATGATCTGACGGTGCTTATCGAAGCGCAGCGCGATGCCGCCTGGGGCGAGGTAGCGCGGCGTCTGGCCCATGAGATCAAAAATCCGCTCACCCCGATTCAGTTGGCGGCGGAACGCATGCGGCGCAAGTACCTGGGCCGGCTCAAGGATACGGATGACGCCGTGCTGGATCGCGCCACCCACACCATCGTGCAGCAGGTGGAAGCCATGAAATCCATGGTCAATGCCTTCAGTGAATATGCGCGTACACCGGCGCTGGAATTCAAGCCGCTGGATCTCAATGAGCTGATCGGAGAGGTGGTGGAACTGTACCGCGCGCGAGAAGCCGGCATGGCGATTCAGCTTAAGCTGGACGAATCATTGCCGCAGGTGTACGCGGATGCGGGCCGAATTCGCCAGATGCTGCATAATCTGCTCAAGAACGCTCAAGAAGCGATTGAGGCGCGTAAAGACGGTTGGGTGATGATTACCACACATTACTACCACCGTGGCGATGAACAGGCCGCCGAAGTCGTGGTGGAGGACAATGGGCCTGGATTCGATGCCAGCATCCTTGGCAAAGCCTTTGAGCCCTATGTAACCAGCAAGCCCAAAGGTACCGGCTTGGGACTGGCGATCGTCAAGAAACTCGTCGAAGAACACGGTGGCAGCATCCGGGCCAACAACAATGTTGAAGGCGGAGCCCGGCTTATTATTCGCTTGCCGGTTACCGAAACCGGGCGAACCAACGCCCTGCTCGGCGGCCTGCAACGGCATTCACACGGCTAGGAGAACAGCATGCGAGCTTCTCAAATCCTGGTAGTCGACGATGAAGCGGATATCCGTGACATGGTCCAGGAAATCCTGACCGAGGAAGGATATGAAGTGCGTGTGGCCAGCAATGCCGCGGAAGCGCGTGCCATCCGCGCCCAGCAGGATCTGGATCTGGTGTTGCTGGATATCTGGATGCCCGACATGGACGGCATCAGCCTGCTCAAGGAATGGAACCGGGAAAACCCGCTGTCATTTCCGGTAGTGATGATGTCGGGGCATGGCACCGTCGAAACCGCCATTGAGGCTACCAAGCTCGGGGCGCTGGATTTCGTGGAGAAACCCCTGTCGCTCGCCAAGCTGCTGCGCACCGTCGGGCACGCCATCGAAGTGGGCCGGCAGGCGCGCGCACAACGCATCGCGGGCGGAACGCAGTCGCCGCTGGATGTGATGGGCAAAAGCCGGCCAATGCAGGTACTGCGTGACCAATGCCGACGGGTGGCGCCGCATGAATCCATGGTCATGCTGGTGGGGGAACCCGGCAGCGGCAGGGAGAGCATCGCCCGGCACATCCACGCACTCAGCCCGCGCGCCGCAGGGCCGTTCGTGAACATGGTATTCACGGGTCTGAGTACCGGCGAATGCGAAAAAAAGTTTTTGGGATGTGAACTCGAAGGGCGCCTGGAAAAGGGCTGTCTGGACGAGGCCCGGCAAGGCAGCCTGTATCTGAACGATGTCACTGATATGCTGCCGGAAACACAGAATCTGGTGTTAAAAGTTCTGCAACAGGGACGCTATGCACACGTTGGCGGGCAGATCGACCAGAACCTGGACGTTCGGCTGTTGGTCTCGGCACGCCCAGAGATCGAAACCCGGTTGGCCGACGGCGGCTTCCGCAGCGATCTGTACGCGCTGCTTGCTGCAGTGGCGATACGAGTGCCGCCGCTGCGTGAATACCGGGAAGATGTTCCGGAGTTGCTGCGTTATTACACGGATCTACTGGCGGACAGCGGCGATCTCAAATACCGGCGCTTCAGCGTCGCAGCCCAAAACCGGCTGCGCAATTATCCCTGGCCGGGCAATCTCCAGGAACTGCGGAATCTGGTGCAGCGTTGCCTGATGCTCGGTGATGAAAGCGAAGTATCCTTGGAGGAGGTGGAAGGCGCGCTCGCGCCCTACACCGCCGAAGAGCCGTTGGTAAAACAGGATCTGCTGGCCATGCCTCTGCGTGAGGCGCGCGAACATTTCGAGCGCGCCTATCTGCAGCAGCAGTTGCAGTTGTGCGGCGGCAAAGTCGGCAAGCTCGCAGAACGCGTCGGTATGGAGCGCACCCACCTGTACCGCAAGCTCAATTCATTGGGAATTGATTTTCGCAGCCTGGGCGGAGATGAGAACGACGCTTAGGCGGCACTGCCTGACATTCAATTGGTCTTGATCACCAGGGGTTCGATATGGTTCTGGGCAAGTTTGGCGCGCAGGGCGTTGAGCTGGTTCAGGCTCTGGATCGGGCCGATGCGCACCCGGTTCCAGACCGCGCCGTTGCTGACCTTGACCTGCTGGATGCTGGATTCCACGCCCAGCAACGCCAGGTTGGCCTTGAGCCGGTCGGCTTCGGCATAACTCTGGAATGAACCCACCTGCAGGATATAGGTTCCCGGCTGGCTGACCGGACCGGGCACATCCCCGGAACGGGTTTCCTTGTCCTGGCTGGGGATCACCACCTGGAAGGAAGGCAGCAGCTTGTAGAAATCGAAATGCGGCGTGGCTGCCGAGCTGCTGGCGGAGCCGGCCTGGGCGGCTGGTTTTGCCGGTGACTTCGCCGATTGCGCGGCTGCCGGGTGCAATCTGCGTTGCAGTTTGCCCCACACCACGGGTGCGCCCTTGAGGATCACCAACGCTACCAGCGCGCCGATGACGAAACCAGCCCAGCCCGGCAGGCCCATGGCGCGTTTGCGCGGTTTGTCCTTGGGCTTGGGCGAGTGTTTGTAATCCTTGGCCATTACATGCTCTCCGGTGCGGATACCCCCAGCAGCGCCAGGCCGTTGCGCAGCACCTGGCGGGTGGCGGCCACCAGCATAAGTCGCGCATCGCGCAACGCTGCGTCCTCCGTGATGAAGGTGTGGGCGTCGTAGTAGGTATGAAAACTGTTGGCTAGCTCTCGCAGGTATTGGGCGACCAGGTGGGGGTCCAGGGTGCGCGCTGCGGCATCCACGATTTCCGGAAAGCGTGAAATACACACCATCAATGCCTGTTCGTGTGGCTGGGTGAGCATCGCCAGGCTGACCCCGCCGTTTTTGGCATCCCATGCCAGGCCTTTTTCGCCGAGCTGGCGGAATACGCTGGCGATGCGTGCATGTGCGTACTGGATGTAGTACACGGGATTCTCGTTGGTCTGGGACAGCGCCAAGTCGATGTCGAACACCAATTGTGAATCCGACTTGCGCGCGATCAGGAAGTAACGGGCGGCATCGCATCCGACTTCGTCGATAAGGTCACGCAAAGTCACGTAGCTGCCGGCACGCTTGGAAAGTTTGACTTCCTCACCGCCGCGCATCACGGTCACCATCTGGTAGAGCACGTATTCCGGGTACGATTTGGGGATGCCGGCATCCAGCGCCTGCAGGCCGGCGCGCACCCTGGCCAGGGAACCATGGTGGTCTGCCCCCAGTATGGTGGTGGCGCGCTCGTAACCACGTTGCCATTTTGAACGGTGATATGCCACATCCGGTACGAAGTATGTATAGGTGCCATCGGATTTGCGCATGACGCGGTTTTTGTCGTCACCGAAATCTGTGGTTCGCAACCACAATGCACCACCTTCCTCATAGGTATGGCCATGGGCCACCAGTTCCCGTACGGTTTCTTCCACTTTGCCGTCCGTGTATAGGGATGACTCCAGGAAATACACGTCGAAGTGGACCCGGAATGCCTTCAGGTCCAGGTCCTGTTCGTGACGCAGTGCGGCCACCGCAAAATGGCGGATTGCCTCCAAATCCGTGACGTCGCCGCTGCCGGTTACCGTACGGCCATCGGCCGTGACTGGTTCGCGCTGCATAAAGGCCCGTGCCACATCTGCGATATATTCACCGCGATAGCCATCTTCCGGCCAACCGGAGTCGCCGGGTTTCAGTCCGCGGGCACGGGCCTGCACTGAGAGCGCCAGGTTCTGAATCTGTACTCCGGCATCGTTGTAATAGAACTCCCGGGTAACATTCCAGCCGGTGGCTTCCAGTAAACGCGCCAGTGTGTCGCCGATGGCGGCGTTGCGGCCATGACCGACATGCAATGGACCGGTGGGATTGGCGGACACGAATTCGATACCGACCCGATGGCCTTTGCCGGTGTCGCTGCAGCCGTATTTTTTGCCGGCGGCAAGCACGCTGTTGAGCTCATCGTGATAGGTGGATGCACTGAGGAAAAAATTAATGAACCCGGGACCGGCAATTTCGGTCCTGGCAACCAACGGGGAGGCGGGCAGCGCCGCAACGATTTCCTGGGCCAGTTCCCGTGGTTTTTTCCCAGATTGTCTGGCCAGCAGCAGTGCAACGTTGGTGGCAAAGTCGCCGTGGGTCGGATCGCGAGTGCGTTCCAGCAGCGGCCCAGGTGGCAATTTGGTTGTCGCAAACAATTCACCCGCCTGGAGGGCGAGGGTTGAGCGCAATAGGTTTTCAAGCTGTTGTTTCACGAAAATCCCCGGCGCTGGAGTCGCGCAGACGGCGCATGATTCTAACGTCTGCTGTATACAGGTAGAAGCGCGGCTGCGCTTGCTTCAGTACATATCGGCTGGATCCACATCCAGCGACCACCGGACACGGCGTGCCTGCTTGAGTGCAATCAGTTCAGGCATGGCGGTGCCCAGGACCTGCTGCAGCCGTGCACGCTGGTTTGCCAGCAGTAGCAACTGAGCACGGATACGTCCGGCACGGCGCTCCATGGGCGCGGGTGCCGGGCCCAGCAATTGGATGTCATTGCCCAAGCAGGCTGTAAGCACGGTTTTTGCGGCTTGCAGATAAGCCATTGGCGCGGATGGAGCGGTGGCCTCGGCGCGCAGCAATGCCATGGCGGCATAGGGCGGCAGGCCCGCCTGCCGGCGTTCAATGAGTGCGGCAGCAGCGAAGCTTGCATAACCGTCAGCGACCAGATGCCTGAGTAACGGATGATCCGGGTGGTGCGTCTGGATCAGCACCTCACCGGGCCGCAGTGACCGGCCGGCGCGGCCGGCGGCCTGCACGATCAGCTGGGCCATGCGTTCGCTGGAGCGGAAATCCACGCCGAACAGGCCCTGGTCCGCATCCAGAATGCCCACCAGCGTGACATCGGGAAAGTCATGTCCCTTGGTCAACATCTGTGTGCCCACCAGGATCCGGGACTCGCCGCTGCGCACCGTATCCAGCAGTGCATTCAGGCTGCCCCGGCGGCGGGTGCTGTCCCGGTCGATGCGCGCGATACCGGTATCCGGAAACAGGCGTTGCAAGGCCCGCTCCACGCGCTCGGTACCCAGGCCGTACTGTCCGAAATCCGTGCCGCCGCACTGCGGACAACGCTCGGGTAATGGGCGTTGTGCACCACAATGATGGCATTGCAGACGCTGGTCGGCATGCAGGGTCAGGCGCGCATCGCAGCGCGCGCATTGCAGCGTGGTTCCGCAGGCATGGCACATAACCGTGGGAGCGTACCCGCGCCGGTTGAGGAACAGCAGCACCTGGCCGCCAGCACCGAGATGTTGGCGCATAGCATCCAACAGCAGATCCGACAAACCTTCCTCCATGCGCCGGCTACGGATGTCCAGCAGGCGCATGCGCGGATGCTTTGCATTGCCGGCGCGCTCCGGCAAATGCAGTTGTGCGTAACGTCCTTGCCGTACGTTATACAGCGATTCCAGGGAAGGAGTGGCGGAACCCAGCACGATGGGAATGGATCGGCGCCGGGCGCGCATGACAGCGATGTCCCGTGCCGAGTAACGGAAACCGTCCTGCTGTTTGAATGAAGCATCGTGTTCCTCGTCAACCACAATCACCCCGGGGTTCTTCAGGGGCATGAATACCGCCGAGCGTGTGCCGATGACCACCGGTATGCGGCCATCGCTGGCCGCCTGCCAGGTTTCCAGCCGTTCCGCACCACTCAATCCGGAATGGAACGCCGCCACGCTTCCCAGGCGCATCCGGAATCGTTCCACTAACTGCGGGGTGAGGCCGATTTCAGGGACCAGTACCAGCGCCTGTTTTCCAAGCCGCAGGGATTCCACGATAACCTGCAGATATACCTCGGTTTTACCACTGCCGGTGACGCCGTCCAGTAGAAATGGCCGGAAGCTGTCCAGCGCCGCACAAATATTCTCAATCGCCTGCTGTTGAGCCGCATTCAGTCTGGGTCCGGCAGCAACCGCACGAGCGCCAGCCGCCAGGACAGGCGGAACCACGAATTCCACCCAGCCGCGTTTTTCCAGGAGCTTGAGCGGCGCCTTCCAATTCTGCAGATGGGTAGCCAGAGCGGTGGTATCCACACCCTCGGCGTGTTGCGCCAGGAGATTCCACAAGCAAGCCTGCCGGGGGGCGCGATGGGGCTGTGGGGCGTCGGCCTGCCTACCGGCGTCCGTGAGCCGCCACTTTCCGTTTTGCGTTGGCTTCCAAGGCCGGCCTTGGCGCAAGCTCGCTGGCAGCAGAAGCTGCAGTACTTCACCGATGGGATGGTGATAGTAGTCGGCCGCCCAGCCGGCCAGGGCCAGCATATCCTCCGAGATGACTGGCGAGGCGTCCAGTACCTGGGATGCGTGCCTCAGGCGGTCGGCCGCGATCCCCGGATTGCTGGTGATCCCGGTAAGCACGCCGACCATGTGCCGTTTGCCGAACGGAACCCGCACCCGCATGCCCGGGCACAGCGAGTTTTGTTCGCCTCCAGCCGGAGGCAGATAGTCAAACTGGCGGTGCAGGGGGGAGGGCACCGCCACGCGTAAAAATATTTGTGGCGTGGATTTCACAGGCTGTTTTTTTTATCCACATATTCTGTGGATAAGCTTGTGGATGTATTGTCAGGATCGGGGCGCATCCAGCAGACTTGGCAGCAGCATTTCGGATTGGGTAATTTTTGTACGTGGTGAATTTCCATCAGGCAGTATCCTGGATAACCCAAGCCCGCATGCGGGCTGTCTGGAATTGAATCACGCGGGCTGAAGCCGCGCCCACGCGGCTGGACAGCATGATAACCTTTGGCATCCGGTCATCGGGCTGATACTGGCGCCGGGTGATTGTGAGCCCTATTCAGCTGTCTACAATGAGGGATATCTGGATACAGCAGCCGAGCTAAATGCATTCTTGAGCAGCGTGGAACATCGCGCTTTTCGCATCGCGCAAATGGCACTGCGCCACCGGGAAGATGCGCTGGACTCGGTCCAGGACGCCATGCTGCAGCTGGCCAGGCGTTATGCGCAGCGCCCGCGGGAAGAATGGCCGCCGCTATTTTACCGGATCCTGCAAAGCCGGATCCGCGATTGCCAGCGCCGCCGGGCGGTGCGTAACCGCATCATGAGTTTTTTCGGCGGCCAGCGGGAGGCCGATGACGATCCTCCGGACCCCATTGAGGCGGCCGCAGACCCCGGGGGGCGGGATCCCTCTGTACAACTGGCCCAGGGGATGGCCATGCAGGCTTTGGAATCAGCGCTGGCGGCCTTGCCGGGGCGTCAACGGGAAGCCTTCATATTGCGTATATTGGAGGGACTGGATGTTGCCCAGACGGCAAAGTCCATGGGCTGCTCGGAAGGCAGTGTGAAGACCCATCTATCGCGGGCCGTGCACAGCCTGCGGCAGAGCCTGGGGGATCATTGGTAAGTGGTATGCAAAATAACCCGGAAACCGCCTTTCAACAAAAGAGCCGCGCTGTTTTCTTGAACAGCCTGCGCCATATTGACCGCGAGGCCATCGCGCGCCTGCAGAATGCCCGCAGGCTGGCGGTGGAGTCGCTATCCAGGCCGCGTCCGGCCTGGCGCAGGCATTCCTGGGCTTTGCCTGCCGGAGCCACGGCCGCAATCCTGATAGCGGTCGCCACCGGCATGTTTTGGTGGAAACTCAACAGCCAGCCGGTACTGCCATTCACTACCGCAAACAACGAAGATATGTCCATTGTCCTGGGTAACGACAATCTGGACATGTACGCCGACCTGGATTTTTACAACTGGCTTCAGCTCCAAGAGCAGCAAAAATCCCAGCCTAGCAATCCCGGTGACGACAAAAGTGGCTAAATCAGTCTGGATGCTGATGCTGGGTCTGTTATGGGCCGCCGGGGTGTATGCCGCCGACCATAAACCTGCCGCTCCTGTGCCGAAGGTGGATCCTGAACTGCTGGAGTTTCTGGGTAGCTGGCAAGGTAGCGACGGCGGTGGGGTCGACCCCATGATGTTCGCGCGCATTGATCCAAAAAATATCTCCCGCAATAAGACCCAGAAACCGGCAAAGCCTGTGCCATCGGTAAAGCAACCGCCGAATGAGCCAATGGAGGTTTGGGGGCTGCAACCATGAAGCGACGTTGGCCGCAGTTTCTGGCGTTGAGCCTGCTGATTGTGATCACCCCCCTGGCGCTGGGGGATCCACCCGCAGCGTCTGTACCGAACGTCCCTGCCGGCACTGCTCCGGCCGCCCCGGTTCCCTGGTCCAGCCTGACGCCGCAACAGCAACAGATACTCGCCCCGCTCAAGAACAAATGGTCAGCTCTGCCTGCTGAACGCCAGCAGCGACTGCAGCGCGGCGCCGCCCGCTGGGCGCTGATGACGCCCGAACAGCGCGCACGTGCGCGTCAGCGACTGCAGCGTTGGCGCCGGTTGACGCCGCAGCAACGTGACGTGATCCGTCAGCGTTACCAGGCTTTCCAGAAGCTGCCGCCTGCGGAACAGCAACGCATACGCCAGCTATTCAAGAGATTCCAGCAGATGTCTCCTGAGGAGCGTCAGCAATTACGCCAGCGCTGGCGCAGCATGACGCCGGAAGAGCGTCAGCGTTTCCGTGAACGCTGGCGCACGCAGCATCCGCCGCGATACCGGCCATAAATAATTGAATTCGCCTGAATGCATCCCGCAACGGCGGTTGCGCGGAGTCCGTATGGCTATTCGATGGCTTTAATGTTCTGGATCAACTGCGTCACGGCCGCCTGGCCATCGCCGTACAGCATGCGGGTGTTGTCCATATAGAACAGGCTGTTTTCCACGCCTGAAAATCCGCGGCCCTGTCCGCGCTTGATGACGATCACATTGCGGGATTTGTCGGCGTTCAAGATGGGCATACCGTAGATGGGGCTGTCCGTTTTGCTGCGGGCGTCAGGATTCACCACGTCGTTGGCGCCGATGATTAGCGACACATCGGCGGTGGCGAATTCAGGATTGATGTCTTCCAGGTCGGCGATCAGGTCGTAGGGCACGCCGGCTTCCGCCAGCAGCACGTTCATGTGGCCGGGCATGCGGCCGGCCACCGGATGGATGGCGAATTTCACGGTGACGCCGCGGTTTTGCAGCAACTGGGTCATCTCCCAGACCTTGTGCTGCGCCTGGGCCACGGCCATGCCATAGCCCGGGACGATGATGACCTTATTGGCATAAGCCATCATCACGCCGGCATCGGCGGCATCAATGGGTTTGAGGCTGCCGGTGACTTCATCCGCACTGCCGGTCGCGGTCTCGCCAAAATTGCTGAACAGCACATTCGCCAGGGAACGGTTCATGGCTTTGGCCATGAGCTGTGTCAGCAGCGTGCCGGCCGCGCCCACCACCATGCCGGCGATGATCATGGCGGCGTTGCCGATCACGAAACCCTCGAACGCCACCGCCAGGCCGGTGCAGGCGTTGTACAGGGAGATGACCACCGGCATGTCGGCGCCGCCGATCGGCAGCGTCACCAGCACGCCGAACAACAGTGCCAATACGAAGAACACTATGACCACGGGCACAGGCGCGGCACCGTGCAGCAGTACGATCCACAGGCCGAGTGCCACGGTGCCCAGCAGCACCAGGGCGTTGACGATCTGTTGGGCGCCATAACGCAGGGATTTATTGATGATGCCCTGAAGCTTGGCGAAAGCGATCAGACTGCCCGAGAAAGACACCGCGCCGATGATGGCGCCCAGCACCGCCAGAATCGCCGGTGCCCATGCCAGGGGTTCGCCACGCACCAACTCCTCGGCTGCGATGGCCGCTGCTGCGCCGCCGCCCATGCCGTTGTACAGCGCCACCATCTGCGGCATGGCAGTCATGGGCACGCGCCGTCCGCTCCACCACGCCAGCAGGCCACCGATGAAGATGGCGACGATGATAAGCACAAAATTGTGCATTCCGGGCCACAGGAAAGTGATGAGGCCGGCGATGAGCATGCCGAGTCCGGCCCAGACGATGCCGTTCTTGGCGCCCTTGGGCGAACTCATGCGTTTCAAGCCGATGATGAACAGCAGTGCAGCGACAAAGTAGGCCGCCTGGATCAGAATGTCTGTCAATGACGAAGGCAGAACTGCGCTCATGTCTGCGGCCCTTGCTTGGTGTCGCGACTGGTCTTGAACATCGCCAGCATGCGTTCGGTCGAAACATATCCGCCCACCACGTTGCCGGCTGCCAGCAGCACGCCGATGAAACCGATCACCTGTTCCGCCAGGTTATGGGCGTTTCCCAGCGCCACCATGGCTCCCACCAGCACGATGCCATGCACGAAATTAGAACCTGACATCAGCGGTGTATGCAGAATCACCGGCACACGGGAGATCACTTCGTAGCCAGTGAAAGCCGCAAGCATGAAGATATACAAAGCTATAAATCCATCGATCATGGTTGCATTCCGGTTAGCTGTTCATGAGTTTAAGTGTGGCTTCGTGTTTGACCATACCTTCGTGAGTGAGCACGCTCTTGGCATAGACTTCGTCATTCCAGTCGATTGCTAGCTTGCCGTCCTTGACGAGCGGCGAGAAAAAATTCAGCAGGTTGCGCGCATACATTTCGCTGGCATGTTCCGCCAACAGGCTCGGCAGGTTGGTGGGGCCGCAAATATGCACGTGCTGATGCTGGACATCTTCGCCTGGTTTGGTGAGTTCGCAGTTGCCGCCCGACTCCGCCGCCAGATCCACAATCACGGCGCCGGGTTTCATGGCTTCCACCATACTGCGGCTGATGATGCGCGGTGCCGAGCGTCCGGGAATGGCCGCGGTGGTGATAACGACATCCGCCTGGGCCACGTGTTTGGCCAGGATGTCCTGTTGCTTGCGTTTCTCCTCATCGGTGAGTTCGCGTGCGTAGCCGCCGCTGCCTTCGGCGGAAACGCCTATGTCAACGAACTTGGCGCCCAGGGATTCCACCTGTTCACGTGCTGCTGCGCGGACGTCATAACCTTCCAGCATGGCGCCGAGGCGGCGTGCAGTGGCGACTGCCTGCAGGCCGGCAACACCCGCGCCGATCACCAGTACTCTTGCCGGCCGGATGGTGCCGGCAGCGGTGGTAAGCATGGGGAAAAAGCGTGCCAGTTTACCCGCCGCCATCAGTGCTGCTTCGTATCCGGCAGCGGCGGCTTGGGATGACAAGGCATCCATTGCTTGGGCGCGCGAAATGCGCGGCACTAGTTCCATGGAGAAACTGGTGATCTTGCCGTCCCGCAGCGCCTTGACCGCATCCAGATTGCGATGCGGATTGAGAAGGCCGATGACAATCGAGCCGGCATGCATGCGCGCGATGTTGGCGGGTGCAGGCGCCTGCACCTTGAATACCACATCAGCGCTGGCGGCGCCTTCAGTAGCGCTGACAAAGTGTGCATCGGTAAACATGCTGTCGGGGAAACCGGCCTGTAGCCCGGCGCCATTTTCCAGGTACAGTTCCACGCCCTGGGCTTTAAGCTTGGCCGCCACCGCCGGGGAGATGGCCACCCGGCACTCACCGGCAGCCTGTTCTTTGGGTACGAAAAGCTTGATGGCCATGTCGTCTCTCTGGAATCGGGCTAAGGGCCGCCCGGCCACGTCCTGCGCGGCCCGGCGTAGGCTTGGGACCGCGTGCAGTGTATGCGCGCAGCCTGTTTTTTGCCAGTCTTCACATGAGTAAAACCTATAACCCGAAAGGGTTAGCGTTGCTTTTTAAGATAAATTCTGCAATAACATTTGCCCCTTGCAATGCTTTAGTGGCGGCCTTTGTGTACGACCTTTCTCAAGATGTATTGCGCACCGATGCTGCCGGCATGCCGCTGGAGTGGATCGGTTATGAAGACGCCGTCAAGCTGTATTACCTCGAACAGGTTGCCTATAGTTGCGGCACACTCCTGTACCGGCTGCACGGCGGCATCTGCGCGATAACCGGGCGGCAGAGTAGCGTCGATGTCAATTCCATAATTGCCACCTACGGCAACAATCATGCGCTCGCCAAAGCCCGTGAACATTACGTACCGCCGCTCAACAACCATACCTTATTCAAACGTGATGCTAACTTGTGCATGTATTGCGGACAGCGCTTTTCCGCGCGTGAATTGTCGCGCGAGCACGTGACGCCATTGAGTCGTGGCGGCACGGATGCCTGGAACAACGTGGTGGCGGCCTGCAAGCGCTGCAACAACCACAAGGCCGGGCGCACACCGGAAGAATCGGGCATGCAGCTGCTGGCGGTGCCATTCACTCCCAACCATGCCGAGTATATTTTCCTCAAGGGGCGGCGGATCCTTGCTGACCAGATGGAATTCCTGCTGGCGCATTTCCCGCGCACCAGCCCGCTGCACAAACGCATCTCGCAAATGCTTGCCTGAGTTGGCAATGATTGCATTGCGGCATGCATAGGCCGCCCGCCACTGGAATCCGGCAACTGCTTCGAATATCCCCGCTGGTCCACGGCCAGGCTTGTTAACAGCCCTGCCGCAAATTGGCATTGCTTGTGAGTACCAGTCATTCTGCGATTGAATCGTTAATTCATGATACCGGCGTGCGGGGCCCATGTGCATGGCGATCACTCGGGCACGGTGTCGGCGGCACCACTTGGCGGGTTACCTGCGGCGACTCGGCATGGTTTGTGAAGACGCAAAAAGACGCCCTGGACATCTTCACTGCGGAAGCCGACGGACTCAAGGCGCTCATGGATTGTGGAGCTGTGCGTGTGCCGCGGGTGTTGGGCTGCGGTGAACAGGAAACGGATGCCTTTCTGGTAATGGAATGGCTCGAGCTTGGTCAGATCAAGGATGTCTCGGCGTCCCTTCTGGGCAGCGGCTTGGCTCGCCAGCATCGCTGTACGGGCCAGCATTTTGGCTGGTGGCGCAGTAACTTTATCGGCGCCACGCCACAATTCAACGCCCCTTCGGAAAACTGGGTTAGCTTTTTACGCGATTATCGCCTGCAGTTTCAGTTGCAATTGGCGGCAGAAAACGGTTTCCGCGGAAGTTTGCAGACCGCAGGGGCACGACTACTGGAGAAGCTGCCGGTTTTTTTTGAAGGTTATACCCCGGCGCCATCGCTCCTGCATGGCGACCTCTGGGGCGGCAACTGGGGTGTATTGAAAAACGGTGTACCGGTGATTTTCGATGCATCGGTGTATTACGGCGACCGGGAGGCGGACGTGGCGATGACGCAGCTGTTCGGCGGATTTCCACCGGAGTTTTATGCCGCCTATGAGCACGAGTGGCCACTGGATGCGGGATACGCTTTACGTCGCATGCTGTACCAGCTGTATCACGTACTCAACCACCTGAACTTGTTCGGCAGTGGCTATCTCGGCGGCGCGGAACGCATGATCGGGCAACTGTTGTCGGAAACCCACGCCTGATGCAGCTCGAGTCCGTGTTATCCCGATTGGGTGTTCAGCGGCAGCGGCTGAAATTGATTCTCGTGGTTAGCAATTGCCGCTAAAAAAGCGGCGGCCTGCCGGCCGCCGCGAAGTAGATTGAATAGGCCGTACTCCGTTAGGGATGGCCGGGTGGCGGATAGGCCGGAATCAGCGGCGGTGGTGGCGGCAACGTGCGTGGATGCGCCTTGATTTTCTGCATCAGGTAATTGACCGCCGTGTGCAGCTGCGCGTCATGGCCGCGCATCACGTCTTCCGGCAGGTCGTCCACCTTGATGTCGGGATCCACGCCGTGATTCTCGATGACCCACTGGGAGTCGAGGCCGTAAAGCGTGCCCTCGGGTATGGTGATGTAACCGTTATCCAGCAGCGGCCAGTAACCACGTATGCCCCGTACCCCGCCCCAGGTGCGGGTGCCGATCAGCGGACCGAGTCCGTACTGCCGGAAGAAATACGGGAAGATGTCGCCGTCGGACGCCGAGTAATGGTTGATGAGCGTCACCTTGTAGCTGTCGCTTACCTGCTGAGGTATGGGCGAAGCCACCCGTTCGCGGTTGCTGTTCATGCCGATGAGGATGCGCCGCAGCCGTTCCAGCACGATCTGGTCGATGAAGCCGCCGCCGTTCCAGCGATCGTCGATGATCAGGCCCTGCTTGGTGAGTTGCGGGTAGAACTGGCGGATGAACTGATCCATGCCCTGGGCTTCCATGTCGGACAGGTAGATGTATCCGACCTTGCCATCCGATAGCCGGTTGACCTCCTCGCGGTTATGGTCGATCCAGGCCTTGAGGCGGATGTCCAGCTCGTTGGGGATGGTCCTTACCAGGATACGGCGGAGGTTTTTGCCGCCGGCGTCATCGGCCACCGTAAGCCATACATCCTGGTTGGTGGTGCCCACGAATAGGCTGTAGGGGTTGGTGGGCGCCCTGAGTTCGTGGCCATTCACCGCCAGCAGGTAATCGCCGGCCTTAACGTTCACTCCCGGCTCGGTCAGGGGCGAACGATAGTTTTCACGGGTATTGTCGCCGGGATAAATCTTCGCGAAATAATACCGCCCGCTGTTCCTGTCCAGGCCGAAGTCCACGCCCAACAGCCCGGTGGGCGTGCGGTGTACATCGTAGCCCACGTCGCCACCCCCCACATAAGTGTGGGAGTTGGACAGCTCGCCGATGGTCTGGCCGATGAGATAGTTCAGGTCCTCACGCGAGCCCATGAGCGGCAGCAGCTTGGCGTATTGGGCGCGCACCGCGTTCCAGTTCACGCCGTTCATCTCGCGGTTGACGAAGAAATCCCGGTACAGACGCCAGGTCATCTGGTACATCTCGTTCCATTCCTGGACCGGATTGATTCCCGCCCACATGTGTGATGTGTCGAGCGGTGCGGGCTTGGCGTCGGGCTTGGCGTCCATGGTGAACAGTTTGTTATCGGGAGTGCTATAGAGGATGGTCGAGCCGTCGGCTGACAGCGTCCAGCCATAGAATCCGCTGCCCAGTACTTTGTCTTCGCGCTTGGCGAGAGCATAGACGTGCAGCTCCGGCTGCGTGCCCGGCAAGGGACCGTCGATCATCTGATTGGGCACGGTGCTGTAGAACACCTGGCCGGGGGTGGCGGCCAGGCCGCTGATATTGGCCGCCGGGATCGGCAGCGGCACCGCGCGCCCCATCAACCCGTCGAGGTCAATCTGGATGGGCTTGCTGTTGCCCGGTTTCCATTCGCCGGGTTGCGCTTGCTTCTTTGCGGAAAGCGTGCCTTCGTCGTTGCGGGGCGCGAACGGCGAGGGCTCATCCTTGCGCAGCGTGGTCACGTACACACCCAGCATCTTGAGCGTGGCGATGTTGAATTCAGATTCACTGAATGTCGGGTTCTCGTGGCGCGCCGACACAAAGTACAGGTATTGGCCCTCGGGATCGAATACCGGGTTCATGTCGTTGTCCATGGGTGAGCTGACGAGCGTGGCTTTGCCCTGCGCCAGGTTGTACAGATATATCTGGCGCATCTGGTTCGGCGCGGTGATGCTGTAGGCCAGCCAGCGGCCGTCCGGTGACCAGCTGAAATCATGCATTTCGTTGTATTTGTCCTGGGCCACGTCGGTGAGCTTGCGGCTCTTGACGTCCAGGATCCACAACCGGTGCTGGTTATCGGAGAACGCCATTTTGTCGCTGCCCGGAGACCAGCTCGGGCCGTAGAAATAGCCGGATTTGAAATCCGTGAGGATTTGCTGGCTGCCGGTGCCGTCTGCGGGCCGGATGGCGAGTTGGTCCTCACCGCTGGCATCGGTGGCATAGGCAATCCATTTGCCGTCCGGCGACCACGAGGGGTATTCCTCCTCCGCGTCTGAGGTATGGGTGAGATCCAGGCTCGGGCCATGCTCGCGGGGCAGCGACCAGATGTCGCCGCGCGCCTGCAGCAGTGCGCGCTTGCCGTTGGGCGATAGCGCTAGGTTGGTGTCGCCGGCGGTATCCATCGTCTGCAGGTACTTGGACTCATCCACCCAGCGCCTGCCGGTGCGCGTACCGTCGTCCGGCACATCCACACTGATGCGGTGCAATTGTTCCGACGGCAGGTCCATAACGTACAGACTGCCGCCGCACTGGAACGCGATGCCGGTATCCCCCAGGCTCGGCCAGTCGATGTCGTAATTCTTGAAATGCGTGACCTGGCGGAATTGCTTGTTATCCAGGTCATATACCCAGAGATTTTTGCGTTGCTCCGGACCGCGGTCCGAGAGGAAATAGATCAGGTGACCGTACCACATGGGGTCGGAGTCCGTGCCCGGATAATCGGTGATGCGGGTGCTTTTCTTGGTGGCGAAATCGTACAGCCACACATCCTGGGCCAGGCCGCCGTGATAGCGCTTCCAGCTGCGGAAATTGCGGAAAATGCGGTTATAGGCGATGGAGTTCCCGTCCGGCGAATAGGTGAGCATGCCGCCCTTGGGTATCGGCAGCTGGGTCGGCAGGCCGCCGCTGAGCGGCACCTCGAACAGCTGGCCGAACCAGGAGTTGAAAGTGGTGCGGCGCGACAGGAACACGATGTTTTTGCCGTCCGGCGTCCAGCTCACCACCATATTGTCCGGACCCCAGCGCAGCGGCGCGCTTGCGACCACGTCCGAGTGGTATGTCAGGCGCCGGGCGTTACCGCCGTCAGCCGGGATGATATAGACGTCGGTATTTCCCTGGTATTGGCCCGTAAATGCGATCCATTTTCCGTCCGGTGAATAGCGCGGCATGATGTCAAAGCCCGGATCGGTGGTTAACCTGGTGGCCTCACCGCCGCTGCGGCTGACTTTCCACAAGTTCCCATGGGCTTCGAAAACCACGGAATTTCCATGCAGGGTCGGGTAACGCATGAGGGTGTCGTTTGCGCGGGCGGTGCCTGCCAACAGGGCTAGCATGGCGAGCATCGGCAAAAGCCCAGTCCACTTTGGGGAAAACCAGCGACAGTTCATGAAAGACTCCTAAAGGGATGATTCAGGCAGACCCCCAGTATGACATCGCTGCAGGGCAAACATTAAGTGCGAAATCCGTGATGGAGATTGAATTCGTGCAGAACGGGTGTTACCAAGAAGCCCGTACAGGACTAAAAAGCCATGCTTTATAAGGAGTTAGAATGACTACCACGATCGAATCACGCGGTCTTCACATGGCGCAACTCTGGATCAAGCTGGCGGTGCTGTATCTGCTGGTGGGGGTGGTTTTCGGCATGGCCTTGGCCGCCAGCAGGCATTTTGAGTTCATACCGGTTCACGCCCATATCAACCTGCTGGGCTGGGCCAGCATGGCCCTCGCTGGGGTGATTTACCACCTGTTTCCTCGGGCCGGTGGCAGCCGCCTGGGGCTGTGGCATTTTTGGCTGCATAACCTGGCACTGCCGGTGGCCATGCTTTCCCTGTTTTTTACCTTGGCAGGCCATCCGCAGCTGGAGAAGCTCGCCATTGCGGCGTCCGCCGTGATAGTACTGGGGGTAGCGCTGTTTACCATTAACCTGTTTGTGAATATACACGTGCAAGACTAAACCCCAGCCACTGAACAGTGGTCGGCGGAGCTGCCGGTGCGTTATCCTAAAGGCACGGGTGTTCTTTACAAATGATATCCGCTTCCCGGCGGAGCAATATACCTTTCCCAGGAGTATTCCATTATGCGTCATGTATTTATCACCGCCAGCCTGCTGGCGGCAGGGTTCCTAGCAATTTCCACGACACAAGCGGCGAATGCCCCGCGCATCGCGACGGTCAATTTGCAACAGGTCCTCAGCGATTCCACGGCTGGACAGGACGCCCAAAAAGATATGGTGGCTCTCCGGAATAAATTGCAGGGGCAGGCCAACGACAAGGAACAGAAGCTGAAAGTGCTTCAGGATCAAATAAAGACAGCGGACAGCAAATCCAAGGATTATGCGACTCTACAAAAGAGCTTTCAGGATAGTAGAAACGAGTACCAGCAGTTCGTCATGCTGGGCCAGCAGGAACTGGAAGCACAGCGTCAGCAATTGCTGCAACCCATCGAGCAGGAAATGATGCGGGTGATCGATGCTTACGGCAGGGCTCATCATTACGACTTCATTCTGAGCCGGGGCGCAGCGGGTGCTATCTTTGCAGCCAGCAACTACGACATCACCGATGCGGTCACCAAAGCCCTGAATGCGGATTGGGCCAAGATGAAGAAGGCGCAGGCTGCCAAGGGCGGCCAGAAATCCCCGCCAGGCGGGGGCCAGTAAGACTTAAATCTGCGTACTGGTTTGTCGCAAACAGGTGTGAAGGGCAGCAGCGCTCCTATGATCGACCTGCGCAGCGACACGGTGACCCGTCCCAGCAGCGCCATGCGCGCCGCCATGGCTGCCGCCGAGGTGGGCGATGACGTGTTCGGTGACGACCCCAGTGTAAACCGCCTGCAGGAAAAGCTTGCTGAAATGACCGGCCACCAGGCCGGTCTTTTCTTTCCCAGCGGCACCCAGTCAAACCTCGCAGCGCTCATGTCACATTGCGGGCGCGGCGAGGAGTTCATGATCGGTAGCCTGGGTCACAGCTTCAAATATGAAGCAGGCGGCGCGGCGGTGCTTGGCAGCCTTTGGCCCTGTCCGATCGAATACCAGGTGGATGGCAGCCTCGACTTGAATAAAATCGCCGCCGCCATCAAACCCGATGATGCGCATTTCCCCCACACCCGGCTGCTGGTTTTGGAGAACACCCAGAACGGCCGGGTCCTGCCGCTGGACTACCTGAAACAGGCGCGTACTTTTACCCGTGGACATGGCTTGAAGCTGCATCTGGATGGCGCGCGGGTTTTCAATGCAGCGGTCAAACTGGGTGTGCCGGTGGGTGAAATTACCCGGCATTTCGACAGTGTTTCCATATGCCTGTCCAAGGGCTTGGGCTGCCCGGTGGGCACGGTGCTGGTGGGCGACCACGACTTCATCAAGCGCGCGCATCGTGCCCGCAAGGTCCTTGGCGGCGGCATGCGCCAGGCTGGCATGCTGGCGGCTGCCGGTTTATTTGCCCTGGAACACAATATTGAGCGCCTGGCGGAAGATCATGCCAACGCGAAAAAGCTGGCCACCGGCTTGTCAGACATCAGCCAGATTCAGATTGATCCGGCGACGGTGCAGACCAACATGGTGTTTGCCGGCATTGACGCACAACACGTGCAGCCATTGGCCCGCCAGCTTCAAGCCAGCGGCATCAAAATACTCGCCAGTGCCAAGCTTCGGTTGGTGACGCATCTGGATGTAAGCGCGCGGGATATTGAATCTGTGCTTGAGGCTTTCCGGGAATATTTCCTGAACAGCTGAAACAGACGTGGGTCTGACTGGTTAATCCCGTGCTTCCACGGGCTAACGGCAGGCTTGATTCTGAAAGACTCTGGCTGCATTCAGTCTGCAATGCGCGGTTTCATGGTGCGTGAATGAAAATGGAATTTTCGGCGATACTGGGCTGGATTACTGCCATCGGCATCGGACTGCTGATCGGGCTGGAACGTGAGCGTCACAAGGGCCGTGGTAGCACGCGTAAACAGGCCGGCCTGCGCAGTTTCCTGCTGGTATCTTTGACCGGCGCCATCGGCATGCAGCTCGGACCGGCGGCGCTGGTGGTTGCGATCCTGGCGGTGGGAGCACTGGCGGTCGTCAGTTACTGGCGTACCCGGGGTACTGACCCGGGCATCACAACGGAAATGGCGCTGGTTGCCACACTGTTGCTTGGCGCTCTGGCCATGCGCGACAGTGCTTTCGCAGCGGCCTTGGCTGTGTTCATAGCCATTGCGCTGGCCGGCAAGGTACCGTTGCACCACTTTGTTCGGCGTGTTCTCAGTGCCCAGGAAGTAAACGACGGCTTGCTGCTGGCGGCGGCGGTGCTGATCGTATTGCCGTTGCTGCCGGACCATCCCCTGGCCATATTGGGTGGCTTGAACCCGCGCACCTTATGGTTACTGGCCATACTGGTGATGGGCATACAGACACTGGGACATGTTTTCCTGCGCGTACTCGGGCCGTCACACGGTTTGGCGCTCGCTGGTCTCGCCGGTGGCTTCATCTCCAGTGTGGCTACCATCGCAGCCATGGGGCAACGCGCACGCACCGAGCCGGTGCGGTTCGCCGCCAGCCTGGCGGGCGCCTATATGTCCAATATCGCCACGGTGCTGCAGCTGGCGCTGCTGGTTGGCATTTTGATGCCTGCTTTGTTGCTGCGGCTGGCGCCGTCACTGGTGCTGGCCGGTTTGGTGGCCTTGGTCAGTGCACTGTGGACGCACTGGCGAAGCCGGTCCCGGCAATACACTGCGCGCCCGGTGGCACCCTCCGCGCGGCTGTTCAGTCCACGCGAGGCATTGATTTTTGCTGTACTGGTGGGCGGGCTATTGTGGATCGCCGATACCGCCGGGCGCGCGGCTGGCGCTGGCGCGCTGGTGTTGACCGCGACACTCGCTGGGTTCGCCGACACCCATGCCGCCGCCGCCTCGGTGGCCCAGTTGGCGCTGAACGGCGAACTTCCCCAGACTTTCGCCTTGGTGGCCATTCTCAGCGCCTTCAGCAGCAACGCCATCAGTAAAATGCTGGCCGCCCTGGTGAGTGGCGGCTGGCGGTTTGCGCTGTCGTTTGCCGCGGTGGCGGTAGTGATGATGGTTGCGGCGTGGGGTGGTTTACTGTGGCTGTGGTTCTAGCCGGAACACATTTCCGCGGCCATCCCAACGCAGGACCACAAGTTTTATACTGGGCACCTGCATCGATGTTTTAACCACGCGGTTGTGAGGAAAGCAGATGTCAGAATCGAATGACAGCCTACGGCCGGCAGCGCGCATATTCTGCATTGCCCGCAACTATGCCGAACACGCCAAAGAAATGGGAAATGCCATACCGTCGGAGCCGGTAATTTTCATGAAACCCGCCAGCAGCATGGTGGGCGTGGGCGAACCGCTGAAAGTGCCCAAAGCCCAGGGCCTTGTGCATCACGAGATGGAACTGGTGGTGATGCTGGGCAGGCAGGGCAGCGAAATTCCCGTACAGTCGGCGCGCGAGCATGTGGCTAAAGTAACTCTGGGCATCGATCTGACCCTTCGGGATGTGCAGAACCGGCTGAAAAAAGCCGGCCATCCCTGGGAATTATGCAAGTCCTTCGACGGTAGCGCCGTAATCGGTGACTTCATCGAATGGCCACGACAGTCGGACATCCAGAATATCGACATGCAATGCCGGGTGAACGGCAGTCTGCGCCAGCAGGGCAACACCCGCGACATGCTGTTCCCGGTGGCGCAAATCATCGCTTTTCTCAGCCGTCACTGGCGGCTGCTGCCGGGCGACCTGATATATACAGGCACTCCGGCCGGCGTCGGGCCATTGATCGCCGGCGATCGTATCGAAATTGAAAGCCCGCAGATTGGGCGCTTCGGCTGGAACGTGGCCTGAAGACTCCCGTATCGAGCCAGTCCGCTCGCAATCAGGACCGGCTCGATGCCTCCTGGGGGCCGCCGAGCGTGGACTGCCGGCGTTTCTGCCAGACATAAATTGGTATCCCCGCCAGCAGCAGCAGTGTTCCCCAGTAGAGGGAATCACGGCCGGTGCCGGCCGCGGCCCACAGCGCGAAAGCGAAAGCCAGACAGGCGAGCATCAAGTTGAA
Source organism: Gammaproteobacteria bacterium (assembly GCA_028870845.1). Lineage (GTDB taxonomy): Bacteria > Pseudomonadota > Gammaproteobacteria > Natronospirales > REEB76 > REEB76. The sequence goes on along the minus strand of JAGWOR010000006.1, from coordinate 14,886 downwards.
TAATGGGCGTTTATTTGATCCCTTCTGTTTACGGCTCAGGACAATTTCCGCCATGGCACAAAACATGTATGGCACCAGCACGAAAAACGTGGCCAGCAACAGGATCACATTGAACATGGCCACCAAACCATTACTGTAATTCATCAGGATCAGCAGGCTGGCCAGCACGCTGGAAACCAGCAGCCCCACGGCTGGCGTATTGCGGCGTGACTGGCGGGCGAAAAATTTGGGGAACAGATCATCTTCGGCCACCGCTTGGGGGAACTGGCCCTGCATCAGGATCCAGCCGTTAAGCGCGCCGAAACAGGAGATCATGGCGGTGGCGGCGATGATGTAATCGCCCCAGTTGCCCCAGATAATCTTGGCGGCATCGGCAAAGGGCGCGTTGGAGTGTGCCAGCGTGGCACTGGGAATTATGCCCATCACCACGGTAGTGCAGACGATGTAGAAAGCCGCTGCGATCACCGTGCCCAGAATGGTGGCACGCGGGATGGTTTTTTCCGGATCTTTGACGTGTTCGGCGGGTACCGTGGCGCATTCCAGGCCCAAAAAGGCCCACATGGTGAAGGCGGCTGCCGTGTTGATGGCGTGAAAAGCCGAGCCGCTGGGATGACCTGAGTTAAGTATTTTAGGATCGAAATGAAACAGTCCAAATATCGCCAATGCCAGCAATGGCGCGAGCTTTAGGATCACGGTGATCAATTGCAGGCTGCCGGCGGCGCGCACTCCCCATATGTTGATACCGGTCAACACCCAGACCGCGGCGATGGCCGCCAGACCACCCGCCAGAGGTACTGCGGCCAGCACCGGAATGAAAGTGCTGAGGTAGCTGGTGAAGGCCACGGCGATGGCGGCATTGGTGCCGAATATGCTCAGCCAATAGATCCAGGCAATCAGGAAGCCGGCAAAATCGCCGAACGCTTCGCGAGGATAAGCGTAGGGACCGCCGGCCTTGGCCAGGCGCCGTGACAGGCTGCTGAATACCCAGGCGAGCAGCAATGCCCCAACCGTACTGAACCCCCAGCCCCACAGGCTGTAGATACCGTACACGGCGAGCGAGGCGGGCAGCAGGAATACGCCGGAGCCCACCATATTGCCGACCACGATGGACGTGGTGGTGGCCAGGCCGAGACTGCGCTGATTTTGCATGGGCGCCTATCCATGAGTGTGATAACCGCAGCGATTGTATCGGAATCATGGCGCTGCCGGGCCCGGCTATACTGGTCAGATACCTCGCTACATAAAATTAACAGCGGATGGCGGTTAGAGGGCATGAAACACCCTTGAATAGCGCGGATAAACACCTGGCGGCAGCTGTGCGTGCAGCTTGTATGAAAGCCGCCCGCGAGGGCTATGAGGCCGCAGCCTTGAGCGGCTTGTGCCATGCCGGCGCAATGGAGGCCTCATTGGATGCGATGCAAAGGCTGGATCTGGAGGCCGTGGCCCGGGAAGCGGGATCTTCCGGATCGAAAACCAAAGACTGAAACGTACCACGGCCGTGTCGCAGCCGTTACAATCTGCGTTTGCTTCCACGAATTCCTGCCTGTGAGGACGCACCATGCTCGACCAGCAGAACCGCACAAAATCCAAGTATTTCAATGAAGTAGCCAGTTTTATCCAGCAGCATTTCCGGCATTTCAATGCGGCTACCCTGATCGACGCCGCCAAGGCCTACAAGTCGCACCTCGCCGCCGGCGGCAAAATGATGGTGACGCTGGCTGGCGCCATGAGCACGGCGGAGCTGGGTTTGTCGCTGGCCGAGATGATCCGGCGTGGCAAGGTGAGCATCATCACCTGTACCGGCGCCAATCTCGAGGAAGACATCTTCAACCTGGTGGCCCACAACCACTATGTGCGCGTTCCCAAATATCGTGAATTAACCCCGTCCGAGGAACAGAAACTCCTGGCCCGGCATTTGAACCGCGTCACTGATACCTGCATACCCGAAGGTGAGGCTATCCGGCGCATTGAAAATGCGGTGCTGGAAGAGTGGTCATCCGCGGACAAAAAAGGCGAGCGGTTTTTCCCCCACGAGTTTCTTTACAGGGTGATCCGCAGCGGCGCGTTACAAAAGCATCACCAGATTGATCCTGGGGATTCCTGGATGCTGGCGGCGGCGGAAAAAAACCTGCCCATCATCGTGCCAGGCTGGGAAGATTCGACGCTCGGCAATATCTTCGCGGCTCATTGCATCAAGGGCGATATCAAGAATGTACATACGGTGCGCACCGGCATCGAATACATGATGTATCTCGCGGATTGGTATCAGAAAAACGCCGACGGCAAGGGTGTTGGGTTTTTCCAGATCGGCGGCGGCATCGCGGGTGATTTCCCGATTTGTGTGGTGCCCATGCTGGAGCAGGATTTGCGGCAGAAGACGCCGCTCTGGGCGTATTTTTGCCAGATCAGTGATTCCACCACCAGCTACGGCTCCTATTCGGGCGCCGTTCCCAATGAGAAGATCACCTGGGGCAAGTTGGGCGCGGACACGCCCAAGTTTATTATCGAATCAGATGCCACCATCGTGGCGCCTTTGGTGTTTGCCTATGTACTCGCCGACTGAGCAACGCATCTTGTCATGCCTGCGTCTGTTCATTGCCCTGCCGTGGTTGCTGATGCCGGCCACGCTGCTTGCAGATTCCCTGCCAGCAGCGCCGTATATACAGGTGCAGGGTCACGGTTCCATCAGCGTTGTTCCGGATATGGCGCATGTTTCGCTGTCTGTCGGCGATACCAGCCAGGACGTGGCAGCCGCGCGCTCGGTAGTGGAGCGACAGGCGTCACAGGTGATTGACGCCGCGCGCAAACTGGGGATTGCCCGCAGCGATATCGTGGCTGCCAGCATATCGATATGGCCGGAATACCGCTGGCAAAATGACAAACAGGTGTTTGTCGGCCAGCATGTAAGCCGGGCAATCGAATTCACTTTGCGGAACCTGTCGCAATACCCGGAGCTGGTAACTGCACTGGTGAAAGCTGGAGTCGCAAACCTCGGCAATGCCACCCTGGACCGAAGCGACATGCCGGACTTGCGGCGTCAGGCCCTTGCCCAGGCAGTGGAAGACGCCCACAAGCGGGCCCTGACTGTCGCAGCTGCAGCCGGTGTCAAGCTGGGCGCGGTTTACAGCATTACCGAGAATTCCGGCGTCAGCCCGCGCCCCGTAGTGATGGCTGCAAGCCTGCAATCGGGCAAATCCGGTAGCACCGAATATGAGCCCGGAAAAATCAATGTCAGCGCGGATGTGAGCATCGTGTATCTTCTGAAACAAGCGCGTTAATTTATTGTGGCGTACAATTTCACCCTTACACTGCATTGGGAGGCGGATCGTGAATAGAAATTATTTGCATACATTGATGCTGGCGTGTGCGGCGACTTTGCTGGTGGCGGGTTGCGCCAGCATGGGCGGCGGAAATTCGGGGGCCACGGTTGTGGCATCCGGCGATCACAGCTTGATCAAGGATCAGGAATACAAGGATATCCATACCCAGGCTGATTTCGACGCGCTCTGGGACAAGGCATTCAAAGGCATGTCCGGCGCACCGGACAAGCCACAGGTGGATTTTTCCAAGCAAATGGTGTTGGCCGCGTTTATCGGTGACCAAAACACCGGCGGCTACACCATCCGTTTCACCAAAATCGACAGCACTGGTCCGACCATTGATGTGTCGATTCTGGTTACCCAGCCGGGCCAGAATTGCCGTGTTCCGCAACGCTTAAGCGATACCTATCTGATCGTGGCAATTCCCGCTTCCAGCAAGCCGGTCAACATCAACAATCCCCAATCGGAACGCATGCCGGCCTGCGGCTGAACACTGCATCGTAACAAGCGACGCTACAAACGGGGCGGGCCGAATATGGCCCGCCCCCTGCATTTTGTGCTCCAATAACCATGTCTGAAAACGGCTAGCCAGTTCACCGCAAAGCGTTTAGGGTAGACGGCGTGCATCTATCCTGGTTTGGATTAACGGTGGAACTGGACTTCAAAACCTGTGAGCAGGCTCGTTTGAGCCGTGACGCCCGCTATGACGGGCGTTTTTTCATCGGCGTCACATCCACGGCCATTTACTGCCGCTGCATCTGTCCGGCGCCCAGCGCGAAACGCCAAAACGTGGTGTATTTCCCCACGGCCGCCGCCGCCGCAGACGCCGGATTCCGTCCCTGCCTGCGTTGCCGGCCGGAAACCGCGCCGGGTACGCCGGCCTGGAACGGTACCTCGGCAACCGTAAGCCGCGGCCTGCGGTTGATATCCGAAGGCGCCCTGGATGGTGACAGCGTGGAGACTCTATCAGCACGCTTGGGTGTAACATCGCGGCATCTGGACAGGCTGTTCATGCAGCATCTTGGGGCATCACCCATAGCCGTGGCCCAGACCCGGCGCCTGCATTTTGCAAAGCAGCTGATCAGCGATACGCGATTGCCCATGGCGCAGGTGGCCCTGGCGTCTGGTTATCAGAGCATCCGCCGTTTCAACGATAGGTTTTCCAGGCTCTACGGTCGTACGCCCACGGAATTACGGCGCCTAAATAAATCCGCATCATCGCCAACGGAAACGGATGAATATGTTTTCAGGCTGGCCTACCGCCCGCCCTATGATTGGGATTCACTGATCGGGTTTCTTGCGGTACGCGCCATCCCGGGCGTGGAACTGGTGGTGAGCGGTACTTACCGTCGCAGCATCGAGTGGAATGGCCAGCAGGGTGTACTGGAAGTACGGCCGGCAAAACACATGCATGCCCTGGAAGTCCATGTGCTTTTCCCAGATTCGTCAGCACTACTACAGATCGTGACCCGGATACGGACCATGTTTGATCTGGCGGCCGATCCCGCCGTCATCATGAAAAGTTTCCAGCACGATGCCTTGCTGGCTCCGCAGCTGAAACGGCATGCAGGGTTGCGCGTCCCGGGTAGTTGGGATGGATTCGAGCTGGCGGTGCGCGCCATCCTCGGGCAGCAAGTAACGGTGCAGGGCGCCACCACTCTGGCCGGAAGGTTGGTGCAGGCATACGGGAAGCCGCTCAATGGTTTCCAGAGCTTCGGTCTGACGCACATATTTCCCCGGCCTGAGGCATTGGCGGCCGCAAGACTGGGCGGCCTGCCAAAGGTTCGCGCGAATGCCATTCGCTCGCTGGCTAAAGCTGTGCTCGCAGGTAAGTTGAGCTTTGACAGCAAGCTTGTCAGCACAGAGTTTGTGCGCCGTTTTACTCGCATCAGGGGCATTGGCGAGTGGACCGCGCACTACGTGGCGATGCGCACCCTGGGAGATCCGGATGCTTTTCCGCAGACTGATTTGGGGTTGCTGCGCGCTTGTGGAGATGGCAAACGCCTGACGCCGGCCGCTTTACTGAAGCAGGCGCAGGTTTGGCGCCCATGGCGCGCCTATGCTGCCATGTATCTGTGGCGCGCTTCCGCGGACGCCCAGGTCAAATCCAGGCGAACTATGAAACGGAGATTGGACTTATGTACTACTGCACCATAGCCAGCCCTGTTGGCGCATTACTCCTGGCGGGCGATGAATTGGGGTTACACACCATCGGCTTTCAGGATGGTAAGCATCCATGCCATCCAGAAAAGGGATGGCTGAAAAATCCACGGCCATTCAAGGCGGCCATCGCGCAATTGTGTGAATATTTTGCCGGGCAGCGCCGCGAGTTCGACGTGCCGCTGGCGCCCCGCGGCACCGAGTTCCAGCTCAGGGTGTGGAATGCGCTGCGCGCCATCCCCTACGGCAGCACCTGGTCCTACGGCCAGCTGGCACGCCGCATCCGCAAACCTCAGGCAGCACGCGCCGTGGGTGCCGCCAACGGGCAGAACCCGATTCCCATCATCATTCCCTGTCACCGGGTGATCGGCGCGGACGGCTCCCTCACCGGCTTTGGCGGCGGCCTCAAGATCAAGCGGCAATTGCTGGAACTGGAGGGCGGCACACGCTCACTTTTCTAGAACCTATCTCAAAATTTCAAGCCGTTCGTGTTGAGCTCAGCTCCGCGAAGTCGAAACACTGATAATTCCAGTACCCGGCGCCCTTCAACTTCGCGACTTCAGCGCTACCGCTCAGGGTGAACGGAATTTTGAGATAGGTTCCAGCTGCTGGCGCATCAATTCGGCTATGTCACGCTTCAAAGGGTCATCGGATCCGCTCAAGGCACGCACCACGCCCTGCTGGTCGGCGTGTGACCGGTTCTGGCTGAGCTTGAATTTCCCCTCCAGCCGGGTAACCTGGATTTCGAACGCAACGATGTGATCCAGCTGTTTTTGAATGTAGGCGTCGGCCTGCGCCGTACTCCAGGGTGGTTGTACATAAGCTTCATGTTCTGACACCAGTTGCTCCAGCAGTGCACGCACCCGCGTTTTGTCCTGGATCACCACGGGCCGTCCATGGGCATGTATCACCGCATAATTCCAGGTGGGGACCGTCACCGGACTTTCATACCAGGACGGCGAGATATAGGCATGCGGACCTGTAAAAACCACCAGCGATTCCCGGCGGCCGTCGAACAGCCGCCAGTGGGGATTGGCGCGCGCCATATGCGCCAACAGGGTGCCATGTGGTCCGAGTTCCGGCTCCAGCATGAACGGCAGATGCGTTGCCTCGAAGTCATGGTCGTGTTTGGTCAGCAACAGCGCGAAGGGGTGGCGACGCATCATCTGTTGCAGGCGGGCAGGCTCGTCCACCTTGAAGGATTCCGGTGTGTACATGGCGACCCGCTTCCCCTGAGACCGTGATTCAGGAGCGGCAGTTTACCTGAGCCAACCATAAGCGGGAGAATGACGGCATGCGGGGTGTGTTTCTCGACCTGGATACTGTCAGTCATCACGGCGACTTGGAGCTGGCTGCATTGCACCAAGTGCTGGGGGAAATGCACACCTACGGCGCCAGTGCCGGGGAACAGGTGGTGGAACGGGTCGGCAATGCCGAAATTGTGTTGACCAACAAGGTGAAGCTCAGCGCGCAAATCCTGGAGAAGTTGGTGCGTGCGCGGCTGGTATGCGTGGCCGCCACCGGCACCGATAACGTGGACTTGAATGCGGCGCGACGCCGCGGCATCGGAGTATGCAATGTGCCCGCCTATTCCACCCAATCCGTTGTGCAACAGGTATTCGCCTTCATCCTGGCACTCACCCAGCACCTGCGGGAATACGAAACTCTGCTGCAGCAGGGCGCATGGCGGCGTGCGCCGCAATACACGTTGCTGGACTACCCGACCCGTGAACTGCAAGGCAGGCAACTCGGCATCTTGGGTTATGGCCACATCGGCAAAGCGGTGGCCAGGGTGGCTGAGGCTTTCGGCATGCGGGTGCTGCTAGGTGCGCATAGTGCAGATGACAACCGTCAGGGACGGTTGCAGTTAAGTGAACTGCTGAAACAGGTGGATGTGCTCACCATTCATTTGCCGAAAGTGCCGGAAACTACAAATCTCATCGGTGCACGTGAACTGGCGCACATGAAACCCGACGCGCTGCTGATCAACTGCGCCCGTGGAGGTATTGTGGATGAGCAAGCGCTGGCGCAGGCGCTCAGGAACGGCAAGCTTGGGGGTGCGGGCATCGACGTGCTGTCAGAGGAACCGCCGGTGCATGGCAACCCGTTGCTGGCACCCGGTATTCCCAACCTCATCGTCACGCCGCACGTGGCCTGGGCGGCACGTGAAGCACGCCAGCGAGTGATCGAAGAAATGGCTTTGAATATTGAGGCCTTCAGTAAGGGACAGCGGCGCAACCGTGTGGACTGATATACAAAGCCTGGGATCAGCGCGCTGGGCCCTGCTCCTGGTAATCCCGTTCTCCGGTATCCGGGTTGTAGTAGACCTCGGTCAGCTTGCCGCTGGTGGGATCCACGAAACGTTCCCCCGTGGATTGCCAGCGGCCTTTGCTGCGGGTGACCTTGTGCACGTAGCGCCAGCGCTCCAGCAGGATGCCGAGGGTCAGCGCCAGCCCCTGGATCAAAAAATACAAAGCCGCCCCGTAGGCGCGCGCCAGCACGCAGATGCCCGCGGCCACCAGGCCGGCGATTCCCAGTACCAGCAGCACCCGGCGCAGCATTTCAGCCGGCCTTTTCCAGCACCACGGCGGTGCCATAGGCCACGATTTCACTCATGGTCTGGCCGATTTCCGAGGAATCGAAGCGCATCATGACGATGCCGTTGGCACCCATGGCGGTGGCGTTCTGCACCAGGCGGTCCACCGCGTGGCGGCGGGCTTCTTCGAGCATCTGGGTATATTCGGTGATCTCGCCGCCCACCAGCGAACGCAACCCGGCCATGATGTTGCCGCCGAGACCGCGGCTGCGCACCACCAGGCCGAATGCCTGGCCCTTGGTTTCCTTGACGCGGTAACCGGCCACATATTCAGAAGTGACGACAATCATGCGGGTCTCCTCGATTCAGTTGCGGGTGCTGAACTCCACGCGTTTGTTCTCAATTTGAAGTGCAGTGGATCTGCGCAGCATCCCGGCATGGAAGGGTGATATTTCATATCATACCTGTCCCGGATTTCGAACACGACTTTATGCACCTTGCCATCCTCTGGTTCCGGCGGGATTTTCGGCTTGCGGACAATGCCGCATTACAAGCCGCGCTGCGCCATGCTGAAACGGTGATCCCAGTGTATATCCATGAAACCGGCACAGGAGAACCATGGCCGCCAGGCGCGGCCAGCCGCTGGTGGCTGCACCACAGCCTTGCGGCACTGGATCAGTGTTTGCGGCAGAAGTTATCCCGTCTGGTTATTCGCAGGGGTGATGTGTTAGAGGCACTGCAGGCGTTGATACGCGAAACCGGTGCCGTGCAGGTGCACTGGAATCGCCTGTATGAACCGCATATCGCCACAGCGGACATGAAAATCATGTCTACCTTACATGCACAGGGTCTTGTAGCCGAAAGCCACGCCGGCACATTGCTGCATGAACCCGCGCAACTCAAAACCGTCATGGGTCAGCCATATCGCGTGTTCACGCCTTTTTGGAAAGCATTTCAGCGGACAGTCACAGTCACACAACCCCTGCCTGTACCGGAAGCCTTGAAACCACCCGGAAAGTGGCCGGCATCCCTGGGTTTAGGTGAGTTGTATTTGCTGCCCAAGCTTGGCTGGGCAAAGCAATTCGCGGATTTCTGGCAGCCCGGGGAAGCGGGCGCGCACCGGCAATTACGCCGCTTTCTCAAGCGTGCATTGGCGGATTATCCGCAAGGCAGAAACTTTCCGGGCCGCACCCAGGTGTCCTATCTCTCGCCGCATCTGCATTTCGGCGAAGTTTCACCGCGCCAGGTCTGGCATGCTGTGTGCGGTTATGCAGCGGGCGAGTCACATCTGGAAAACGGCGCTGGCGCCTATCTGCGCGAGCTGGGTTGGCGCGAATTTGCCCATCACGTTCTGGTTCACTTTCCGCACACCACCACTCAGCCCCTGTATGAAAAATACCGGCATTTTCCGTGGCGCGAGCATTACCAGAGCTTGCTCAAGGCCTGGCAGCAGGGGCGCACCGGTTATCCCATCGTGGATGCCGGCATGCGCGAGCTCTGGGCCAGTGGCTGGATGCACAACCGGGTACGTATGCTGGCGGCTTCCTTGCTGGTGAAGAATCTGCGCGTACCCTGGCAGGAAGGCAGCCGCTGGTTCTGGGACACGCTGGTGGACGCGGATCTGGCCAACAACACCATGGGCTGGCAATGGTCGGCCGGCTGCGGCGCGGACGCGGCGCCTTATTTCCGGGTGTTCAATCCGGTGCTGCAGTCACGCAGATTTGATCCGGACGGCGATTACATCCGCCGTTGGTTACCTGAACTGCGTCGTGTGCCGGAAAAATACCTGCACGCACCTTGGGAAATGTCCGCAGCCGAACAGTCGCAAGCCGGATGCATCATCGGCAAAGATTATCCGCAGCCAGTGATTGAGTTTTCCGCCAGCCGCAGGGAAGCAATCGCCGCGCATAAACAGCTGAATGCATTTCGCTGAAAGTGGGTGAGGCTGGATCCGGTGGAATAGGCGTTGAATGCGGATCCTGTAACTAATTGATTTATAAGAATAATTATACATCCTAACGCACAATAAGCAGCTACCGGCCGCAAATATTTTCCAGACTGGGCTACCCTACTAAGGATCAAATTTTTTATTCAATCAACAACAAGGGAGCAATCCATGAGTCCTGAACTACAAATGCTGCTCTACAGTACGACGCTGGGACTGGCGCAAATGTTGCTGGCGTTTCTTTTCAAGGCACAGAAATATGGTCTGGGCTGGGCCTTCACCAACCGCGAACAGTCCATGCCGGCGTTGGAAGGCGTAGGCGGACGAACCCAGCGGGCGTTTCATAATTTCCGCGAAACCTTTCCATTGTTTGTGGCCCTGGTGTTGCTGGCCGCAGTCCTCAACCGCCATGACAGTCTGACGCTTTGGGGCGCACAGCTGTACTTCTGGGGAAGGCTGGCTTATCTGATCGTTTACATGGCCGGCATCAAATATCTGCGCACGCTGGTTTGGCTCGCGAGTGTGGTGGGTTTGGTATTGCTGTTGATTGCGTTGTTCTAGAGTTTTAGCCCTGCTGGGCAGATCGATGCTCAGCAGGGTTTATTCACCGAAGATAGTGTGTGGAATGCAGCTACCGGCCAGTAACGGACATTCGTCTGGACACGCTCACCGGTTTTCCTCGTGCTTACAGGTACCCAGCCGTAGCCCGGTGTGCGGGACGCGCCAGCCGCCATAATGCCGGAAATAATCGTTTCCAAGTTATAGTAGTGCTACTTCGATGGGTTGGGGGACTGGATGGCGAAGAAGAAACCCGTTCCGGAACAGCCAATAAACTTCCTAGTGCGCCTGAAGCAGCACCACTTATATGGTGTGATGGTGGGCTATGCGGTGGTGGTTGGGTTTTTGATCCAGCTGGTGAGCCGTGCATTTCCCTATTTCGGCTGGTCGAGTGCTGTACCCGCTGTGATCATCGTCCTGCTATTGGGGTTCCCGGTGGTAGGGGTGCTGGCCTGGTTGTTGATCGAACCCAAAGGCCAAGCCCGCCCCGACACCTGGCAGCGGCGGCACTGGAAGATGAGCGCAGTGGTCACGGCGATCGTGATCACCCTGGTGATGATTTCAGGTTTTTATGCCCTGCAGTTTTCCCATGCACACCTATCTGCCCTTCAAGCTAAGACTGCCGACACGACCGAAACGCCGGCCTCTGCTACGGTGGGTATGGCACCTGCCGCGGCTACGGCCATACCAGCCAAATCTATTGCCGTGCTGCCCTTCGAGAATCTGAATGTCGACAAGAAGGATGCCTATTTTGTCGCCGGTATACAGGATTTAATCCTCACCAAGCTTGCCGACATCGGCAACCTGAAAGTGATTTCGCGCACCTCCACCATGCGGTACGCAAGCCACCCGGAGAGCCTCACAAAAATCGGTGAACAGCTTGGGGTTGCCACCATTCTTGAAGGCAGTGTGCAAAAAGCCGGCAATCAGGTGTTAGTCAACGTGCAGTTGATTGATGCCCGAACTGACAATCATATGTGGGCGCAGAGTTACCAAAGAACGCTGGACAATGTGTTCGGCGTAGAGGGCGAGGTGGCGCAAAAGGTGGCGGCCGCGCTGGATGTCAGATTGACCCATACCGAATCCACACACCTGAACACCGCTCCCACCCAGAATCAACAAGCCTATGATCTGTTTTTGCGTGCCGCATATTACACGGACCGCGGATACTCAAATTTCAAACCTTCGGACTTCGAGGCCGCAGTCAAGCACTACCGCGCCGCTGTCCAACAGGATCCGAAATTTGTTCTCGCCTGGGCACGGCTGGCGCAGACATCATCGCTGATGGCTTGGAATGCCTCTCCCGTGTTAGTCGCCAATCGAGTGCAACTGGCTGGGCAGGCGAAGCAATCTGTGGTGCGGCTCGAGGCGCTGGCACCCAACAGCGTGGCTGCGCACTTGGCTCAGGGATATTACGACCTGTATGTAACGACCGATCCGGAAGGTGCCTTGGCAGCTTTCCAGAAGGCTGTGGAGCTTGCGCCGCAGAATGCAGATGCGCTTTATGGCGTCGGCACGGCCTACTATCACCTGGGTCTGTTCAATGCATGCGCTCATGCCTATCAAAAAGCTGTGATGCTCGATCCACGCAACCTCAACAAATTGAGCCAGTTGGGTCACGTCTACTTGGAACTGCGCCACTATGGGCAGGCCGAGCAAATATTCAACCGCATGCTCGCAATTGATCCCAGCTCCTTACCGGCCATGAGCGCTCTTGCGTATACACATGTATTCGATGGCGACCTGGAGGGAGCCCAGGCAGTATTGAATGGCGCGCCCGCGAGTGTGCGCGCAGAGTTCAGATATTCCCGTACGCTTGCCCAGTTGATGCTGTATCGCCGAGATTACAATGGCGCGCGCCGAGTCATGCTCGCGGCGGCCTCTGAGGAAAGCTCCGCTCGTGATCGCTGGGAAGCGCAAGGGTTACTGGGAGATGTGGAGTGGGCAGCCGGCAATCGGCAGCTGGCGTGGGCGCACTACCAGAGCGCGGCTACCCTGCTCGAGACAACGCTCGATCAGCATCCGGAACTGCGCATACGGTATGGCGGCAGCCTCAGTTGGGCGTATGCTCGACTGGGGCGCGCCCAAGAGGCACTTGCTCAGGCAGAACTCTTTATCAAATACAGGCAGGCATCCAAAAGCGCGCAACGAGAACAGTATTCACTATTGAATATGGCACAGGTACAAGCCCAGCTCGGTCAGGTGGGCCAGGCGATTGCGGGGCTGGGTCGGTTGCTGGCGACACCAGCTGGCGAAAATATTTCCGTTCCGCTGCTGAAGTTTGATCCAACTTGGGATTCGATCCGCCACGATCCGCGCTTTCAGGCGCTGCTAAAAAAATACGCGAAGTACGAACCTGCCGTGATTCCAGCCCCGGCGACCGGTACTAGCGCCGAAAATGCCCATGGCTGACGACTCCTTGAATTTCCTGGCACGTATGAAGCAGCTCTGCCATTAGCGATGTCATAGCGCGCACACACAACGGCGCGCATCGTTCATTTTGGTTCCTTGCGCTGTAAGTTTCAGAAGAGTCAGAGTGCTTCGATGAGTTTTCAGTGTAGCCCAAACCCAGGCGCCTGGATCAAACGGCTTGTATTAAGATAGAGGTAACACGACCTACACCTGATATCATGCGCAAGTATCTGTTGGTGGGTTCCGGCCGGTCGCAGACGACGGGGTGCAGGCAATCCCGATCAGCTTTCAAGAGAGATGACGGACGCCTTTTTCGGTTGGCGTCCGCCGTTCTGTACTTGCGCATGGGGGTCGATGATGTCCTGGCGTACGGCGATCTGCTTTTCACTTCTCCTTGGAGTCTTGCTGGTCCCTGCGCAGGCTCAGGCATGCACCGCAACGCAGCCGCGAGCGTGGACTCCTCCCTTCACCAGCGATAGCACCGAAATCGCCCCCGATGGCACGGCCTATATCCAGCGTATCGTGCAGATCCCGACGACTATCAGCGCGCAGGCCCGGAAGTTGCTGGCACGTCCGGTCTCCCCGGAACATGCCCAGCCTTCGCTGGCGCAATGGCGCGAGCGTGAAGACCTGCGTCGACACAAGGACGGAAGCATTGCCTTGCGCAAATATCCAGCCAAGGTCGCGCACGGTGAGATAGCGGGCGTACCCGTCACCATCGTAACTCCGCCAACCGCCGCGGGTAAGCGACGGGACTTTGTGCTTATCGATGTCCACGGCGGGGCCTTCGAAACCGACTGCTGCTCTCTGGTGGAGAGCATTCCGCTCGCAAATCTGCTGAGGGCTGAAGTGATTGCGGTGCACTACCGCATGCCTCCCGAGCACCCATTTCCGGCTGGGATCGATGATGTGATTGCGGTCTATCGCGCCGTGCTGAAACAGCATCCGCCCAGTGCTGTCGCGATTTACGGTTCCTCGTCGGGTGCAGAGATGACCGGTGAGATTGCGATGGCGCTGAAACAGCGCCACCTGCCAGAACCGGGTGCATTGGGGTTTTTCTCTGGCACTGGTGATTTCAGCCTTCGCCCCGATTCCAGGGCTTTCTTTACCCTTGACGGGTTGCGGGGCAAGATCGACCCATATTGGCATGGGCCTTTCGGCGTGCAGCGCACCTATATCGGTGTCGCAGATCCAGCCGATCCGCTGGTTTCGCCGATGCGCGGCGACCTCTCTGGTCTTCCGCCGACGCTATTCCTGACGAGCACGCGTGATGCCTTTCTCGGCGACGTAAGCCTGTTCGACCGTGCGATGCTGCGCGCGGGCGACGAAACGCAACTCGTGGTGTTCGATGCCCTGCCCCACGCCTTCTGGTTACTTCCAGACTTACCCGAGTCCAATGAAGCGTATCGAATCATGGCAAGCTTCTTCGAGCGCCACCTGCGATAAGCAACGCCTTTCGTTGTTTGCCCGAGGTTCATACCCCGTCTTAATTCGTAAGACGATCTCTAATGGCCGGCAAGCGCTGTGCCTGTTGCCGGCGACTTGCGTCCAGGTCGCATCAACGAAAGTGTAATTGCTGTCGCCGAATTCCGCGACGAAAATATGCGCTTGGCGCACTAGGGAAAGTCTGCACAGGAGGTAGCGAGTGCAGTCTTTGGTGAAAAGTCAGCTTGGACCAGCATGATTTTCGGTCACGGATGTGGGGATAAAGCCTCTAAGGCGGCCTCTTCGGGCCGCTTCTGCGGGTTTGCCCGCTCAGCAGCGACACGTTTCCCGTATGGGCATTAATTGGCGCCGGACCATGTACAGGTTCGTCTATCTTGATTACTATGTATTTTATGAAGCGCTATCGTTCCAGCACCATAAGCGCGCCGACGCTTTGATGAATACCACCCGTGTTATTCAGGACATATTTTTATTTAAGTAGTGAACTATACCTATCCAAGCAAGCGCTA
>JAGWOR010000071.1 GCA_028870845.1 Gammaproteobacteria bacterium | reverse complement strand
CACACGGAAATTCCTGTGCCTGAACCAGGACGAGTGCTGGGCGCTTAAGGGTGAATTTAACGGGGCAGCGAGACCCAACTCTACACGGTAACGTCAAACCTGCCAGTACAATCAAGCCCGGATTATTCCAGATGGTCCTATAAATTTACCGCACGGCCGACGGATCGCCTGACACAGAACATTCCCATGCGAATCCAGGCACTGTACCCAAACAACAGACGGAACACCAGAGCCACAATTGCGACGCTTGGAATGACAGGGCCAGTATTGGAATTGCAAATTCTGAATCGTCGACTTGCGGCGCTGCAACTCGCAATGCAGGTCATCGGCCGGGATTTTTCCATTCCGACTTGGGTCCGTAGATACGCGGCATAAGCACCCCCCCGTGTGGTGGGTTAATCCTTGAGATGGGCGATCTGCAGGCTATCCGGCACAGGATTGGGTCATGAGCGCGCCAGATCCGGCGCTTGGCTTATGGGCGCCGCATGACCAGGCTTTGGCGATCCAGTGATTTGGCAATATCGGCCGAAACAGTTTCCAGCAATTGCCCGGTGGTGACATGCAGGTTTGAATTCCCCACTTGCGCAGCCGTGGAATACGCGCCCGTGGATACGTCTACTGTGGCAACGTGAACTTGGTTGGTCGGATAAACGGGCGAAGTTCCCAGGATGTAGTCGACGAATTTCCGGTGCGTGCCTACATCCGAAAGCTGGATGTGCACGCGCAAACTGGCGTCACCCGCGAACTGGTCGCCCTCGAAATTCCTGGTTCGGGATACATAGTTGAAATCCTGCACCTCAACCATCATCTCCCAGCCCGTGGAAATGCCCGGGAGCGGATGGCGGAATTCCACCTGCGTGCCTGGATAGATTGTCTGGATTTTTTCCCGCAGCAGGTTTTTGAACCGCGCCATGCTGGGGAGATACCCAGGATCGGCGCTGACCAGCGTATCGGCTGCGATCACCACATAGATCTGCTTGACGGGCAGCGTGCGCGCAGCGGCGCTCATGTTCTGATGCGGACTGTGGGTGGCGCAGGCCGCAGCCATGATGCCCAACAGGATGATCAGGACATTGCGGGGTGTATGCATGCTCGTGACCTCCCAACAGCCACAGTATAGGCCTCACGGCTGGGCGGATAACTCATCACCGTCTTATACCCGCCCCGGATCAAGCACGGTGCAGGCTCTGGGGCCTTGGTCTCCGCTCAGGACAGGCGCAGCGCCCTGTGCGCGAAGTCAAAGAGCTCAACACGAACGTGGAATGGTTGGGATCCAGTTCTATCCAAATCCTGGATACCGGTTGTCACCGGCATGACGGTAAGTGCAACCCCGAATGTCCGTCAATCCCGTCATTCCGGCGAACGCCTACTCTCGTAATTCCGGCGGAAGCCGGAATCCAGTCCTATTTACATACTGGATACCGGTTTACACCGGTATGACGGAACTCAGGTTTACAACCCCAGGAAATCCCCCTTGCCGATCTCCACGCCGTTGTGCCGCAGGATGTCGTAGGCGGTGGTCACGTGGAAGAAGAAATTGGGATACACGCGCTCGAACAGGTAGTCGCGGCCCTTGAGGCTGATGGTCTTGTCGCGCACTTTCAGGTTCACCATGCGTTCCTCGCTGCCGTCGATCTGTTCCGGCTTGAAACTTTTCAGGTACTGAAGTGTTTTTTCCAGGCGCGCCTGCAGTTCCGCGAAGCTCTGTTCCTTGTCCTCGTAGCTGGGGGGCTCCGCTCCCGAAAGCCGTGCCGCGCAGCCCTTCACCTGGTCGGTGGCAATCTGCACCTGGCGAGCCAGGGTGAACATATCGGGATACAGGCGCGCGTTAATGAGCACCGAAGGCTCGATCTTTTTAGCCTGGGCATGGGCCTCGCCTTTCTTCAGGATGGACGACAGATTGTTGAGCATGCGGATGAATACCGGCACGGATGCCTGGTACATGGACAGGGACATACACGGACCTCCTGGGATTGGAATTAAGGGAAATGTGCAGCGCGCAAGTGTACGCTTTTTCGATGCCGGCTGTTTAGGCGTTGAACAACCCGGAAAGTTTCGTTGCTGTGACACCGATGCCGTCGGGAAATACGCTGGCGAGTTTGGCATCCGGCAGCTGCAGATGGCGCGTCAATACCGTGCTGATCACCTGGCGGAAGTCGGTGGTCACCGCCAAGTCGCGGTTCTGGTACAGCTGGTCATCCGCCAGTCCCGGCCACTGGCCGTGGACCTTGCCGCCGTTGACCCCGCCGCCCATCAGCCACAGCACGTTGCCGTGGCCGTGGTCGGTGCCGGCGTTGCCGTTTTCGCGGAAGGTGCGGCCAAATTCCGACATCACCAGCACCAGGCTTTCCCGGTACAGGGGGCCGAGACCCTGCACCAGTGCGTTCAACCCCTGCCCCAGGGCCGCCAGATGGGTGGCCAGCTGGCCCTGGGATGCGCCCTGGTTCACATGAGTGTCCCAGCCGCCCACCGACAGGAACCCCAGGCGAACGCGGGCATCGCGCTGCATGAGCTGGGCCAAACGGGTGGTGTCGCTGGAAAAACCAATGACATCGGGGGCGCCGTTGTAGGAATTCTCCATGTCCTGCTGGATGTCGCGCATGAGTTCGCCGCGGGACTGCCGGCCATCTTTGAAGGCCTGGTCCACGGGACTGTCGCCTTGATAAAGGGCGGCGAAGGCATCCGCCACCCGCGGCCGGTCGATGGGCAGCGGCCGGCCGGCATTGCGCCCCAGGGGCAGGTTGGATACCGCATTGGGCCCGGTGAGGATGCGCGGCAACACCGCTCCCAGACTCAGGGCTTCGGTGGGCGTATGCGTTCCGGGCATGGCGCCTACCAGCCGGTTCATCCAGCCGCTGGTGATAGCGCCGTCGCCGGGAGCGCCGGTTTCCATGTAGGCCTGGGCTTCGAAATGCGAACGGTTGGGATCCGGCGAGCCGCTGGCATGCACGAAGCCCAGGGTATTGTTCCGCCAATAAGGCATGAGCGGCGCCAGCGCCGGGTGCAAACCAAAATAGCCGTCCAGGTCCAGCGCGCCGCCGCCGGTCCCGGCCTTGGGAATGGCGATGCTGGTGCGCGCCTGGTAGTAGCGAGGGTCGCCGTATGGCACCACCACGTTCAGTCCGTCCACCGCGCCGCGCAGGAAGATCACGATCAGCCGGCGGCTGTCGTTCACTGCCTGGCCGAGGCGCGCGGCCCAGCCGCGGGTGCCGAAGCTCACCAGAGCGGCGCCGGACAGAAGCGCGGCCTGACGCAGGAATTCTCGGCGGTTCATGGGAATTCTCCTAGCGGTACTGGAATTGGGGGCTGCCCAGGATCAGGCCGGCGCGCAGCCGTGGCGGCTGGCTGTCAATGCTGGCGATTTCCCGGCTGCTGAACAGACCCGTGAGGGTGCCGTACAACTGCGCGTCCAAGGCCTGCGGATTTTTCATCTGCTGACCTGCGTCCAGCCGGCCCACGCCGGCCATGGCGGCGAAACTCAGGCGCATCATCATGGCATCCGGATTGAGCCACACTTCGCTGGAGTTCTTGTAACCGTTGGGCGTAACGCAACCAAACAGCGGTTCGCCCAGGCGCGCCATCATGCCCAGCAAAATTTTCGATTGGGCTGGCACGTCGGTGAACTGCATGCCCGAGGCGCGCGCCATGGAGATCACGTATTCATAAGGCGTCTTGAATTTGTTGCCGCGATAGCGCGCCGACCAGAACTCGGGACTCTCGAACAGCTGCTGCAGCACCGCGGCAATGTCGCCGTGGCTGTGCACCCAGGTTGTGCTCAGGCGGTCCACCAGCGCCCGCGGCGGGTCATCGGCCACGAAATATTGCGCCAGTTCATAACTCAGGTGCTGGGCGGTGG
>JAGWOR010000045.1 GCA_028870845.1 Gammaproteobacteria bacterium | reverse complement strand
TGCGCTCCACGGTTTTCATGTGCCGGAAACGCCATAGTTGGAAATATTCCTCCACGTCCATGAGCTTTTCGCACATTTCATAGGCATCCCACCATTGGTCGGTGGCTTCGTAGATGGTCTTGAAAACCGCGGTCACACCCGGGTGGCGTTCGTAGGGTTCGGACCAGTCGCGCTCGATGCGGTCGTTCGGCAGCGGCAGCCCGCGGCGTGACAGATAGCGCAGGAATTCATCGTACAGACTAGGGCGGCGCAGCAGACCCTCCAGATAGGCATGCGCCTTGGGATCGTATTGGTAAACCCGCAGAATTTCCGCGGTCTTGTTGCCCAACATGAACTCCAGCGCCCGGTACTGGACCGACTGGAAACCCGAGGCCTGCCCCAGCAGCTGGCGGAACTCTGCGTATTCCGAGGGCGTCAAGGTTTCCAGCACCGACCATTGGTTGAACAACTGCATCTGGATCTGCTTGACCCGCGCCAGGATCTTGAAACATGGCTCCAGCTGGTCCTGGTGTATATAGCCGATGGCGGCTTCCAGTTCATGCAGCATCAGCTTGATCCACAGCTCCGAGGTCTGGTGCTGGATGATGAACAGCATTTCGTCATGGTGCAGGGGCCGGCTCAAGGGTTTCTGGGCATTGAGCACCTGATCGAGACACAGATATCCCGAATAGGTCAGCCGGCCCCTGAGATCCGTCTGGATGCCCTGCTCCAGATCACGTTTGTTGGCGGTCATGGCGGGTTACCGTTGCATGCAGATGTGAACCATTCTAGCCGACTGGCAGCAGGCAACCAGATCAAAGCGGCCCATGGGGCGACTCCTGTATAATGGCGGGCCTGCTGAGGCCAGGGTTTCCAATGGTTTTCCGTGCATTCGTACGGCCGCATTCTTCCCGCGCTTGAGGAGGACACAGTTTGAAAACCGTCGCGAGTTTCGAGATCAAATACCTGCAATACCTGGATTCCGATGGCAGGCTTACCCAGAAAAAACTTCCCAAGTTCGCCGAAAACCCCGACGAACTCCTGAAGATGTACCGCATGATGTCCTTTGTGCGGGTGTTCGATACCAAATCCATCGCCCTGCAGCGCACCGGGCAATTGGGCACCTACGCCTCCTGCCTGGGTCATGAAGCCACCCATGTAGGCATCGGCGCCGCCATGCGGCCCGAGGACGCGTTCTTCCCGATGTACCGCGAGTATGGCGCGCAGTTCTGGCGCGGCGTGAAACCCCATGAAGTGCTGCTGTTCTGGGGCGGCGACGAGCGCGGCAACAACTTCTCCGGCCCGGCCCACGATTTTGCCTGGGCCGTGCCCATCGCCACCCAGTGCCATCATGCCGCCGGCGCAGCCCTGGCCTTCAAGCTGCGCGGTGAAAAGCGCGCAGCGGTTTCGGTGATCGGTGATGGCGGCACCTCGCAGGGGGATTTTTACGAGTCCCTGAACGCCGCCGGTGCCTACCAGCTGCCGGTGGTGTTCGTGGTTTCCAACAACAAGTGGGCCATCTCTGTGCCGCTGGCGGCCCAAACGGCCTGCGAGACCCTGGCGCAGAAAGCCATTGCCGGCGGTTTTGAGGGCATCCAGGTGGACGGCAACGACATCATCGCGGTGCGCGACATCATGGAATATGCGCTGCACAAGGCGCGCTCCGGCAAAGGCCCGACCCTGGTGGAAGCCCTCACCTACCGCTTAAGCGACCACACCACCGCCGATGACGCCACCCGCTACCGCGACAAGCGCGAGGTGGAGGAAGCCCGCAAGCAGGAACCCCTGATCCGCTTGCGTAAATACCTAACGGACATGGGTGCCTGGGATCAGAAGAAGGAAGCAAAGCTCTTGGAGGAATGCAGCGCACAGATGGACGCGGAAGTGAAACTATATAAGGACACCGGCAAGCCGCCGGTGGCATCCATGTTCGACCACATGTTCGCCAACATGCCCGAGAATCTCCTGGCCCAGCGGGACGCGGCCGTGGCGGAGGAACAGCAGCATGGCTAAGCTGGCGATGGTGGAAGCGGTAACCGCGGCCCTGGCCTATGAGCTGGAACACGACCCGGCGGTGGTGGTTTTGGGTGAAGACGTGGGCGTGAACGGCGGCGTGTTTCGCGCCACCAACGGCTTGCAGCAGCGCTTCGGCAAAGATCGGGTGCTGGATACGCCACTGGCGGAAGCGCTGATTGCCGGCATGTCCATCGGCATGGCTGCCATGGGCATGAAACCGGTGGCCGAAATCCAGTTCTCAGGATTCATCTATCCCACAGTGGACCAGATGATCAACCATGCCGGCCGGCTGCGCACCCGCACCCGCGGGCGGCTGCACGTACCCATGGTGCTGCGCGCGCCTTCCGGCGGCGGCATCCACGCGCCGGAACACCATTCAGAAAGCAATGAAGCGCTGTTTGCGCATATGCCCGGTATCCGCACCGTGATGCCATCCTCGCCGTCGCGCGCCTACGGTCTGTTGCTGGCGGCCATCCGCGATCCGGACCCGGTGGTATTCCTGGAGCCCACCCGGCTGTACCGCATCAACAAGCAGGAAGTGGAGGATAACGGCCAGGCCCTGCCGCTGGACACCTGCTTCGTGCTGCGCGAAGGCAACGATGTAACGCTGGTATCCTGGGGCGCCATGATCCATGAAACCATGCAGGCGGCAGCCGGTCTCGCGGACCAGGGCGTGGACTGCGAAGTTATCGATCTTGCCACCATCAGCCCCATCGATTTCGAAACCATCCTGGAATCCGTGGGAAAAACCGGACGCCTCGTGGTTATCCACGAAGCCCCGAAAAACTGCGGCGTAGGCGCAGAAATTGCCGCGACGGTTGCCGAGAAAGCCATCTATTCACTCAAGGCGCCGATTGAAAGAATCACCGGCTACGACATCCCCATGCCGTTGTTTAAACTCGAGCATGATTACATGCCGAGCGTGGCGCGGGTCACGGCGGGTATCCGCAAGGTGATGGAGGCCTGATATGAAAACATTCAACCTACCGGATCTGGGCGAAGGTTTGCAGGAAGCGGAAATCGTCCACTGGCAAGTAAAGGAAGGCGACGTGGTCAAAGTGGACCAGCCGCTGCTGTCGGTGGAAACCGCCAAGGCGGTGGTGGACGTGCCCTCGCCCTGGGCCGGGAAAATCCTCAAGCTGCACGGCAAGGCGGGCGACATCATCCCCACCCATGCCGCGCTAGTGGATTTTGACCTGGAGGGTGGTACCCCGGCAGCCAAGGCCGCGGTGAAAGTCACGGCCGCTGCCCCGGCAAAATCACAGCCCGTGGCGGAAGACAGCGGCACGGTGGTAGGCAACATGCCCACCGGCAATGAAGTAATGGCTGAAACCGCCATCATCCGCAAGAAACAGAAACAGTCTCCGGCGCAGGTAAAAGCCCTACCCTCGGTACGCATGCTCGCCAAGCAATTGGGGGTGGAACTGTCCTCATGCCAGGCCACCGGCAGAAACGACACGGTCACGGCCGATGACGTACGCGCTGCACAGGGACACGCGGCCGATACAGCAAGCACATCGGTCACCGCACGCTGGCAGCTGCCGCCGGCGCGCAGCGATGTGAAGTATGGAACTGCCGAACCGCTACGCGGTCCGCGCCGTGCCATGCACGCCAGCATGACGCGTGCGCGCAATGAAGTCATGGAATGCACGCTGTTCGATGATGCCGACATCCACAACTGGCTGCCGGGACAGGACATCACGGTGCGCATCATCCGCGCCATTGTGGTGGGTTGCCGTGCCGAACCGGAACTCAACGCCTGGTACGACGGCGAGAAACTGGAGCGCACCATCCATCAACAACTGGATCTGGCGATGGCGGTGGACACACCGGATGGTCTGATCGTCCCGGTGCTGCGCGATGCCGGCCGCAAGAATGCCCAGCAGCTGCGCGCCGATCTGAACCGCATCAAGGAAGCCACCCGCAACCGCAGCGTCGCCCCCGCCGACATGAAGGACGCCACCATCACACTCTCCAACTTCGGCATGATGGCCGGCCGCTACGCAACCCCGGTGGTGGTGCCGCCGCAGGTGGCTATCCTAGGCACCGGCGGGCTGCGGCATGACGTGGTGCCGGTGCTGGGCGGCGTTGAAGTGCATAAACGCATCCCATTATCGATCACCTTCGATCATCGCTGTATCACCGGGGGAACCGCCTGTCGCTGGCTGGCGGCGGTAATCGCCGACCTGCAGCGCAGCCAATAAGCCGCCGCCTGCCCGTATTACCGGCCTTCGGCGGCTTGCTCGCGGTTGCCTTGATGCCACCGCCGTTAAACCACCGTAAATGAAAAAGCGTTAAAATATGCGGACTTAATCCGCACACTTTTCAAAGCCCACGCCAACATGCAGCTACGCAAAACGGATTCCCGGAAATCCCAGCTCGAAAAAGTCGTTGCATTCGCCAAGAAACAGGACATTTCGCCGATATTCGAAAGTTTCCTGCGGCAATATTACGACGATATTGCCGAAGAAGACCTGCTGGAGTGCACCCCGCAATACCTGTACGCCGCAGCGCTTGGCCACTGGAAATTCGGCCAGAGGCGGCCAGCCGGCGATACCCTGGTCAGGGTATTCAATCCGAGTGTTAAAAAAGACGGTTGGAAGAGCCAGCACACCATCATAGAAATGGTAAACGGCGACATGCCGTTCCTGGTGGACTCCACCATCATGACGCTGACCCGCCACGGCATCGGTGTGCACCTGACCGTACACCCCATCCTCTATCTGCTGCGCGACAAACAGGACGCCGTAGTTCGCCTGGACTCCGCCGACGAGCCGCATCAAAGCGGGCTGGTGGAATCCTGGATCCATCTCGAGGTGGACCATCAAAGCGACGTCGCCGTCCTCAAGAAACTGGAGGATGAACTGCGTGCGGTCATGCGCGACGTGCGCGCCACCGTGGACGACTGGCACGTCATGCGCGAGAAAGTCGGTGAAGTCTGCGCTGCGGTGGAGCAGTACCGCCCGATCCTGGGCGACGGCGAAATCGATGAAGGCCAGAAGTTCCTGGAATGGCTGGCGAATAACCATTTCACATTCCTGGGATTCCGCGAATACGATCTGGTCGAGGAAAAAGGCGAGGATCTGCTCAAGATCGTGCCGCAGTCCGGCCTGGGCATACTTCGCGACAGCGGCGCGAAAATCTCCTCCAGTTTCCTGGTGCTGCCTCAGGATGTGCGCAAACGCGCGCGCGCCAGGGAATTCATGATTATCACCAAGGCAAACTCGCTGGCCACGGTGCATCGTCCCGGCTATCTGGATTACGTCGGCATCAAGCGCTATGACAAGCAAGGCAACGTCAGCGGCGAATGGCGTTTCCTGGGACTGTTCACCTCCACTGCCTACAGTCGCAGCCCGCGTGACATACCGGTGCTGCGTCAGAAAGTCGTTGAGGTGATACGGCGCTCGGGACTGCCGAGCGGCAGCCATGATCTCAAGGCGCTGCTGCACATTCTGGAATCATTCCCGCGCGATGAACTGCTGCAAAGCACCGTCGACGAACTGCTGTCAACCGCCATCGGAGTAGTTCGCCTCCAGGAACGCCAGCGGGTCAAATTGTTCATACGCCGCGACAGTTTCGGGCGTTTCTTTTCCTGCCTGGTGTACATACCGCGCGACCGCTATAACAGCCAGGTGCGCGGCAAAATCGAGAGCATCCTGTTCAAGGCGCTGAATGGCAAAAGCGTCGAACGCGAGGTGCACCTGTCGGAATCGGCGCTGGCGCGCGTGCATATCATCATCCGCACGACCCCATGGAAGCTGCCGGAATATGACCGTACAGCCCTGGAGCTGGAAATATCCCAGGTTATACGTTCCTGGTCTGACGAACTGCGGCAGGTGTTGCTGGACCGCTTCGGTGAGGAACAGGGATTAAAGCTGTTCAGCCGCTACGGCAACCAGTTCCCGGTCGCCTACCAGGAGGAGATCAAGGCCAAAGCCGCAGCCTTCGATGTCGAACAGATGGATGCGCTCAGCGGGCCAAACAGCCTGTGCATGAGCTTGTACCGTCCCAAACATGCGCCCGATGGTTATCTGCGCTTCAAAATCTTTCACCGCGAGCAGGAAATCTCCATTTCCGACGCCCTGCCAATGCTGGAAAACATGGGCGTGCGGGTCATGGGGGAGCGCCCCTACAAGGTGGTATTAGCCGACGACTCCGTCTTCTGGATCCAGGACTTCGAACTGATTTACACGGGTAAACTGGATATCGACAAGGTACGGGCCGATTTCCACGAGCAATTCGCGGCAGTATGGCGCGGTGATGCCGAGAATGACGGCTTCAACCGCCTGGTGCTGGACGCGGAACTGAATTGGCGGCAGGCCATGGTGCTGCGCGCGTATTGCAAATACCTGCTGCAGACCAGCCTGACCTTCAGCCCGGCGTACATGCAGCGCACACTCACCGACAATCCCAGAATCGCAGCCCTGCTGGTGCGGTATTTCGAGGCCCGCCACAACCCCAAAGAAGCCAAGCAGCGCGACGCGCTCATCGCCCAGTACACCGATGAGATCGACAAGGCCCTGGAATCCGTATCCAGCCTGGACGACGACCGCATACTGCGCAGTTTTCTGAATGTGGTGCGCGCCACGATCCGCACCAACTATTTCCAGACCCTCAAGGGCGGTGAGCACAAACCCTATGTCTCGTTCAAATTCGATTCCGCGCAGGTCCCGGAATTGCCACTGCCGCGGCCGATGTATGAAATCTGGGTGTATTCACCGCATGTGGAGGCCGTACACCTGCGCGGCGGCAAGGTGGCGCGCGGCGGCATCCGCTGGTCGGACCGACGCGAGGATTTCCGCACCGAGGTGCTGGGCCTGATGAAGGCCCAGCAGGTAAAAAATACCGTGATCGTGCCGGTGGGTTCCAAGGGCGGCTTTTACGTCAAGCAGCTGCCGCGCACCGACAATCGCGAAATCGTCATGAAAGAGGTGGTGTCCTGCTACCAGACGTTCATGCGCGGCCTTCTGGACCTCACCGACAACATCGTCAAGGACAAGATCGTGCCGCCACCGCAGGTGGTTCGCCATGATAACGACGACCCGTATCTGGTGGTGGCGGCGGACAAAGGCACGGCCAGCTTTTCCGATATCGCCAACGGCATATCAGCGGAGTACAACTTCTGGCTGGGGGATGCGTTCGCCTCCGGCGGATCCGCAGGTTACGATCACAAGAAAATGGGGATTACCGCCAAAGGCGCCTGGGAGTCCGTCAAGCGGCATTTCCGCGAAATGGGTATCGATACCCAAACCACGGAATTTACAGTGGTGGGCATCGGCGACATGTCCGGCGATGTGTTCGGCAACGGCATGCTGCTGTCGCCCACCATCCGGCTGCTGGCCGCCTTTGACCACCGCCATATTTTCATCGACCCGGATCCGGATACCGCGGCCAGCTTCAAGGAGCGCCAGCGGCTATTCGACCTGGCGCGCTCGTCCTGGGCCGACTACAACAGCAAGCTGATATCGGCCGGCGGCGGCGTGTACCCGCGCTCCGCCAAGCTCATCAAGATCAGCGCGGAAGCGCGCCAGGCACTCGGCATCGAAGCCCACCAGATGACGCCCGCGGAACTCATGCGGGCAATTCTCAAGGCGCCGGTCGCACTGCTGTGGAACGGCGGCATCGGCACCTATGTTAAATCCAGCCATGAAAGCAACTCGGAAGTCGGCGACCGCAGCAACGACGCGCTACGCATCAACGGCCGCGACCTGCGCTGCAAGGTCGTGGGTGAGGGCGGCAATCTGGGCCTTACCCAGCTGGGACGCGTGGAATACGCGCTCAACGGCGGACGCCTGAATACCGATTTCATTGACAACTCCGCCGGCGTGGACACATCGGATCACGAGGTAAACATCAAGATACTGCTGAATCTGGTGGCGCATGAAAAAAGATTCAGCGTCAATCAGCGCAATACCCTGCTGGCCAGCATGACCGACGAGGTCGGCTCACTGGTGCTGCGTGATAATTACATGCAGGCCCAGGCACTTTCTATGGCGGAATCCCAGGCCAGGGTGCGTATGAATGAGCATGCCTATTTCATGTCGGTTTTGGAAAAAACCGGATTCCTGAATCGCAGCATCGAATTCCTGCCGGGAGAAGACGCGCTCAGGGAACGGCGAGCGACCGCCCACGGACTCACCCGACCTGAACTGGCGGTGCTGCTGGCCTACAGCAAGATCGCCATCTACAACGCCCTGCTGGCATCGGATGTGGCGGAAGATCCCTACCTTGCCAACGAACTGGAAAATTATTTCCCCACGGAACTGCGCAGGAAATACCGCGAATTCATGCCTAAACACCGCTTGCGCCGCGAAATCATCGCTACCGCCATCACCAACAGCATGGTGAACCGCATGGGTCCGACATTCGCGCAGCGCACCCAGGAGGAGAGCGGCGTGGGTATCGCCTCGGTGGCGCGCGCCTACACCATCGCGCGCGAGAGCTTCGGCATGGTTGGAGTGTGGTCATCGATCGAGGCCCTGGACAACAAAATACCTGCCAACGTGCAGATCGCCATGTCGGTACAGAGCGTGGGTTTATTGAAGCATGCCAGCCGCTGGCTGCTGGATCACATGCACGGCCGCCTGGACATCGCCACCGTTGTGCCGGCGTATCGCCCTGGCATCGAGCACCTCACCGATCACATGGCGGCTGCCCTGAGCGAACCGCAAATGGAAACCTACCATCGTATGCTGCAGCAGTATTCAGATGTGGGCGTGCCGGAATCCCTCGGACATCGCATCGCCTCGATGCCAATGCTGTATCCAGCCTTCGATCTGGTGGATATTGCCGGTGATACCCGTTTGCCGGTGGACGTGGCGGCCCACATCTATTTCCATATCGGGCACGAACTGGGCCTCGATTGGCTGCGCGGCCAGATTGAAACCCTGCCGGTCGACGGCCACTGGCAGGCGGAAGCACGCGCTACCCTGCGCGAAAACCTCTACCTGCAGCAACGCCTGCTGACCACCCAGGCCCTGAATAAAGTGGCGGACGTAAAAACCGCCATGGATCACGTCAACAGGTGGTTCGCCAACTACTCCACTCGAGTCCAGCACACACAGCGCATGTTGGCCGACATGAAAAGCGCCAACGTGGTGGATTTTCCGAGCCTGTCGGTGGCCATGCAGGAAGTCCGCAAGCTGGCACGCATCGCTACTAGCTGATGTACTGCCATGGCGGCGGTCAACGACATCGGCTACAAACAGACGCTCCGGACACTTTCTGACCGCATCGTAACCGCCCAGAAACCGATCCGCATCCTGGACCACATCAAATGGGACAACGGCATCCAGGAGGAATTCTTCCGGCGCGGCGCCGTCGAACTGCCGGGCATCGACCAGGCCTATTACCAAAGCCACCCGCTGGGCTTCGATGCGGTTGCCAAACGCGAGGAATTCCATCAAATCGAACTGGATATTAGCCGCGAATTGGGCCAGTACAACCCCCTGGGGGTGATCATGCGGCGCATGTGCCGGGAATACATCCAGGTAGTGCGTATGCTGGAGGCGCGTGGCACAGCGGATTTCGCCACACTCTCGGAAGAACTCTACGGCTCCACCGGCGATGCTTTTCACGAAGGCGGTCCCACGCTTGCGGATTTGGGAAAACTGCTGGGAGACGCCATCTCCAACATCGATCAAAGTGAACTTTTAATCCCGCCGGCCAAGACTATCACCAGTGAATACGCAGTCAAGATCCTGCAGCAACGCATCAATCAGGCATTCCGTGAGTCCGAGGGCACGGTGCGCGTGCGCCTGTCCGACGGCATCCTGGCGGACGCCGCGGCCGGCGCCGATTATCTCAAGATCCGCAAGGATGCCGTATTCAACGAACTCGATCTGCGCGTGCTGG
Source organism: Gammaproteobacteria bacterium (assembly GCA_028870845.1). GTDB lineage: Bacteria > Pseudomonadota > Gammaproteobacteria > Natronospirales > REEB76 > REEB76. The sequence goes on along the minus strand of JAGWOR010000045.1, from coordinate 11,839 downwards.
AGGTGCATGAGGGCTGGGTGCATCTCGGTACCACATTGAACGGCAGCAGCCAGCCGGTGTGCACATTTCTCTCCAAGGGACCGCCCTCTTCCACCATCACCCAGGAAGGGCTTGCGATCCTAATGGAGGTTGTCACTTTTGCTTCCTACCCCAGCCGCCTCAAGCGCCTGGCCAACCGCATTCGTGCGGTACAGATCGCCGAGGACGGCGGTGATTTTCTGGACGTGTACCGATTTTTTCTGGAGCAGAACATCGGCGAGGAGGATAGCTTCGCCAATGCCGCGCGCATATTCCGCGGCAGCATTCCCACCGGCAAGCCCTTCACCAAGGACCTGTCCTACAACAAGGGCTTCATCATGGTATTCAATTATTTCCGCCTGGCGGTGCGCAAGGGCATGCTGCAGCGCATCCCCATGCTGTTCTGCGGCAAAACCACGCTCGAAGACGTGCGCACCTTGGCGCAATACGTGGATGAGGGCATCATCGTGCCGCCACGCTTCCTGCCGGCGCAGATCGCCGACCTGAACGGACTCGCCACCTGGATGTGCTATTCGAATTTCTTCAACAAGCTGGACTTGAGCCGCATCCAGGACGACTTTGCCGCCATCCTGTGAGCGGTATTTCCGAGGTAATGGGTAAATTCCGCGGCAATATGCATTTTTCCCATCAGCCCGGTGCCCGGGCCAATTGGCTGCAATCTTGCAGATGCCGCGACAACCGCCGGCCGCTTGACGCGTTATTTTATACTGGAGGGGGTTCGCTTCTTGCGTGGACCCGGGCTCCAGCCCCGTAAAATCAGGGGGTTTCACTCATCCCGGCGGCTGGCCGGTACTTGGTGGCAAGAGGGTTTCACACTACAATTACGCGCTCAAATCCATTACCAGAGGCTTGCAATGAAGACCACGTTACGCATGTTCATGATCGCTATCCTGCTCAGCCTGGCCGGAGTGCTTTCCGTTGCCTGGGGCGCCGAGTCCGTCGCAAGCCTGATCACCCAGGGCGAAGAAATCATCAACAGGATCAAGACCCATAAAGCCGCGTTTGACGCCGGCATGCAGAAAAACCAGGCGCTGGTGGGGGAAGGCAAGCAGATTACCGCGGACATGGCACAGTTGAAGGCGGACATCTCCGCCTACAAGAACTCCAACGAATCCATCAAGAAACAGACAGCCGATTATCAGTCGAAGTGCAACGGCAAGCAGCTCAATCCAACGGAGTTCGCGGCCTGCAAGGCGCAGCTGGCGCAAATCAATCAGGAAATCAATCAAAATAACACCGCACCGGCCAAACTCAACCAGCGCCAGAATGAATTAATGGCGCGCGCCCAAAAATACAATCAGGCAGTGGTGTCCGTACCCAAGGAAGTAAAAGCCGATGAAAGCGCCTATGAAGGCGCTCTGGCCGATCAGCAAAGCTGGTTGCAGAAGGCGCGTACCTTAGTGGCCTCACCAGGCTTCGTGCCGTACGCCAAGAAAGCAGGCTGCCCGAATGTGGAGAAAACCCCCAAGTCGCTGGATGAAATCATGAACATGAGCCAGAGTATCATCAACTGTCTCAAGAAGGTGGCAAACTCCAATTGAACCTGGCGTAACCGGTTGACTTTAAAAAACGCCCGGCTCATGCCGGGCGTTTGTTTTATTTCATCGTCATACCTGTAATCACAGCTTCACAGGCGCCAGTCCCGAGTTCCCAAGTTGCGCATTCAGTGCCGGGATTCCTGTCGTTTGTAACTGTTTCCAGCGCCGCATGGCGGAATCGGAACGCTGTACATAAAACCTGTAGGCTTCCACATAGGCGGCCGGTGGAGCACGGTCGCCATCGTCCACTTGCGTGGCCAGGTCGGCGAGCCCGCGGTTGATGGCTGCGAAACTGTCCGCTGATCCGGGTTTATCGGCCAGAGCGGTCACCTGCCGGTCCAGATTATGCACGGCCTGCAGCAAACCGGTTTTGCCGGACTTAACCAGGCTGCCGGATTCCAGCTCCACCAGCTGCGCATGCAGCTGCCCGAGTGTTGCATGCAAATCATAGCTTGAGTCCATGGCGGCATCGATTTTCTGCTCCAGATCGATTTGTTTTTGTAATGCATCCGACGCCGGCTGAACCCGCGGGTCCGGCGCTACGAGCAGGGTGCGGCGATAATGCTGGCCATTTACGCTCAAATCCACCGTGTATTGCCCCGGCAATACTCTCGGTCCCTGCGGCACCACCGGCGTACCCCGGTGATAGATGCCGGCAATGGAATAGTCATACAGGACCGCCCGTGGTCGCGGGTAGCGCAGATTCCAAACGAAACGGTGCGCGCCTGGCGTGCCCGGCAAAGCAGCCGGGGACGTTATCCAACCCGCGGTGAAGTAACGATGGGTCTTGAGCGAGGCCGCGGGCATAGTACTCGCGTAGCTCCGCACCATGCGGCCCTGGCTGTCGTAGATGGCCAGCTGCACCGGACCATGCACTTCCTTGCCCAGCCAGTAGTCCAGTACCGCGCCGGCGGGCGGATTGCTGGCGGCCGGAATCTCCGCTGGCAAAGGCGTGTCCTTATTGTTGTTATTGCGCACCCGGATCGCGGTCTCGGGACTGAAAAGGTAGGCCATGGCATCCAGAACCGCGGCGGATGCCTGGCGCAGCGGCGTAACGTCATCCAGTATCAGCAAGCCGCGACCCTGGGTGGCGGCGATCAGGTCGTCTCCATGCACGGTGAGATCCCGTACCCGGACATTCGGCATGTTGAGCTGCAGCGGTTGCCAGTGGCCACCGTCGTCGAATGACACATATACACCTGCGTTGGTGCCGGCATACAACAAACGCGGGGCCTTCAGGTCCTGGCGCACCACGTAAACGAATTGGTCAGCGGGAATCCCATCCGTGATCTTGGTCCAATGCCGGCCATAGTCATGGGTGCGGAATATATAGACGCCGCTGCCGTCCCGGCGGTGGATATCAACGGCCGCGTAGGCGCTGGCCGGATCCGTCGGTGAGGCATCGATCTGATTGACGCGTCCCCAGAAAGGCATGCCCGTAGGAGTCACGTTGCGCCAGTGCTTGCCGCCGTCCAGTGTCAGGTGAATGAGACCATCGTCGCTGCCTACCCAGATTACCGGGTGTTTGAGCGGTGACGGTGCGATGGTGAAAATCTCGCCGTAGCCGCAGACGCGCGCCTGCTCCAGGGATATCTCATTGCTGTTGCAATGGCTTGCGGATTTGGGATCGGCCCCGCTCAGGTCAGGGCTGATGATGGACCAGTGCAGGCCCTGGTCGCTGGTTTTGAACAGATATTGCGAGCCCAGATACAAGGTATTCGCCGCCAGCGGGTCGGCCACCACCGGATAGAACCAGTTGTACCGGTATTTGACTTTGGTGGGTCGCTCGCCGTAATGGGAAATGGGCCAGGCGGAGATATTCTGCACACTGGCGTTGTGCGCATCGAAGCGCGACACGTGGCCGCCAAGCCCGCCTACGTACACGATGTTTGGATCACCGCTATCGGGTACCGCGTAGCTGCGTTCGTCGCCGCCCACCGGATGCCAATCCCGGAAAGTAATGGCGCCGTAATCGCCGCGGGATTTGGTTTCCACCGTGCCGCTGTCCTGCTGGCCGCTGTACAGACGGTAGGGGAAGCGGTTATCGGCCACTACGTGATAGAACTGTCCGGTGGGCTGGTTGTACCAGCTCGACCAGGTTTGGCCGCCGTCCACGCTGACGGTGGTGCCCTGGTCACTTGCCAGGATCATATAACGGTCGTTGTCGGGATTGATCCACATGAAATGGTAATCATCGCCGCCCGGTGCGCCCTTGAACCAGTGAAAGGTCATGCCACCGTCGGTGCTGCGCGCCACCGAACGGTTCATGACGAAGACCACGTCCGGATTTTTGGGATCCACTGTGACGCGCCCGAAATAGGAATTGCCCAGGCCGCGGGCGCCCATCAGCTTCCAGTGCACGCCGCCATCGTCGGAACGGTACAGCCCGTCCTCACCCTTGGCGTGCGTATCGATGATGGCGTACACGCGCTGGTCGTTGGTGCCGGGCGCCACTGCCAGGCCAATCCGGCCCAGGGGCCCAGCCGGCAGGCCGTGGCCGGAGAGCCGCACCCAGGTTTTGCCTTCATCCGTGGATTTCCAGATACCGCTGCCCGGGCCAGCCTGGGGTTTGTAATAGGAAAGCCACGGATACATGCGCACCTGCCAGGTGGAGGCGAACAGCACATTGGGATGGGCGTGATCCGCGCTGATGTCCACCGCACCGGTGTCGCTGTTCAAGTACAGCACCTTGTCCCAATGCCGGCCGCCGTCGGTGGTGCGAAACACGCCACGCTCATTGTTGGGGCCGAAATAATGGCCCAACGCCGCCACCAGCACCACCTCCGGATTCTTGGGATCGATCCAGATGCGCCCGATGTGCCGGCTGTCGTTCAATCCCATATGTTCCCAGGTCTTGCCGCCATCCAGACTGCGGTACACGCCGTCGCCCTCCACTATGTCGTATCGCGCTGCCACCTGACCGGTACCTATATATAGTATGTCCGGGTTGGATGGCGCGACCGCCAGCGCCCCGATGGAAATCGACCCGGCATGCTGGAACAGCGCATGCCAGGTGAGTCCTGCATCGTCGGTTTTCCAGATGCCGCCGTCGGCGCCGCCGAAGTAAAATACGTTGGCCTGGCTCGTAACTCCCACCGCCATGGTGGACCAGCCGGCGCGGAATGGCCCCACTTCACGCCAGTGAAGTTGGGAATATAAAGGCGCCAGAGACCCCGCTCCCAAGGCGGCCATGCCAGATAACGCGAAAATCCCGGCCACTAACAAGCGAGAAACCCTGGAACACAGAACATGCAGCATGACGTTCTCCCATTGGATGTAAGTTGAATTTTTCATCCGTGAGTTTTCAGTCCGAGCTGATCAGATGGACAGCCTGAGATCGATATAGTTACGGATTAGCTGGCAGAAGCCGGCGGTAGTGCTATTGCTTCAGATTGCTTGCCAGAAAGGCATACAGCTGCTGCCAGGCGTCCTCCGCGTCTTTCTGGTTATAAGAGGTGGAATCCGGATCATCAAAAGCCACATTGGCGTCCGGATAGATATGGATTGTTAGGGCTACGCCCGCCAAGCCGGCAGCCCACTGGAACTTACTCACCAGTTCCGGCGGCACGAAGGGATCACGCCCGCCGAAAAAAGCCAGGATCGGCATGCGCAGGGAAGTGAGCTGCGAAGGTTCGATGGAAGGCGGTGCATAAAACACCACCAGCGCCCCCAGATCCTGGGGCAGATCACTGGCGATCCGGTAGGCCCAGCCACCGCCGAATGACCAGCCGATGACGCCGAGACTGCCCACATGCTGCTTGGCAGTCATATAGGAAACCGCCTGCTCGAGGTTCGAAAGCGTGGCACCGGGGTTCGAATCCGCCACATCCGCCAGGTGCGCGGCCTCGGTTCTGTCGCGTGTGCTATGTCCGTTGAACAGGTCCACCACCAGCGCCACATAGCCATGGCGCGCCAGCTGGTCCGCCACATCCCGCATATGCTGGTTGAGCCCCCACCACATGGGGATCAGGATTACGCCTGGCGGGTTGTTTTGTTTTTTGACTGGTTGACTCAAATATCCATTCACCAGTTTCCCCTGAACCAGGGCGTATTGTGCGACATTGTGCTGGATTTCCAGGGGTACAGTGGCGGCCGGTGCCTCCGCAGCCGCGGCGGGCAGGCAAGTCAGGACCGACAGGGCTGCTGCCAGCATGGCTGGCGCGATCAGGGACTGTATGCGCATGGCTTACTTTCTGTAACGTTGCCGTGGGTGGGTGGTGAGTAGGCCCTTAGTAAGGTCATTATCAACCAAACCTCACTCTCGCACCTAACCCCAACGGCACGCAGCGCCGGCCGTTTAAGCAGCCCTGGGTAGGTTAAGGTGTTAGCCACTGTTTTCCTTGGTGTTTCCAGCCAGGCTGCAAATCAGGCAGCTCTGCGCACCTGGCCTGGCCCGCGGTCTAAAAGTGCCGGCTGGGCGACGGCGGCGAAGCCCATCCGCTACCATGAAATGTACGCGATGCACACCCGCGACTCAGGCATGGATCGGTCGTTGAATAGGACGATACGGGACTGGCGGCTTGCCTGCAGGCGGGGAGCACCGCTGATCCGCGACGAAACTTATGGCTTTGCGCCGCCGGCGACCGGTTTGAAGCCGTAGTGTTCGAAAATTTTCAATGCCGCGGGTGAACGCAGAAAATCCAACCATTGCTGCGCCGCGTGCGGATGGGCCGCGCCCTTCACCATCGCTGCTGAATACACTGCCGTGGTGTTTTCGGCAGCAGGAATGGGAATAAAGGAAATGGGATGGCCCACCTGTTCCTGGAATATTGCTTCCGATTTCCAGGTGACGCCCGCGTCCGCTAGTCCCTGCATGAGAAACAGCGGCGTCTGGCGATGATGGATATGGGTCAGTATCGTGCTGCCGTCCTTGACCTTGGTTTCATACACCATCTTTTCCAGCGCCGGGCCACCGGCTTTAATAAGCGACAGCTTGATCTGCCGCGCCACGCCCTCCCAGACCGGATTGGGCATGGCGACGCGGATTTCCGGACGGCCCAGATCCTTGAGTCCGGTGATCTTCGCGGGATTGCCTTTCGGGATCATGATGGCCAGATCATTGCTGACATAGTTAACCTGAGGCCCGGCCAGCATGCCCTTCTTGATGAGGTCGGCCACCTTCAGCTTGCCGGCTGCATAGACATCGGGTTTCACCGTCCAAGTCATGTTGCCGACGGTGATGGTGCCGCCATGCTGCATCTGCTTTTCGAGGATGCCGGGCGGGAGGGTTTCGAAATAAATCGACCCGCGCAATTCTGGATGCAGGGCTTCGAAGGCGTGCACCAGCGGCGCCATGGCAAAGAAATAATTCCCGCCGACAAACATCACCAGTTTGGGATTATGAAGATCTCCATGAAAATCCGGCAGGTCGTTGATTTCCGGGATGGTGAATTCCAGCCCCTTGTTGAGCGCCGGATTGTTGGCGCCGCCCTGCCAGGGAGGGAATATCTCACCGCGGTATTGCGGCGGTTGGGCCTGTCCATGCCAGCCGGTATCAGCTGCATATGCACCTGCGATCATGGGCGCCAGCAACACGGCACCCAAAAGCCACCTGAAACACTGCTGTCCGTTTGAAATCATGCGTACCAACCTGAATGCCCGTACGGGCAAACCGCGGTTACCCGCGGTTTGCCCGGCTGGAAACGTGTGTTACATGCGCATCAGTGCATAGCCCTGATTCTGTTCCAGGATGAGCGTGGACAGGGCTGACATGGCGATCTTGACTTCGGGATTTATCTCAGCGGGCGTGTAGTGCATATCCGCCAGCGCGTTGCCGCATACATACAGTTCCACACCAGCCTTGCGCAGGGCTGCAATCACCTTGAGATTGGGATTGGGATGGTGGAACTTGGCTTCGAAGGCCTTCTCGCTAAGCGCGATGGGGGTTGCCGGTCCGTGGATGATGACGATGAACTTCAGATGCTCCACCGGTACGCCGGCAGCGGCGAATACATTCACGGTGCGCGCGATGTGATCAAAGCCCGGGTTCAGTTTGTCCAGGCCTTTACCCGCCTGGGTCAGGTCGAACACCGCCTTGTAGGTCATGTCCGCTTGCGGCTTGAGTGTGGCTTCCGGCCAAACGTGCACCGGTCCGAAACCCGGAATGGCGGGGTACTGCCAGAAATCGGCTGCCTGTGCGGCGGACAGCAGGCTGCCTGTCAGCAAGCCGCCAATCAGCAAAGCCTTCAGAGTCATGGATCTGTTCATGTGATTTTCCTCAAATGTATGTCCGTATATTTAGGTCCGTGGCCTGGAGCGTGCGGCAGAAGTGGGCCGCTGCTCTAACCCCGGGCTCAAGGTGAGCAGGATACCTCCGCAGGGCCCATAATTAAAATACATATTTTCTATATTTCGTATATATTAAATTTATGAATCTCTGGCACCTGGCAATCTTTCACGCCGTAGCGGAAACCGGCAGCATCAGCGCCGGTGCCGCGCGATTGCGCATCAGCCAGCCGGCCGTCACCCGCCAGCTGCAGCAGCTGGAAGCAGCCCTGGGCAGCACGCTGGTGGACCGGCTGCCGCGCGGCGTGCGTCTCACCGAAAGCGGCATGTTGTTATACGACTATGCGCAGCGCATTTTCGCCCTGGAAAACGAGGCGGAAGACGCGGTCCGGGAAATGCGGCAACTGTACACCGGAGAGCTGGCCATCGGCGCCAGCAGCACCATCGGCAATTACCTGTTGCCGCCCTTGCTGGCGGAATACCGGCGCCGCTATCCCGGGGTGGAAATCAGCGTGGAAATCTCCAATACCCACAATATCGAGGCAAACCTGCTGAACCGCCGCCTGGCGCTGGGCCTGACGGAGGGCGCATTGAAATCGCCGGAACTGCATGCCGAAGTATTCCTGCAGGACCAGATCGTGCCCATCGCCTCCGCCCGGCACCCACTGGCACGGCAGCGGCGCATCAATGACCAGGCACTTAGCCGGGAAACCCTGTTGCTACGCGAACCCGGTTCCGGCACCCGCGAGTTTGTGGATCTGATGTTGCAGCGCCGGCGCCTGAAATTCGCCAACAGCATCTGCCTGGGCAGCACCGAGGCCATCAAGAAAATGGCGGCGGCCGGAAGCGGCGTGGCCTTCATCTCGCGCTTCGCTATTGAGGCGGAATTGAACAGCGGCACTCTGAAATTGCTGGCGATACCCGAACTGAACCGCAGCCGGCCGTTGTATTGGGGACGGCTGCATCGCCGGCATCTGCCAATGGCAGCCATGGCATTCCTTGCGCTGCTGTCAAAACCCGCGTTGATTCCCGCAGCAGCCCGGCCCTGAGCGCTACGCCCAGCTATTCGTTCCCTTGATATCACAGCCAGATGCTAACTGGTAATTCCTGTAACCCGGTAATCTGCCCCACATCACCGGGCATCCACCGGTTGTGCATCGCGGAATCCAGCCGGCATAACTGAATTGTTAAATATTTATGACAGGCAGCCGGTATGCGGGTACGCGCTGCCAAGGCTCGGAAATATTTTCACTCAACTGGCGCATTTCATTTTCGGGTACTATGATTTCCAGATCATGACCTCAGCAACGCAATTCACTGACGGAAATCACATGACATACACAATCAGGATTCTTTTGTGCACGCTGTTGCTGGCTTGCGGCAATGTCGCACTGTCCGCCGCGCATGCAGCACCCGCCGCCGCTCAGGTGTGCGCCAGCTGCCACGGCCCGCTGGGACAGGGCGCGGGCATGTACCCGCGCATCGCCGGGCAGCCGCAAACCTATATACGGGAACAGCTGCTGCTCATGCGCAGCGGCACGCGCGTCAATGAATTGATGCAGCCGCTGGTAAAAACCCTGAGCGACAAGGATATCGATGCCCTGGCCGCCTATTTCAGCGGTATCCACCCGCCATTTGAGGCCGCAAAAAACACGGCTTCTTCAGGAGAAATTGCCCTGGGACGCCAATTGGTGACCATGGGAGACTGGGGCAGGAACGCACCTGCTTGCGTCCGCTGTCATGGCCCGGAGCTGTCCGGCATGCCTTCAGGCATACCGGCTCTTGCCGGCCAGTCTGGGCAATACCTGCTGGCCCGCCTGCAGGCATTCCGCCACATGCGGAGTGATCCGCTGCCAGTAACCATCATGAGCCGTGCAAGTCGAAATTTAAGCGACGCGGAGTTTCGGGCGGTCTCGGCCTATATAGAAACACTCAAGCCTGGTGAGCGTGCGGAGATGATCCGGCCGGCACCGGACAAATCCTATAAATTCCAGGCGCAATCGCCGGAAAACTTTACTCCGCCGCCAACATCGGCAATCCCCTCCGGTCCCGATGGCGAGATGATCTGGCGCGGCCTGCTGGTGTTCGACAACACCCAGCAATATGCGCGTTCCTACGTGGGTAATGCCTTGAATTGTTCCAACTGCCACGTGGACCAGGGGCGCCAGGCCGGCTCCGCGCCCATGTGGGCGGCATACGTGGAATATCCGAAATACCGCAGCAAGAACAAGAAAGTGAATACCATTGAAGAGCGCATCCAGGGCTGTTTCCGCTTCAGCATGAACGGCAAGCCGCCCGCGGCGGACAGTCCCGATATGAAAGCCTTGGTCACCTATTTCCACTGGCTGGCCAGCGGTTTGCCAGTGGGCATCACGCCCAAGGGTGCAGGCTACCCGAAACTGGCAAAACCCGTGAAACCAGCCGATATCCAGCGCGGCGCCGGTGTGTATGCCGCGAACTGTGCGCTGTGCCACGGCGGTGACGGCAATGGCTATTCCAGCGGAGGCACGCAGGTATTCCCGCCCTTGTGGGGTGCACGATCGTTCAATTGGGGCGCCGGCATGCAGGGCATCAGCACGGCCGCGGAGTTCATCAAGGCCAACATGCCCTTCGGCGCGGGCGAAACTCTGACCAACCAGCAGGCTTGGGATGTGGCGGCCTTTGTTGTCAGCCATGAGCGGCCGCAGGATCCGCGCTTCACCGGTAGTGTGCAGGAAACCCGCGAGAAATATCACGCAAAAAACAGCTATTACGGGCGTGTAGTCAATGGGAAACTGCTGGGAGCCCCGCCGGACAAGAAATGAATGCCGGAATAATTGTGCGATAAACCCTGTTCGCCCTGGTTCCTGCTACAGTCTCGCGAGTTGGAGCATTGCATGCACCATGATCAGGGTAAAAACCACACAAATCAGGCACAGGGTGGCGATGCTCAACGGCGTAGTGCCGGTATAGCGCAGGGTGATCTTCTTGAGCTTTTCGTACATCACTCGTCTTGCATGAACATGCCTGCTTTCCAAGATGCAGGTTGCATGCCAGATAGGTGGAATTGCTGTTAGACGCTGTAATTACGCTCATCAGGAGACATAATGCCGGGATGCGGACAGGTCGAACTGACAGGTTGTGTCAGTTTTGCACCATTGTGTTCATGCCGAGGCCATAGAACCTGCGGCTCAAGCGACCTGGCGTAAATAAAAACCATGAGAGGCAATGTAGTGGCGCGCCTGGAGAGACTCGAACTCCCGACCCCCTGGTTCGAAGCCAGGTGCTCTATCCAACTGAGCTACAGGCGCTTTATTTCTTCAAACTATCGATGGCATAAACCATCCATGGTGTACCCGCCTGCCGAGCCATCCCTGGCTCGGCGTTCGCCGGGACGAAGCAATGCTTCGTCTGAAAACCCCGGCTCACCCAGCTGAGCTACAGGCGCGTAATTTCTTCCAAATTACCACAACACCCAGCCTTACTCTCGGGATATTTCCCAATTACTGAAGATCACCCATGCGTTACAGTATGCGCAGATGTTAAATATGTAAACTACATTTTTACTGGATCAGCTGTTATTGTTGTGTCTGTTTGCTAAATGGTTATTACTGTACGGCGGATTACAGGTGGCACCATGCTTAACTTTTTCGTGTTCATAATATCCGTTGGCGTACTGTTGGGTACCATTTATTTCCCATTCCCCGCTTACGAACTGATTGTTCTGGCCGCATTGGTACTGCTAGGGTTCTGGCGTTATCGCATTTACACTCAAACGTTGCATAACTCGGAGCATAAACTTGAATTACTGCTGGCAATGCAGCTCCACAAGAAACATTGAACGGCGCGTCCGAAAAGCTGCTCAACCAGCCATAAATGCCCCGCGAAAGGCATTTATGGCTGGCACATCCTTAATCAGGCCTCTTCCAAAACTTGAGCCATCACTCGTTCATCAGTACACGGTGGAGTGAACCCCTAAACCTGGACAGGTAGCGGAGAACATTTAGGCGACCTGCCGGGGGTGGTTGGTTTCGAACTGCTCCGGGCTTTGGTAACCG